>CAZMVJ010000285.1:0-1561 GCA_964569445.1 uncultured Anaerolineaceae bacterium | reverse complement strand
GTGCTGCAGGCGCTGGCAACTCTGCTCGACAAGCCCTGGCGGGCGGTCGTGCTCGGCACCGGCCAGGCGAAGTTGGAGGCGATGGCGTCTTCCTTCGAACAAGGACATCCGGGCCGGCTGCGATTCCGCGGTGTCTACGACGAGCCGTTTTCCCGTAGGCTCTACGGGTCGTCGGACATGGTCCTGGTGCCGTCGCGCTACGAACCTTGCGGCCTGGTCCAGATGATCGCCATGCGCTACGGCGCCGTTCCGATCGTCCGCGCCACCGGCGGGCTGCGCGACACCGTCCGGGACCACGCCGCCGGGAACGGCACCGGGTTCGTCTTCGAGGAGCCCTCCGTCGAAGCCTTGGCGGGGGCGATCCGCCGTGCGATTGATCTCCACCGGGAATCCCGCGCCTGGCGGTCCCTGCAGCATCGGGCCGCGCGCAGAGACTTCTCGTGGGAGAAATCGGCCAAGGCCTATGCCGCCGTCTACCGGCGAACGGTGCGCGCCTCACGGGCCCGAGGCGGTTGAGCCTGTCTCACTCGGCGGGTGTGCTGCTCCATATCACGAGCCTCCCCGGCGGGGAAGGGATCGGAGATCTCGGGAGGAGAGCTCGCGACTGGTTGTCGTGGATCCACCAAGCGGGCTGCGGCATGTGGCAGTTCCTCCCGCTGGGACCGGCCGGTCCAGGTTGGTCGCCTTATCAATCTCCGTCGACCTTCGCCGGCAACCCGCTTCTCATCAGCCTGCACGATCTTGCCGAGCAGGGCTGGCTCGGCAAGCACGACCTGGATGACATCCCCACCAACTCGACGCTGGTCGATTACCCCGTCGTCCACGATTACAAGAGCGCCCGGCTGCTGCTGGCCGCCGATCGCTGGCGCAGCCGCGGGCGGCCGGAACGAGATGCCTTCGAGTCGTGGTGCGAGGCGCAGCGCGACTGGTTGGATGACTTCGCCCTGTTTGCGGCCCTCAAGCAGGCCCATGCCGGCGCACCCTGGACCGACTGGGAACCCGAGCTGGTCCGGCGGGATCCGAAGGCGCTGGCCACGGCGAAACAATCATTGGGTCCACAGATCGAGGATCACGCGCTCCAGCAGTTCTGGTTCTGGTCGCAGTGGTCGTCGCTGCACGATCTAGCCGCGCGCCTGAAGGTCGACCTTATCGGCGACCTCCCGATCTACGTCGCCGGCGACAGCGCCGACGTCTGGGCCAACCCCGAACTCTTCGACCTCGACCAAGACGGCCGCCCGCTGGTCATTGCCGGCGTTCCACCCGACTACTTCTCGGAGACGGGACAGCTCTGGTCCAACCCGATTTACCGCTGGGAACGGCATGCGCAGGACGGCTTTCGCTGGTGGATCGAGCGCGTGCGCCGGTTGGCCCGGCAGGTCGACATCGTGCGGATCGATCATTTCCTCGGCCTGGAGGCCTACTGGGAGGTCCCGGCCGGCTCCGAGACGGCCGCCGCCGGGCGCTGGGTGCCTGGACCGGGCGCGGCTCTGCTGGAGGCTCTGCGCGACGCGCTGGGAGGCCTGCCCTTCATCGCCGAGGACCTGGGCGTGGTGACTCCCGG
>CAZMVJ010000284.1:0-1579 GCA_964569445.1 uncultured Anaerolineaceae bacterium | reverse complement strand
ACACCTCGCCCGGGCGGCTGGCCAGCAGGTCGAGGATCTGCAGGCGCACCGGATCACCCAGCAGCCGCAGATCGTGCGCCAGGCGAAGCGCCTGGCGCGGCGGCAGGCGGCGGTCTCTCGGCAGAACACTGCAGCGCTCGCCCAAGGTTCGTTCGGTTGCGATCGTGGCGGCGGCCATGCTGTCCCCAGCCTATCATCTATATTGATGAGTGTCAATATAGATGTCTGACTCATATCGAGCGATGGCGGAGGAGTTTGCTCAGAACCGCAGCGATGGACCGAAAACGAGGAAGGTTGTCATGGCCCCTGCCAGGCCGATGAGCGCCATGCCCAGCACGCCCGGATCTCGAGCGGCGGCCGGCGCCGGTCGGGCTACCACGTGTGATGCACCAGATCGCGGAGGCGCCGGTCGTAGACGGCGCGCACGTAGGCCATCGTCTCGGCGGAGAGTGGGGCCAAGTCTGCGGCCGAGGCGTTTTCCTCGACCTGCGCCGGACGCTTGGCGCCGGGGATGGCGCAGGTGACGGCGTCGAACATCAGGATCCACCGCAAGGCAAACTGGGCCATGCTCGTCTCTGACGGGCAGGCAGCCTGCAACTCGCCGACGGCCTGCAGCGCGGCGGGATAATCGACGCCCGAGAACGTCTCGCCCCGATCGAAGGCTTGCCCCCGGCGATTGAAGCTGCGGTGATCGTCCGCGGCGAACGTGCTGCCCGGTCCGAGCTTGCCGGTGAGCAACCCGGAAGCCAGCGGGACGCGCGCCAGGATGCCAACCCGGCGCTTGCCGGCCTGCTCGAAGAAGAGCTCGGCCGGTCGATGACGGAACATGTTGAAGATGATCTGGACGCTCTGTACGTGCGGGTACTCGATCGCCTTGAGGGCCTCCTCCACTCTTTCGACACTCACGCCGTAGTGGCGCAGCTTGCCCGCCGCCGTCAGGTCATCCAGGATGCCGAAGACCTCCGGGCGATAGTAGACGTCGGTCGGCGGGCAGTGGAGCTGAAGCAGATCGAGTGATTCGGCCGCCAGGTTCTTGAGACTGCGATCGACGAAGGCCGTGAGATGGGGGCGGTCGTATCCGCCGGCGAGATGCGGATCCAGCCGGCGCCCGGCCTTGGTGGCGATGAAGATGGGCTCCTGCCGCTCCCGGCGCAGCCGGGCCAACAATCGCTCGCTGCGGCCGTCCCCGTAAACGTCGGCGGTATCGAACAGGTTGACGCCCAGATCGACGGCCCGGTGCAGAGCCGCCAGCGATTCGGCATCGTCGACCGGTCCCCAGGTGCCGCCAATGGCCCACGCCCCGAAACTGACGGTCGAGACTTTCCATCCGGTGCGACCCAATTCTCGGTATTGCATCACCGCCCTCCGGCCAGGCGACCAGTTGCCATTCTACGCCGCCGCCACGCCTGCGAGCTGGTGCGTGCCATGGACCGCCAAGCCGTGAGAGAATCCAGCCGGAGCCCGGACGATGACCGACGAACACCCCGTAACCCGCCGCGAACTTCAGCGTCAGACCGGCGAGCGCGGCACGCGCTGCTTCGTCGCCTTCGACGGCTACGTCTACGATGTCACCGACTGT
>CAZMVJ010000283.1:0-1661 GCA_964569445.1 uncultured Anaerolineaceae bacterium | reverse complement strand
GCTGCGAACCTGGCGTAGTGGCCAGCCCACAGAGGAGTAACGTGGCCGAGACTGCGGACGTCATCATCATCGGCGGAGGCATCCACGGAGCGAGCCTCGCCTTCCATCTGACCCGGCGCGGCCTGCGGCCGCTTGTCCTGGAGCGACGTTTCGTCGCTGCCGGCGCCACCGGGCGGTCGAGCGGATTGGTGCGAATGCACTACGACCTCGAGCCCGAGTCGGCGCTGGCCTGGTCGTCTTATCAGATCTTCCGCAATTGGAGCGAGATCGTCGGCGGGGAATGCGGTTTCACCCGCACCGGGTTCCTGCAGTTCGTGGCAGCGGACCACGCGCCGCAGTTGCGGGCGAACGTCGCCATGCATCAGCGGCTCGGCATCCCCAGCCTGGTGGTGACCGCCGACGACGTACGGCGGTTGGCGCCGTCGTTTTACACCGACGATTTCGACGTGGCGGCCTACGAGCCGGAGTCCGGTTATGCCGACCCGACCGGCTCCGCCGCCGCCCTGATGACGGCGGCGCGCGCCGGCGGCGCCCGGTTGGAGCAGGAAGTCCAGGTGACCGGTGTCGCGACGCAGGGGGGCCGGGTCCGAGGCGTCGAGACGACCCGGGGCTTGTTCGAGGCTCCCATCGTCGTCAACGCCGCCGGCGCCTGGGCGCGCGAGGTCGGCTCCTTCGCCGGCCTCGACCTCCCGATCACGACCTGGAAGCACGACACGGCGTTCTTGCGGCGCCCCAAGGACCTCGGTCTGACCCATCCGACGGTCATCGATTTCATCAACCTGATGTACTTCCGCCCTGAAACCGGCGGGCTGACTCTGGTCGGGCTGGAAGACGGCAATCCGCTGGGTCTGTCTCCGGACGCGGCGGGCGAGCAGCCGGAATCCGACTTCGTCGACCGGGCCGTCGAACGGATTTGCCGACGCATCCCAGGGATGGACCGAGGCTCCTTGCAGAGCGCCAACGGCGGCTACGACGGGCTGACACCGGACCAGCGCGCCATCCTCGGTCCGGCGGGCCCGGAGGGGTTCTTCCTCGATTGCGGCTTCAGTGGGACGGGGTTCAAGATCGCCCCGGCCGTCGGCGCCTGCATGGCTGAGTGGATCGTCGACGGCCGGCCGAAGACGGTCGATGTCTCCGCCTTCACGTTGAACCGCTTCACCGAAGGACGCCGTCTGACTGGAGACCACGCGTATGGGGAGATCTGGAGATAGTGGTCAGTGGTCAGTGGTCAGTGGTCGGTGACAAGCAGAAGGGCCTCTCACCCGTGTTGGCCCCATCGAAGGGCGACCTCGGGTGGGTTTCAATCCGATCCGTCGCCTCCTCGTCAAGCGCGCCTTGGGGATTCCTCGTCGGCCGTGCCGGCCTCCTCGGAATGACAGTGGAGAGCGGGACCCCCTCTCGCGATGTCATTCCGAGGGAGCCCTGAGTCCACTGCCTGTCAGCGGAACCAACACAGGGCGACCGAGGAATCCCCATGATCACCCAATTTTGTTCCGCGCGGGCGCGAGAGACCACCCGGGCTTTCTCTAGGCTCAGCGCGCCTCGGGGATTCCTCGCCCCGGTGCCCGGGGCTCGGAATGACAAAAAGGGGCGGGCTCCCTCGGCCATGTCATTCCGAGGGACCCCTGAGTCCACTGTCTGTCAGCGGAACCAACACAGGG
>CAZMVJ010000282.1:0-1711 GCA_964569445.1 uncultured Anaerolineaceae bacterium | reverse complement strand
CGCCAGACGGATCCCGGGCGGGCCATCTCGTTGACGATGTCGTAGCTCGAGATGATCCCCAGCGGCAGAGCCTCGGGCGAATCCGGATCGACGACCACCAGCCGGTGCAGGTGATGCTCGATCATCTGCGTCGCTGCCTGCTGCAGCGTCGCTTCCCGGCGGACGGTCGAGGCGCGGTGCATGATCTGAGCGGCGGTCTTCCCGGTGCAGGCCTCGCCGTCGATGCATCCCAGGAAGTCGCCGACGCTGATCATGCCGCGCAGCCGGCCGCCGGCGTCGACGACCACGACCGAGCGAAAGCGCGTGTCGGTCAGGCCGCGCGCCACTTCCAGAGCGGGCGTTTCTTCGCGGCAGACCAGCATGGCGTAGGACATGACGTCCCCGACCGTCGCCCGTTCCGGCGGCTCCTGCGCCGCCAGGTGGGCGACGAAGTCGGAGAGCGACAGCACGCCGACCGGCGTGTCGTCCTCCGTCACGATCAGGCGGTGCAGCGCCCGGTCGCGCATCCGGTCGGCGGCGGCCCGGATCGGGCGATCGGCCTCGATCGTGTTCAGGGGAGTGGACATCAGCTCGCCGGCCGTCATGCTCCGCATCGCCGCCAGGCTCTCGGCGTCGGCCGAAAGCCACTCACCGGCCAGCAGGTCGAAATCCGAAAGAATGCCGGCCGGGCGGCCGGCGTCGTCGACGACGACCAGCGCATGGACCCGATGGCGGGTCAGCAGGGCCGCCGCCTCTCCCAGGGAGATCCCCTTGGCGCAGGTGATCAGGCCGGATCGCATCAGCTCGCGCACGAGGGTTGTCATGGCCCAATCTCCATGGAGATCGAATCGACACTGGGTCCCAAGTCGTCACTCCCCAACCCCCACCCCGACCCCTCCCCCTGTAGCCACGCCATCTCGCACGACAGGGTACTGGCCAGGGGGAGGGAAGGGTTCTTGAGGGAGAAGGATGGCACGTAAGGTAGGGTCATCGGCCTAACGTCAATGCACCTCGTCCACGTCCTTGTACCACTTCACCCGGTCGCCGACACGCGAGCGCAGCCGCCAGCCCACCGACTTCGGCTCGGCTTCGATCCGCGCCACGGCCGCTTGGACCTGTTCGCTCACGCGGACCTTGTCGTTCGGCTCGAGTTGCGGGTAGCCCTGCGCCAGCCGCCCGACCTTGTCGAGGTTCATCGTCACCGTGCGCCACAGACCCCAATCGGATCCGCACAGGCCGGCCACCCGGTCCATGTTGATCGCCTCGTGGTCGGCGGCGCCCAGCGGATGCTCCAGCAGCAGCATGATCGTGTCGATGACGTCTTTCTCGTTGATCTGCACGATCTGCATCTTCTCCAGGAACATCTCGGCCAGCGGAATGGTCGGTGAGTCGGCCTCCAGCCGGCCGTTCCACGGGATGACGTGGCAGAAATCGAGCTTCTCGTAGAACACGTCGACGTGCAGCCGATTGGAGGGGTTCTCGAAAATGGACCGCGAGCCTTCGGTCACGACGAAGATTTCGCGGTTCTCCTGGTAGCCGAGGCGCGCCAGGAGTTCGCTCACCCGTTTCGCCTGCCGGCCGTAGCTGGCGAAGTCGATGTCGGTGTAGGCCCGTCCCATTTTGGCCTGCAAGCCTCCGAATTCCGGGCAGTGGAGTTGGAAGGCCAGCGAACCAAGCAGACGCAGGACGACCTTGGCTTCCGCGGCGGCCCCGACGATGCGGTGCACTTCGT
>CAZMVJ010000281.1:0-1734 GCA_964569445.1 uncultured Anaerolineaceae bacterium | reverse complement strand
ACCCGCCGGACAGCGCCGACCCGCAGGCCGTCTACGATCGGGCGCTGGTGCTGGCTTCGGTGTGCGACGCCATCAATGCCACCGACGCTTCGGGCGCCAACGTCCATATGTCGTCGGTGGGAGTCTGCGCCCTGCTGACGCGCGCCGGCTACGAGCCCGTCCTGCAGGTGTCCTGCCGCGATCGCAACCGTATCGCCATCCAGGGGGATCTGCTCGGCGCGGCGGCGATGGGCGTGCGCAACGTGCTGTGCCTCACCGGCGACGGCGTGCAGGCGGGCGATCAGCCGGAGGCCAAACCGGTCTTCGACTTGGACTCGATCACGCTGCTGGGGACGGCGCGGGCCCTGCGCGACCAGGGACGGTTTCTGAGCGGCCGCGCCCTCGAAGCCACCCCCGCTTTCTTCCTGGGCGCGGTGGAGAACCCGTTCGCGCCTCCCTTCGAGGAGCGGGCTCGCCGGCTGGCGAAAAAAGTCGAGGCCGGCGCCGAGTTCATCCAGACCCAGTTCTGTTTCGACCTGCCGCGGCTGGAAGCGTTCCTGCGGCGCGTGCGTGATCTCGGCCTGCATGAGAAGACCGCCATCCTGGTGGGGGTGGGGCCGCTGCGTTCGGCCAAAGCGGCCGAGTGGATGCGTTCACACGTCCCCGGAGTCGCCATCCCGGATGAGATCATCCGACGCCTGCGCGGCGTCCCCTCCGAGCGGGAGGGTGAAGAGGGAAAGCGTCTCTGTATCGAGATCATCCAGCAGGTCCGCCAGATCGAAGGCGTGCGTGGGGTGCACGTCATGGCCTACCGGCAGGAAGAGCTGGTGGCCGAAATCATCGAAGCCGCCGGGCTGCTGCCGCGCCGGGTGTCGAGCGCGGTCGGCCTGACTTCCGGCGCGGAGGCATGAGTTCCATGGAGACCATCATCCGATCGCCGACCCGGGAAGTGCGCATCGGTCCGGATCGGCCTTTCGTCATCATCGGGGAACGGATCAACCCCACCGGCCGCGCCAAGCTGGCGGCCGAGATGGCCGCCGGCGATTTCGAACGGGTACGGGCCGACGCCCGAGCGCAGGCCGAGGCCGGGGCGCAAGTCCTGGACGTGAACGCCGGCATCCCGCTGATCGATGAGCCGGCGCTGCTGGCCGAGGCGGTGCGCGTGGTGCAATCGGTCGTCGCGACGCCGCTGTCGATCGATTCGTCGATCGTCAAGGCGCTCGAGGCGGGCCTGGCGGCGTACCAGGGGAAGCCCCTGGTGAATTCGGTGACAGGCGAGGACGAGCGGCTGGAGATCGTCCTGCCCCTGGTGGCCCAGCGCGGGGCGGCGGTGATCGGGATCGCCAACGACGAGACCGGCATCTCCGAAGATCCGGCGGTGCGGTTTGCCGTGGCCAAGAAGATCGTCGAGCGGGCCGAGTCCTTCGGGATCCCGCGCCAGGACGTCCTGATCGACCCCCTGGCGATGCCGATCGGAGCCATGCGCAGCGCCGGCCCGTCGCTTTTCGAAATCGTACGCCGCGTGCGCGGCGACCTGGGGGTCAACACGATCTGCGGGGCGTCCAATATCTCTTTCGGTCTGCCCGATCGGCCGGCCTTGAACGCCGCCTTCCTGGCGATGGCCATCGCCAGCGGGATGACCTGTGCCATCACCAATCCGCTTGAGGAGTCGATCCGCAAGGCGATCCTGGCGGCGGACATGATGATGGGTCACGACGAAAACTGCGCCGCCTGGCTGGCGGCGCACCGGGGGGC
>CAZMVJ010000280.1:0-1737 GCA_964569445.1 uncultured Anaerolineaceae bacterium | reverse complement strand
ACCCTGATCATCGGCCTCGGCAATTCACTGCTGCGCGACGACGCCGTCGGTCTGCGGGTGGCGCGTCAGGTGCGTGCCGCTCTGAGCGGGCGGGAGGATATCGAAGTGGCCGAGGAGACCTGCGGCGGCCTGCGTCTGATGGAGCGCATGATCGGCTTCGACCGGGCGATCCTGATCGACGCCATCCGCAGCGGCCGGCCGCCGGGGACCGTCCTGACGCTCGATCCGCGCGACATGCGCACGCAGCATTCCGCCTCTTCTCACGATGTCAACCTGCCGACGGCGCTGGCCTTCGGCCGCCGCACCGGCGCCCGGCTGCCGGCGGATGATCGGTTGAGCATCATCGCCATCGAGGCCGAGGACGTCGAGACCTTCGGGGAAGAAATGACGGCCGCCGTCGAGGCGGCCGTGCCCAGCGCTGCGGCACGGGTGCTGACCGTGCTCGCCCAGGACAGGGAGGCAAGATGATTTCACCCGAGAGGCTGCGCCGTTTCGCCCACTGCGCCGGAGCGACCGACGACCTGCTCAAGCAGGTGGCGATGCTGGCTTCGGAAAGGCCCTTCGACGCCGCCCAGCGTCTTTTCGAGGAAGGGATGCCCGCCCGGAAGCTGATGATGCTCGAATCCGGCTCGGTCGATATCGTCCACACGCTGGGCAGCGGGAAGGCGGTGGTCGTGGATACGCTGGTCGGCGGCGACCTGATGGCCTGGTCGGCCCTGCTGGAACCCCATGTGCTGACGGCCACAGGCATCGCCCGCACCGCCGGCCGCCTGGTCGAGATCGACGGCGAGGGATTACGCCGGCTGTGCCAGGATAACCCCGAATACGGCCTGACGATGATGACCGAGGTCGCCAAGACCCTGCGGGCGCGGCTCGAGGCGACCCGGGTCCAGCTGGCTGCCGCCTGAACCTGAAGCTCCGGCTGGGGGGGCCGTCAGGGAACGTCAATCCGGAGAGGAATGACGCCTTCGCTTGATGTCGCCCCCGCGAAAGCGGGGGCCCAGGGCCTTGCTCCTCCTGGATTCCCGCTTCCCCTCCGGGATGCGAAGCGCGATACGCGGGAATGACGTCTTCTTCGGGGCATCGCCCCGCCCATCGTGGTTCGTCCTGTACCGCACCCTGCCAGGATGCGGAGCGGAAGGCGAAGCGCTCTTCGCGGGGTGACAACGCAGTGCCCGAGGTAGGCGCCGTGCCGCGGCTTCCTGTGACGATCGCAAACCGTAAGCTTCGCCGATTCTTCAAGGCCTTCAATCGATTCATGCTGTGGATGTGGCGGATCGGCCTGGGCCCGTGGATCAATGCCTGGCCCGCCGTCGGCGGTCGGATCATGGTCCTCACCCACACCGGAAGGCGCAGCCGGCTGCCGCGCCAGACACCGGTCAACTACGCCCCGGTCGGCGAGGCGGTCTACTGCACCGCCGGCTTCGGCCGCCGCTGTGACTGGTACCAGAATCTGCTGGCCGACCCCCATGTCGAGGTTCGACTCCCCCATGAACGCTGGTCGGGCCTGGCCGAAGACGTGAGCGACTCGGCCGACCGAAGTCTCCGACTTCGGCAGGTACTCATCGCCAGTGGCTTCGCAGCCTATCTGGCGGGCATCAACCCGCGCCGCATCGGGGAAGCCGAGCTGGACCGGCTGGCGGGAGAATATCGATTGGTGCGGATTCGGCGGGGCTGAGGCAAACAGAGGACCTGATCTTCTCCGCTGGCCCGATCCTCCCAGTTGACTCTTGAACC
>CAZMVJ010000279.1:0-1774 GCA_964569445.1 uncultured Anaerolineaceae bacterium | reverse complement strand
CCGGCGCGGCCGCGCCATCGCACCCCCGCGCCGCCGGCGGAACGCGAAGACCGGGTCGACGCTTCCCCCATTTTCTGCCACAACTGCGGCACCCAGGCCACCGCCGCCGACCGCTTCTGCCGGCAGTGCGGAACGGCGCTGCGGGTGTAGTCGGGGGTCCCGGTCGTCAATCTCCGACTCTGCGAGCATAGAAGATCAGAGATTAGCGATTGGCGATTGACCCTTCCCCCGGTCTGTCCCTTCGCCATCCGCCCCTCCATTTCGGTGACATCTGTCCGGTTTCCCCGGCCCCGTGCCCCTTTGCTGGAAGGCGGCCGCGCCTCGGACACCCGTCTGCGCCATGCGTTGCGCCCTCTGGCGGCCTTCGGCTTTCTGCACGGTTTCCACGAATGGCAAGAGATGTTCGCCGTCATGGGGCACTCCCTGCAGCAGGAACCGGCCTGGGTCGCCTGGCAGGCGGTCCGACTGGCGGTGTTGGCCTTCTCCTTCCTGTCGTTGGCCGCCTTCGGCGCCTCGTTGATGGCGCCCGACGATCGCCTGCGGCGGCTGAGCCTGCTTGTGCCGCTGATTCTGGCCGCCGTGTGGGGTTTCGCGCTGATGAGCATGCGCAGCCGCTACGCGCCGCCGGTGGATCTGCTGGTGGTGGCCGATGTCTGGACCCGCTACAGCCTGGCGATCCCGTCCTCGCTGCTGGCCAGCGCCGGGTTGGTGGCGCAGCAGCGCCGCTTCCGCCAGGCCGGGCTGGCGCAATTCGGGCGCGACTGCCTGTGGGCGGCCGTCGCCTTCGGCTGGTACGGGCTGGTGGGCCAGCTCTTCACGCAGGCCAGCGCGTTGCCTCCGTCGGACGTCATCCATCAGGAGCTGTTTCTCAACCTGTTTGGCTTCCCGGTGCAGATGTTGCGCGGCGCGGCGGCGATCGTGGCCTCGGTCTTTGTCATCCGCTTCCTGCGCGCCTTCGAGGTTGAACAACGGCGGCAGATCGCCGTGCTGCAGGCACAGCGCCTGCGGGAGGCCGAACGCCGGGAGGCGCTGCGGGGCGAGCTTTACCGCCGCGTCGTCGGCGCCCAGGAGGCCGAACGACAGCGCATCGCGCGCGAATTGCACGACGAGACGGGGCAATCGCTGACGGCGATCGGCATGGGGATGCACGCCGTCGGCGCCAGCCTGACCTCCGACCCCGAGAAGGCTTCGCACCGGCTGCGCGAGCTCGAAAGCCTGGTGGATCGCTCGCTCAACGAGCTGCAGCGGCTGATCGCCGACCTGCGCCCCTCCCATCTCGACGATCTGGGGCTGCCGGCGGCGTTGCGCTGGTACGCCGGCGAAGTTCAAGGCCGAACGGCGCTCAAGATAGCCGTCGAGGTCTTCGGTGAGCCGAGGCCGCTCCCGGGCGCGGTCAATACCGCCCTCTTCCGCATTGTGCAAGAGGCGCTGACCAACGTCATCCGCCACGCCGAGGCAGGGTCGGCCCGCATCCGCGTCCGCTTCGGCGAACAGAGCCTGGATCTGCTAGTCAGCGATGACGGCCGGGGTTTCGACCCTCGGCCGATCGGCTCCCGCGAGCGCCCGGCCTGGGGGTTGCTCGGGATCGAAGAGCGCGCCACGCTGCTGGGAGGAACGGCCACCATCCGCTCCCGACCTGGAGAGGGCACCCAGGTCGAAGTTTCCGTGCCCTACGCCGATACGACACAGGTGTCGCATGACGAGCCGTCTGCTGCTGGTGGATGACCACGCCGTTGTGCGCGTCACTCTGGTTGGTCGGGTTCGAGCGGCAGGA
>CAZMVJ010000278.1:0-1781 GCA_964569445.1 uncultured Anaerolineaceae bacterium | reverse complement strand
TCATCGGGGGCGAGGGCGCCTGGGAGGAACTGCGCGACTGCTCGATGGTGCTGGCGCGCTATGGCGCGGCCGGGTTTGCCACCGGCGCGCTGGGCGTCCTGGGGCCGACGCGGATGGCCTACGGCCGGACGATCTCCACCGTGCGCTACGTTTCCGGGCTGATGAGCGATCTCGTCTTCGAGACATTCGCCGGTTATCCCGAACCAACCCCGCCGGCCGAGGCGCACCCGTGACGAAACACAAGAAGAGCGACCACGACGAGGCTCTCTCCCCGTTGGACGAGGAGATGGCCGAGGCCGCCCCCGCGGAACAGCCCGTCCCGTCGGCATCCGCCGAAGAGATGGAATCGGCGTCGATCTTCACCGAGGAAAGTCTTGCCCCGAGCGGAACCGAGAGGACGGCGCCGCTGCCGGTTCTTCCCGCCGATAGCGCTTCGCATGAAGCTTCGCATCCCGCAGGGGATCCCGGAGGGGAGCAGGTCGATCCGTCGGCGCTGCAGGCCGAGGTAACCGAGCTGCGGGTCAAGGCCGACGAGTATCTCGACGGCTGGCAGCGGGCGCGCGCCGATTTCGCCAACTACAAGAAGCGCATCGAGCGCGATCAAGAAGAAGCCCGCGGACGGGCGGCTGCCGCCCTGCTGGCCAAGATCCTGCCGGTCGAGGACGACCTGCGGCGGGCGGTGCGCGAGCGGCCGGAGGCCGAAGGCTACCCCCACTGGGCGGACGGCATCGAGCTGATCCAGCGCAAGCTGGCCGCCCTGCTCGAAGCGGAAGGCGTCGAACTCATCCCGGCCGATGGCGTCGCCTTCGACCCCGCCCTGCATGAGGCCGTAACCTACGAACCGAGCAACGACCACAAAGAAGGCGAGATCATCGAGGTCATCCAGCAAGGCTACCGTCTCGGCGAGCGCGTCCTGCGCCCGGCCCGAGTACGCGTCGCCAGGTAGGAGTCATCACGATGGGCAAGATTATCGGAATCGATCTGGGCACGACCAACTCCGTGGTCGCCGTGATGGAAGGCGGCGAGCCGACCGTCATCCCCTCGTCCGAGGGCGGCCGGCTCATCCCGTCGGTCGTGGCCGTCAACACCAAGACCGGCGAGCGCATGGTCGGCCAGGTCGCCCGGCGGCAAGCGATCGTCAATCCGGAGAACACCATCTTCTCCATCAAGCGCTTCATGGGCCGCAAGTTTTCGGACGCCGAGGTGCAGCGGGCGGTCGGCCTGGTGCCGTACAAGGTCAGCGCCGCGGCCAACGGCGACGTGCGCGTGACGCTGGCGGGCAAGGAGTATTCGCCGCCGGAACTCTCGGCGATGATCCTGGCCAAGATCAAGGCCGACGCCGAGGCTTACCTGGGCGAGTCGGTGACCCAGGCGGTCATCACCGTCCCGGCCTACTTCAACGACTCGCAGCGCAACGCCACCAAGGACTCCGGCCGCATCGCCGGCCTGGAGGTGCTGCGCATCATCAACGAGCCGACGGCGTCGTCGCTGGCCTATGGGATGGACAAGAAGACGGAACAAACGATCGCCGTCTACGACCTGGGCGGCGGGACTTTCGACATCTCGATCCTCGACGTGGGTGAGGGCGTCTTCGAAGTCAAGGCGACCAACGGCGACACCTACCTCGGCGGGGACGACTTCGATCAGCGCCTGATCGATTGGATCGCCGATGAATTCCAGCGCGATCAGGGCGTCGATCTGCGCAAGGACCGCCAGGCGCTCCAGCGGCTGAAAGAGGCCTCCGAGAAAGCCAAGATCGAGCTCTCGACGGTGCTCCAGAC
>CAZMVJ010000277.1:0-1812 GCA_964569445.1 uncultured Anaerolineaceae bacterium | reverse complement strand
TGCAGCGCAGGATGGACACGCTGAAGCTGGCCGGCGCCGACGACCTCAACAAGACCCTCAGCAGCCTGGAAATCGAACGGGCGGCCTTGCAGAGGATTCCCACCTGGCCATGGGAGCCCGGGACCATCCGAGGTCTGGCGGCGGCTCTCCTCCTCCCGATCGCCCTGTGGCTCATCCAGTACGGCCTGCAGCGGGTGCTGGGATGAGGCGGATCTCGACCACCAGGAAGGCCCCGCCCGGCGTGGCCTCATCCGCCTCGGCCGCGCCGCCGGGACCTTTCTTCCCGTCCTACCTGCCCAGCGGGATCAATCGCTTCGTCGACCGGCTCGAGCGTTTGCCCGGTCCGGCCTGGGTCTACTACTCTGCCGCCGCCCTTGGGCTGACGCTGATGCCTGGCTGGCGCAGGTATTCCTCGAGAAAGCTCTCGGTGGCTAGCCGGCGCAGCGGGCCCAGCCAGAAGGGGCCCTATCGGAGAGGTACGGTCATGGCTAAGAAGAGCGCCCGATCCATCCAGGCGGAACCAGCCGTCTTCGTGCCGCCGTATTCCCCGAGTTGGGTCGATTGGCTTACCCGCTTGGTGGACCGGCTGCCCGGCCCGGCGTGGGCTGTCTATCTGCTCGCCGGAGTGCCTTTTGTCGTGGTAGGCGTAGTCGTTCAGGCAAGCCAGGGTGCCTACGCCTTGAGCGGCATCCCGCCGGCCCATATCTTCATCTTCCTGCAACCGGTGATGGCGCTGGCGCTGATCCACTACCTCGATCGATTTGCCACACATTCCTTCGACCGGATCCGCCCGGCGCTGCGCCTCGAAGACATCGATGCTCGCGAAGTCCACTGGCGCCTGACCACCCTGCCTCCGCGTGCCACGTGGCTGGCGAGCCTGCTTGGTCTCCTGGTCGCCCCCATCTTGGTAGCCGTCACGCCGAACTGGGCGCCGCTCTTCGCAGTCGCCCCGACGACTTTCTCCTTCGCCCAGTTTTCCGCCTTCATCGGGCTGATCTGGTTTGTTCTTGGTCCGTTGATCTATCACACGATCCATCAGTTGGCTTGGGTGCGCGCGATCCACGCCCGCTATGTTGTCGTCGATCCCTATCATCTTGAGCCCTTGTATGTCTTCTCGGGTTTGACGGCGCGCACCGCCCTGGCCTTATTGGCGATTGACTACGCCTGGGTGTTCGCCTACACCTCACCCCTCACCAACTCTGCGAATATCGTCTTGTCCGTCTCCTTCGCCGCCCTGGCGGCGATCGTCTTCGCCTGGCCGCTGTGGGGGGTGCATCGACTGCTCGCCGAGGAGAAGGCTCACCTCCTGACCGACTGCGCTCGCCGGATGAAGGCCGCCATCGCCGAACTACGCCGGCGGATCGACTCCGGCCAGTTGAAGGCCATGGACGACTTGAACAAGACCATGGCCAGCCTGGAAATCGAACACGCCTCTCTGGCGCGCATCCCCACTTGGCCGTGGCCGCCCGGCACGCTGCGCGGCGTCGTCGCCGCTGTGCTGCTCCCCGTCGCCATCTGGCTGATCCAGCAGGTCCTTCAGCCGCTGCTCGCCCGCTGACCAGCTCCCCGCGAGCTAGAGGCACGCCGACAAGCTTCCCGGAAGCTATGCCCCGTCTGTTATCATCCGCCCCATGTCCGAAGCGAAACCCAGCCTGCGGGCCCGGCTGCGCGAGACGCCAGCCAAGGTTCGCGACGCGGCGCACAACATTCGCCGGGCGTTCCTCCTGGTGTGGGAGGCGCACCGCGCCGGCACACTACTGATGGTCGTCTGGACGATCATCGGCGGCCTGCTGCCCCTGGCCCAGGCCTACA
>CAZMVJ010000276.1:0-1823 GCA_964569445.1 uncultured Anaerolineaceae bacterium | reverse complement strand
CGTTGTAGGTCACCTGCAGCTCTTGGGGATAGGGGTCTTCCCAGGTGAGAATGCGCTCGGGAAGGCTGTGAGCGGTGAAGATCAGCTCCACCCCCTCGGGTGTCCCATCCGGCAAGCGGCTCAGCCCGTCCCGAATGCGGTCGGCGAGCACCGCCAGGTATCCAGGGTCTTCCTTCCAGCTGTTTATGCGCTCGATCTCAATCGACGGCCCCGCCTCTTCGATGGCACGCGAGAGTTTCTTGAAGTACAGTTCGACGCTCATGCGCGAGTAATGGGGCGCCATGACGAGCCCCACGACCTTGCGAATGCCATCTGCGGCGATGGAGGCAACCGCCTCGTTCACCGTCGGATGCCAGTGGCGCATACCGACATAGGTCCGCAGGTTACCCCCCAAGGAGTTGAGGGCTCGCTGCAGGCCTTCTGCCTGCGCCCTCGTTCGGTCCAGGATGGGTGACTTCCCTCCAATGAGCTCGTAACGGCGTCTTATCTCCGCCAGCGCAGGCGCCGGCATCGGACGGCCGCCGCGGACATCGAGCAGGTACGGCTGCACGTCCTCGATCCGGTCCGGCCCGCCGTAGGCCATGACGAGGACGGCAATCATAGATGGGGGGCGGGCCATTTCTTGATCCGCTCGGCGAGCGGCGGCCGAGGCTTGGGCTTGGGATTGAACGGATACCAGCCGAGCTCGGCGCGGACGGCCTGCTCCTTCAACTCGGTGGCCCCCCAAATGATGGACCCCCCGATCACGCCAAGCAGGCCCGAGGCCCACATCGGGCGGATGAAGAGCGAGGCCCCGATGAGTCCAATCCCCGGACCCATGATGTATGGCCACCACAGATAGCCCAGGTGATATTCGCTCCGGATCACCCAGACGAAACCGAGGCCGATAATCCCCAGAGTTGATAGGCCCAAACCCAAGCCGAGGAAATTCATATCGTAGGCTCTCTGCTCTGCACCAACGCCAACGCCTCGTCGCGACTCACCGGCCGTCCGACCGGATCGCGGTCGAGCCAGTCCCGTGTGGTCGCCGAACGGCTTTCCGCCAACAGGCGGGCGTGGCGGGGATTTCGCGGGTTGGCCGGGGCATGGCCGTGCCTGACCCGGTTGTCCTGACGCCTGAACTCGAGCGCATCCCACAGTATGGTCATCCCGACGATGCCGAGCGCACCTGAGAGGTAAGGACTCGTGCTCGCCGCCGCGCCGATTTCCAGCGCGGCCCCAAGCGCCAGCGCGCTAAGGACGGGGAGCCACAGGCTGGGCGAGGCCGCTTCGATCTTGCGCACGCCGACATGCCCGATCCAGATGCCGAAGAACGTGGCCGCCGCCGTCACCAGGCCCATCCAGTTAGGTGTCACGCGGCCTCCCGAACGGAGAATTCGTGCACCATCTCGACCACGGCCTTGGCGCTCTCCACCGGCGTTTCCGGCAGAATGCCGTGACCAAGATTGAAGACATGGCCCGGACGGCCGGCCGCGGCCTGCAAGATCCTGCGAACCTGCCGCTCCAATTCCGGACGCGGCGCGAAGAGCGCCACAGGGTCAAGGTTCCCCTGGATGGCGACCGAGGGCCCCAGACGCTCCCAGGCCCGGTCCAGAGGGATGCGCCAGTCGACGCCAATCACGTCGCCGCCGGCCTTCCGCATATCCTCCAGCAAGGTGGCAGTGCCTGTGCCGAAGTGGATCACCGGCACGCCGGCCTGGGAAACTCCTTCGAGGACGCTGGCGGAGTAGGGTTGAACGTAGTCCCGGTAGTCTTCCGGACTCAGGATGCCTACCCAGCTGTCGAAGAGCTGCACGGCTTGAGCTCCGGCCCGCACCTGCGCT
>CAZMVJ010000275.1:0-1847 GCA_964569445.1 uncultured Anaerolineaceae bacterium | reverse complement strand
TCATTACGGTCCATGTCCCCTTCAAGAAGACCGATGTCTTTCACACGATCGCCTCCCTGCCATGCGGCCGGCCGGACCGCTACATGCTAATGGCGGCGCAGGAGATCGCCGGGGCGGGCCTGACGTTTCTACGCGACCAGATCGTCGGGGCGATCGTCCCGGGCCGAGGGGAGAAGGAGATCGGCATGGATCCGACGGTTTTCGCCGACCTGTATCAGGAGATCCTGCACAGCCTCAAGCCATACCGCGACATCTTTGAGCGGCGATTCGCTCTTCCCAAGGAAGGCGTGCCGCGTCCGCAGGCCTTGCAGGAAGTGCAGGCGATGAGCGAAATCGAGGCCCGGCGCTGGAGTGTCGGCCGCGTGTCGGGCGCGGTCTATCACGGCGACCCAGAGCACGTCGCGTTTCTGAACCAGGTCTACGCCGCGCAGTCGCAGAACAACCCGCTGCACGCCGACGTCTGGCCCAGTACCACCAAGTTCGAGGCCGAGATCGTCGCCATGACGTCCGCCATGCTCGGCGCGCCGGCGGCCGGCCAGGCGAATCCCCCGGCCGAAGTCTGCGGCGTGGTGACCTCCGGCGGGACGGAGAGCATCCTCCTGGCGATGAAGGCCTATCGCGACTGGGGCCGGGCGGAGAAGGGAATCACCGAGCCGGAGATCATTGCCCCCACGACCGCCCATGCCGCTTTCGACAAGGCCGCCGGTACCTTCGGCCTGCGCCTGCGGCGGATCCCGGTCGGCGCCGATTTCCGCGCCGACGTCGCCGCCACCCGCGCCGCGCTGAGCCCGCAGACCGTGGCTATCGTCGGCTCGGCGCCGCCGTTCCCGCACGGAATCGTCGACCCGATCGAGGAACTTTCCGAGGTGGCGCGTGCCCACGGCGCGGGGTTCCACACGGACGGCTGCCTGGGAGGCTTCCTGCTCCCGTGGGCCGAACGGCTGGGCTACCCGGTGCCCTCCTTCGACTTTCGCCTGCCAGGCGTGACCTCGATCTCCGCCGACACCCACACGGCTATGCCCCGAAGGGGACGTCCGTTCTGCTTTATCGGACGAAGTCGCTTCGCCGGTATCAGTTTTACTCCGTCACCGACTGGCCGGGAGGGCTGTACTTCTCTGCGACGATGGCGGGGAGTCGGCCGGGAGGATTGAGCGCGGCCTGCTGGGCGGCGATGCTGACGATGGGCGAGGCCGGCTATCTCGAAGCGGCGCGTCGGATTCTCGAGACGGCCGCCTGGATCAAGGAGGGGATGCGTTCGATCGACGGCCTGCAGGTCATCGGCGATCCGCTGTTCGTCATCGCTGTGCGATCGGAGAAGATGGACGTCTATCAGGTCCTGCAGGCGATGGCGTCGCGTGGATGGAACCTCAACGGGCTGCACCTTCCGCCCTCGTTCCACCTGTGCGTGACCTTGCGCCATTCGCTGCCGGGGGTGAAGGAGCAGTTCATCGCGGATCTGAAGCAGGCGGTAGACTCGGTTCGCGGCAATCCGCAGTCTCCCGCCGGCGTCGGCCCGGTCTATGGGCTGGCTTCGACGGTCGAGACGCGACCGCTGGTGGGTGAGCTGCTCGCCGGGTATATGGACGCGCTGTTCGAAGTGTAGGGTGGCAGGGCGGGGAGGCAATCGGGGCCGGGCCTCGACCAGGGAGCCGTCGCCAGATGGAAGAGGTCTCTTCGCCTTGGTCGCCTTGAAGGAGGGAGACTCAAGATGGATGGGCGCGGGGCGCGCGGGGCGCGCCGGGCGCGCTGGATCGAACATCCGGCTGTCCTGAACCGCGGGGGAGAAGTTGTTCTGCTGCACGGCCTCGGCTCGTCGGCCGAGGACTGGCTCCTCCAGGCGCCGGTCC
>CAZMVJ010000274.1:0-1870 GCA_964569445.1 uncultured Anaerolineaceae bacterium | reverse complement strand
TCGCCCGAAATGGCGCCGGCCGCCAACGCCATCGCCGAGGCGCAAGACCTCGTAATCTTCTTCGGCGGAGAAGGCCTGGATGGCGCCGGCACCCGGGCCCTGGCGGAAGCCTGCGGTTCGCTTCTGGCCGCCACCGGCCATGCCGGGAAGGCCAACTCGGGCCTGGTCGCGGTCTGGCCGCGTGCCAACGACCAGGGCGCGTGGGACCTGGGCCTCCGTCCGGCCGACGATATCGGCGGGTCGCTGCGCCAGGCGAAGGCAGCCTACCTGGCGGCCTGCGACCCGCTGGGGGACGACCCATCGACGCAGCCAGCTCTCGACTCGCTCTCGTTCCTGGTTGTTCAGGATCTCTACCTGACGGCGACCGCCGAGCGGGCCCACGTCGTGCTTCCGGCGCAGTCCTTCGTCGAACGCGAAGGCAGCCTGACCACCGGCGAGGGGCGCGTCCAGCGCTTCTATCCGGCCGTACCGCCGCTGGGCGAGACGCGTCCGGATTGGTGGATCGCCGGCGCCCTTGGCGCCCGGCTGGGCGCCTCCGAACCCCCGGCGTCGGCGGCCGACTGCATGGAACAGATCGCCGCCGCCGTTCCGGCCTACGCCCAGACTTCGTACGCCGCGCTGGCCGAGGTCCACGAGCAGTGGCCGCTGGTCGGCGGGGAAGACTTGTACTTCGGCGGGACGGCCTATGCCAACCACCAGGGTCTCGGCGTCAAGCGGCCGACGGGCATCGAGCTGGGGAACAAGGTGGAGGTCGCCTGGCCTGATCCGCCGGCGCCGGCGCCTGGCTCCGGGCTGCTCTTCGTTCCGGTCTACCGGCTGTACGATCGCGGGACGACCGTCCTGCCTTCGATGCTCCTGGAACCGCGCCGGAGCCGCCAGCAGGTCGAGTTGAACCCGGCCGACGCGCACTCGTTGGGCATCGCCGACGGCGACCGGATCGCTTTCGAGTGGGACAGCCGCACAGAGATGGCCGAAGCCGCCGTCGTCGAGAGTGTCCCGGCGGGAATCGCACTCGTCCCGCGCAGCTCGGGCGTGAACTTGCTGGCCCCGGCGCGCGGCCGGGTGCGGACGTCCGGGCAGGGGGCCGATCGATGACCGCCGAACTGCTCGTCCAGTGGGTCATCATCTCGGTCCTGATCATCGTTTCCCTGCTCACCGGTTTCGCCTACCTGACCCTGCTCGAGCGCCGCGTGCTGGCGCGCATGCAGGTGCGCATCGGCCCGAACCGGGCCGGCCCGCTGGGGCTGCTGCAACCCGTGGCCGACGGAATCAAACTGTTCTTCAAAGAAGAGCTGATTCCGGCCCAGGCCGATCGGGCAATCTTCGTGCTGGCCCCCATCGTGACCCTCGTCCCGGCGCTGATCATCCTGGCGGTCGTCCCGCTCGGTCCGCCGATCGAGCTCTTCGGCCGGACGATCACGCTCGGCCTGGCGCCCGCGATCAACGTCGGCGTGCTGTATCTGATGGCGGTCTCGTCGATCAGCGTCTACGGCATCGTCCTGGCCGGCTGGTCGTCGAACAACAAATACTCGCTAATGGGCGCGATGCGCTCGTCGGCCCAGATGATCAGTTACGAACTGGCGTTGGGGCTGGCCTTCATCGGCCCGATCCTGCTGGCCGGATCGATGAGCCTGCAGGCCATCGTCGATGGGCAGGCCTCGGTCTGGTACATCGTCTACCAGCCGATCGGGTTCGTGGTGTTCCTCCTGGCGTCCATCGCCGAGGTCAACCGGGCCCCGTTCGACATGCCCGAAGCCGAGCAGGAGCTGACCGCCGGTTACCACTCCGAGTATTCGGGAATGAAGTTCGCCTTGCTGTTCATGGCCGAGTACGACAAGATGATCGCCGTCAGCGCCATCGCCGCCACGCT
>CAZMVJ010000273.1:0-1941 GCA_964569445.1 uncultured Anaerolineaceae bacterium | reverse complement strand
CCAGCCCGGGCACTTCGTCGCGCATGTACTTGGCCATGCCCGGCGACTTGAGCGGGCCGACCCCGGCCAGCAGGTAGACCTCCCGGTGGACTCCCAATTGGCGCACCTTGTCCATGAACTCGGCGAAACGCGGCACGTTGTAAATGAGCTGGGTCTGGATGAAGTTGGCGCCGGCTTTGACCTTTTTCGCCAGCCGCAGCGGACGCCACTCGAACGGATCGCCGAAGGGGTTGGCGGCGGCGCCGACGAAGAAACGCGGCTCGAGCCCTTTGATCGGGTCGCCGCACTGGAAGGTCTTGTTGTCGCGCATCCCGACGACCATCTGGATCAGCTGCAGCGAGTCCAGGTCGTGGACGTTCTTGGCCGTCGGATGGTTGCCGAAAGACTGATGGTCGCCCGTCAGGCACAAGACGTTGCGCAGCCCGAGGGCATACGCGCCGAGCAGGTCGGACTGCATCGCCAGGCGGTTGCGATCGCGGCAGGTGATCTGCATCACCGGTTCGATGCCTTCCTGCAAGGCGATGGCGCCGGCGCTGACGCTCGACATGCGCACGATGGCCGTCTGGTTGTCGGTGATGTTGGCGGCATCGACGACGCCCGCCAGCAGGTGCGCCTTCTGGCGGATGACCTGCGGGTCGGCGTTCTGCGGGGGGCCGAGCTCGGCGGTGACGGCGAAGTGGCCGGCGCGCAAGACGCGCTCGAGCCGCGAGCCGGAGTGGAAGCCGTTGCTGGCTGGTGCGTCCATCGCCGTCTCCTACTCGGAGATCTCCGCCGTCAGGCGGAGGTCTTGGCGGGTGATCCGGCGCGGCCCGCCGTCGCGGCTGGTCGACCAGTCCTTGGCCGGTTGGATATCCATCAGCAGGTGCAAACGTCCTTGCGCCTGCAGGCGGTCGTAGATCAGCTGCCAGGCGCACGGCGTATCGTGTCCGATTTCGCAATTCCCGTTCTGCGACCCGCCGCACGGCCCGTTGAGGAGCTGCTTGGCGCAGCGGGCGATCGGGCAGATGCCGCCGGTCAGTCCGAGCATGCACGAGCCGCAGGCGGCGCAGCGCTCCTCCCAGACGCCCTGTTCGGTTGGCTGCCCCAGGAAGGAGGTGTTGAGGCCGGGCACGACGATCGCCTTGGGGAAGCGCTCGGCCAGCGCCTGCACGCCGACGCCGCAACCGAGAGACAGGACTACGTCGGCCTGATCGATCTGGGCCGCCAGTGGGTCGACGAACTCCCACTCGCACTGGCGTTGGACGGTAGTGTGGGTGACCGCCTGCGGCGCGCCGTCGATCTTGGTCGCCATGCGCAGACTGGTGGCCAGGATGCCGGCCTCCTTCTCGCCGCCGGCGAAGCACACCGTCACGCAGGTGCCGCAGCCGACGACCAGGACGTTGTCGGCGCCGGCGATCAGGCCCTTGATCTCGTCGAAGGGTTTCTGCTCGGCAATGATCATGCGTACCTCCACGGATCCGGATTGCGCTTGCGGGTCGGGGTCATGGCCGTGGGTGGGGTCATGTACTCCGCCTTCTCTATGTCCGTCGCCCGCCCGGGAGTCCCAGGTCGATGTTGTCGCGTCGGCCTTTCCGTAGGAAGGCGTCGGACTTGACCCCAACGACCTAAGACTCGCGCGCAAGCAGTCCCAATCGAGAAGGCGGAGTTCATGAGAATGTCCCTTCGCGGCGTACGCGCTTCGAAGTTGAAGCGCGGCCTGACCGTCGGCCGAGGCACCTCATGGCTTCCCTCCTGAGCTGACCGCCCGCAGGGGGCTCGGGCCCAACGCGCGCATCTCGTCCGTCATGCGCTGCGCTTCTTCGGCGAACTTCAACCCCATCGCCGATGACAGCTGAACCATCTTCAGGCGCTCCGGTTCCACTCCGATCGCCTTCATCTTCCTCCGCGTCTCTTGCACTCTGCGCCTTGCGTTCACATTACCTTCCAGGTAATGACAATCGC
>CAZMVJ010000272.1:0-1990 GCA_964569445.1 uncultured Anaerolineaceae bacterium | reverse complement strand
CCGCGCTCGCCCCGAATCAGGACGCCCCCGATGCGGGGGTTGACGGCGTTGAGGATCAGGGCGCGTCGCATGCGCTCCTGTCCGACGATGGCGGTGAAAGGGAAAACTACTCCCACGCGGATGCTCCCGCGGCATTATACCCCGGGGGTTCCCTGCGGGCGGTCTCTGGCCGCGCATCCTGGTGGGATTGAGACAGACATGCCGCGATCGAACCCTCTGGGACTCCGTTCGGTGGACTCGCGTCCTTCGGCCTCACCCCTACCCCTCGCGAAGCAGCCCCGTGGGCCTCTCCGCCGTGAGGATGTCCTCCTGTGCTCCGTGCTTGGCGGAGAGGGAGATGGAGTCTCAGAGGGGCTGGGGGCCACAGGCCCCCAGCCCCTCTGAATCACTCCCCTCCCCCTGCGGGCCTCCCCCGTGTGGCGAGACAAGCCAATGCAGGGGGAAGGAAGGGGAGGGGGTGAATCGGCACGACGCCGTCGCCGAAGGGGCCTCCATCGCGGATCTCACGTACAGCGCATTTATGGAAACACCTGCCGTTTACAGGAGTAGGCGAGCCTCGTATAATCGTTGGACCCTGTCGAGAAGGAAAATCCCGTTCATGGAACCCACCCGAGAGCCCCTCGAATCACCTTCGGCGTCGCGGCCGGAGGGGGAGGGCGCCGAAGCCCATCCGATGGATGCCTTCCTGGAAGAGGAAGCCTATGGGATGGATACGCCCCGCCGGGGCGAGACCCGAACCGGAACGATTGCCCGTATCAGCGGCAACGACATTCTGGTGGACATTGGCGCCAAGTCGGAAGGTATGCTCCCCGCTTCGGAGGTCGAACTGATGACCGAAGAGCAGCGGGCGGAACTGGTCGTCGGGCGCGAGCTGGCGGTGTACATCGTGCGTACCGGCGACCGCGACTTTGGCATCGTCCTGTCGGCCGCGCGCGCCATGGAAGAGACGGATTGGACGCGGGCCGAGACGCTGCAGCAGGACCAGTCGGTCTACGAAGGCACCGTCGCCGGCTACAACAAGGGCGGCTTGATCGTGAAGGTCGGCAATTTGCGCGGCTTCATCCCGGCATCGCAGATCAGTCCGTCGCGCCGCCGCCGAGCGGACGGCGAGACGCCCGACAAGCGCTGGGGCAAGATGGTCGGCGAATCGATCCTGGCCAAGGTGATCGAGGTCGACCGGCGCCGCAACCGGTTGATCCTGTCGGAGCGGGCGGCGGCGCGGGAAGCGCGCAAGGCCCTGAAAGAACAGTTGATCGGTGAGCTGCAAGCGGGCGAGGTGCGCACCGGACGAGTCATCTCGCTGGCCGACTTCGGCGCCTTTGTCGATATCGGCGGGGCCGACGGCCTGGTGCACCTGTCGGAGATTTCGTGGAAGCGGCTGGGTCATCCGAGCGAGATGCTCGAGGTCGGCCAGGATGTCCAGGTCAAGGTCCTGGCGGTCGACACCGAGCGCAAGCGCATCAGCCTGTCGATGCGCGAGCTCGAGCCGGACCCGTGGGAAGAGCTGGCGCGCAAGCTGGGCGAGGGCCAGTTGGTGGAAGGCGTCATCACCAAGCTGACGAAGTTCGGCGCTTTTGCCAGCCTGACGGTGGAAGACGGCTACCAGGTCGAAGGGTTGATCCACATCTCGGAACTGTCCGACCGCCGCATCGAGCACCCGAACGAGGTCGTCCAGGAAGAACAGAAAGTGACCCTGCGGGTCATCAAGGTCGATCGGGCGCGCAAGCGTATCGGCCTGAGCCTGAAGCGGGTCGCCTCGGCCGAATACACCGATTTGGATTGGCAGGCGATGGCCGGTCGCCCGCCGGCGCCGGAGCCGACGCCGCCGACGCCCGAGGTGGAAGACTTCGACGCCGAGCTGGACGAAGACTTCGACGGTGGGCTCGACGAAGCCCCCGCACCGGACGACTCCGATGAGGAGCACGAGCCGGCTTGAGCCTGGCCTCCGGCCATCGATGCCTTTGAAATCGGGCGCCCGAGCGGGCGCCCG
>CAZMVJ010000271.1:0-2121 GCA_964569445.1 uncultured Anaerolineaceae bacterium | reverse complement strand
GCCTTGCGGCACATGGCCCTCAACCATGCCTGTCTGCCAATTCCAGCACCAGCGCAGGGCCTCGGCGGGTCGCCGAGCGCGGTATTATAGCCGCGGTGTCCTCGCTGTCAACCATCATCGCCGATTCGCCCTCCCGGAGGTCCGCGTGACCCGCATCGTCCTCGACGCCATGGGCAGCGATGATCGCCCTCACCCGGAGATCGAGGCGGCCCGGGCCGCCGTCGCGCGCTGGAACGATCCCCTCATTCTGGCCGGTCCGCGCTCTCGATTGGCCCCGTTGCTCGAGCAAGGCGCCGACGGCGCCGGTCGGATCTCGATCGCCGACGCTTCTGAAGTCCTCGAAATGACGGACAAGGCCGCCCGCGCCGCGCGCGGCAAAGCCGACAGCTCGATGGCCGTCGGCATCGAGATGCTGCGCTCCGGTAACGCGGACGCCTTCGTCACCGCCGGGAACACCGGCGGCGCGATGTCGACCGCCCTGATTCGCCTCGGCCGGCTGCGCGGTGTTCGCCGTCCGGCTCTGACGGCGCTCTTCCCGGTTCGCGGTGGGCGGGCCGTGATCCTGGACATCGGCGCCAACGTCGACTGCAAAGCGGAGTACATCGTCCAGTTCGCCGTCATGGGATCTGTCTATGCGCAAGTAGTCCTCGGCATCCCGTCGCCTCGCATCGGCCTGATCTCAAATGGTGAGGAGCCGGGCAAAGGAACGGCCCTGATCCACGAGACTTATCCACTGCTGACGACCAGCGGACTGAACTTCGTCGGCAACGTGGAGGCCAAGGAGATTTACGCCGGCGCCGTCGACGTCGCCGTCACGGATGGCTTCACCGGCAACGTCTTCCTCAAAACCAGCGAGTCGGTGGCGCGCTTCCTGACGGAGCTCATCCGGGAAGAGATCACCTCCGGCCCGCTCACCGCCGTCGGTGGGCTGCTGGCTCGACCGGCTTTCGCCCGCGTCCGTCGGCTCCTGGACCCCGCCGAGTACGGCGCGGCGCCGCTGTTGGGACTCAACGGCCTGGTCTTTATCGGCCACGGTCGATCCGACTCGCGGGCGTTGGTCAACGCCATCGGCGCCGCCCGCGCCGCCGCCGAAGCCGGCCTGCTGGAGGCGCTGCGCCGCGCCCTGGAGCCATATCTGGTGCGGCCTGCCGCCGAGGCCCGGCCGAGCGACTGAGAGTGTTCGGCTTCTCTTCTACCCTTTGGAGGTTCCCCGCGTGCAGCACTACATGAATGTGCGCCGCATCGATCGCCTGCGGCGCGTCTCCAAGTTCCTTTCCTTCGGCGGCCTCGGCCTGATGGTCGTGGCCTTGATTCTCTCCCTCGGCGCCACGGACAACCTCGGCCTGACGATGGGGCTGGCGCTGCTGGGACTGCTCGCCTCCCAGATCGGCACGATGCAGATGCGCCGCTGGCCCGAGCGAGGCCGCAGCGATCAGGTGATCGACGCCGCCCTAAAGGGTCTCGACGCGCGCCACAGCCTGTACCACTACTTGCTCGGCGCTCGCCACGCGCTCGTTACGCCGCGGGCGACGGTGGCCCTTATTCCCATCGGCGAAGCCGGTTTCTTCGAATGGCGCGAGGACAAGCTGTGGCGGACACCGGTGAAGAAAGGCCTCCCTTCCGGAAGACCCGGCCCGGCCCGCGGATTGCTGGATCAAGCCGAACGCGAGACCGCCGACCTCGAGCGGAACCTGCGCCGTCGCCTTCCCGATCGCGACGCCTGGCAGATCATCCCTCTGCTCGTTCTCTGCCACGATGACGCCCGGCTGGAGAAGGACGAGGCGCATCCTGCCGTCCATCTCAAGAAACTCAAGGAATACGTGCGCAATCTGCCTCGCCAGTCCGCGTTGACCGAGGCCGAGAACCGGGCGCTGGCGGCGCCCCATGCGGACCTGCTGGTCTCCGCCTGACTCGGCGCTCCCCGGCAAACCGCGGAACGGTCAGCCGATCTCCAAGAATCGTAGGGGCGGGTCTGAGACCCGCCCCTACGCTCGACCTTCTTGCGAGAGCATCCTGCCCAACCTCGACGCTCCTCCGCCCTTGCCGGCCCTCGCGTCGGAACCTGTCGGAACGGTCAGCCGATCTCCAAGAATCGTAGGGGCGGGTCTGAGACCCGCCCCT
>CAZMVJ010000270.1:0-2166 GCA_964569445.1 uncultured Anaerolineaceae bacterium | reverse complement strand
GGCGATGTTCCGCCGCCGGTTCTGGGTCTGCCTGGTTCTGTCGGTTCCGGTGCTCATCTACAGCCCGGCTATTCAGGGATGGTTCGGCTTCACCCCGCCGCCTTTCCCGGGCAGCTCATGGATTGCGCCGCTCTTCTCCGTCGTCGTTTTCGGCTACGGCGGCCTACCGTTCTTGCGGATGGCCGTCCCCGAACTGCGCAACCGCAAGCCCGGGATGATGACACTGATCTCGCTGGCGATCGGCGTGGCGTTCGTCTACAGCCTGGCGGCGCTGGTGACTTCCTTCGGCGAGACCTTCTTCTGGGAACTGGTCACCCTGATCGACATCATGCTCCTCGGCCACTGGCTCGAGATGCGCAGCGTGCGCCAGGCCTCGGGCGCGCTGCAGGAGCTGGCCCGGCTCATGCCGGACACTGCCGAACGTGTCACCGGCGACGGGCAGACCGAACACGTTCCGGTCCGGTCGCTGCGGACCGGCGATATCGTCCTGGTTCGACCGGGCGCCAGTGTGCCCGCCGACGGCGAAGTGGTGGAGGGCGAGTCGGACGTCAGTGAAGCGATGATCACGGGCGAGTCCAATCCGGTGGGGAAGAGGGCCGGCGCCGGAGTCATCGCCGGCACGATCAACGGAGCCGGCAGCCTGCGCGTGCGCGTGACGGCCACCGGCGACGAAACGGCGCTGGCCGGGATCATGCGCCTGGTCGAACAGGCGCAGCAAAGCAAGTCCAACACGCAGATCCTGGCGGACAAGGCCGCCGGCTGGCTCTTCTACGTCGCCCTGGGCGTGGCGGCCATCACCGGCGTCGCCTGGACGATCGCCATCGGATTCGACGCCGAAGTCGTGGCGCGCGTGGCGACGGTCCTGGTCATCGCCTGCCCGCACGCGCTCGGACTGGCGATCCCGCTGGTGGTGGCGATCACGACCGCCATCGGCGCCGGAAACGGCATTCTCGTCCGCGATCGCCTCGCTCTGGAGGAAGCCCGCCGCATCGACACCGTCATCTTCGACAAGACCGGCACGCTCACCAAGGCGGAGTTCGGCGTCGTGGGTATGGCGACATCCACCGGGTGGTCAGAGGACAGAGCGCTGGCGATGACGGCCGCCGTCGAGGGTGACTCGGAGCACACAATGGCGGTGGGGATTCGCCGCACGGCCGAAGAGCGCGGTCTCGTCATTCCTCGGGTGTCCGGCTTCGAAGCGATCCAAGGGCGGGGCGTGCGCGCCCTGCACGACGGACGCCAGGTCCATGTCGGCGGGCCACGCATGTTGGAGGCGCTCGCAGTCGAGCCGCCGGAGGAATTGAGGCGTTTCGAGCAGCAGGCCAGCCTGAAGGGGCAAAGCGTTGTTTACCTGATTCAAGACCGGTCCCCGGTGGCGGCGCTGGCTCTGGCGGATGTAGTGCGCCCGGAGAGCCGGCCGGCCATCGACCGGCTGCACGCCATGGGCGTCGAAGTGGCGATGCTCACCGGCGACAGCCGCGCCGTGGCCGCGGCGGTGGCCCAGGAGTTGGGGATCGACAAGTTCTTCGCCGAAGTGCTCCCGGAGCACAAGGACCAACAGGTGGCCGAGCTGCAGCGTCAGGGCAAGCGCGTGGCCATGGTCGGGGACGGCGTGAACGACGCGCCGGCCCTCACCCGGGCCGACGTCGGCATCGCCATCGGGAGCGGGACCGACGTCGCCATCGAATCGGCGGGGATCATCCTGGTGCGGAGCAACCCCATGGACGTGGCCAAGATCTTCGAGCTCAGCCGTGCCAGCTACCGCAAGATGATCCAGAACCTGGTGTGGGCCACCGGCTACAACATCGTCGCCCTTCCGCTGGCGGCCGGGATCCTGGCGCCGTGGGGGATTCTGCTCTCACCCGCGCTGGGCGCGCTGTTGATGTCGCTGAGCACGGTGATCGTCGCCGTCAATGCGCAATTGCTGCGCCGGGTGAGGCTGGCGGCGTAAGAACAGTGGTCAGTGGACAGTGGTCTGTGGTCAGTCGCTTTCCGAGTCTGATCACTGACCACTGCTCTTAGGTGGGCGCGGCCCCCGGCGCGTCGAATTCGGGTTCGTTTCCCGCGGCGAGGACGGTTGCTACTTGGGGGACGAATTGACTCTGTGGAGATCGACCTGTCGGCCAATCTGCGCCAGGAGATCGATGAAAGTCTCGTCCCAAGGGT
>CAZMVJ010000269.1:0-2169 GCA_964569445.1 uncultured Anaerolineaceae bacterium | reverse complement strand
GCCGCGTCACGGCCGTCGACCATGTTTCGTTCGACGTCTCCGGCGGTGAGGTCTTCGGCGTGCTGGGACCCAACGGCTCGGGCAAGTCGACCCTGATCCGCCTGATGGCCACACTGCTCCTGCCCGACGAAGGCCAGGTGCTGGTCTTCGGCCATGACCCCGTGCGCGAGCCGATGGTCGTGCGCCGCATGATCAACCGCGTCTCCGTCGAAGCGGCGTTCTTCAAGAAGCTCTCGCCGATGGAGAACCTGATCTACGGGGCGCGTCTGTACGGCCTGGACGTCGGCCAGGCCCGCCGCGAGATCCGCCAGATCCTCGATCGGCTCGGCCTGCAGCCGGCGTCCGTCGGCAAGCCGATGGAGGAGATGTCGCGCGGGATGCAGCAAAAGGTGGCCATCGCCCGGGCCTTGCTCAGCCGCCCGGCGGTGCTGCTGCTTGATGAACCCACCACCGGCCTCGATCCGCGCTCGAAACTCGAGGTCCAGGCGGTTGTGCGCGAGCTGCGCGAACAGCACGGGACGACGATCCTGCTGACGACGCACGATATGGCCGAGGCCGACGGATTGTGCGATCGGCTGGCGATCCTCGTCGGAGGCCGTCTGGCGGCGCTCGACACGCCGGATGCCCTGAAGAAGAGAGTCCCGTCGGGAAACGGCCACCCGACGACGCTGGAGGATGTCTTCTTGCGGTTGACGGGGAGGACGTTCGAAGTGGCGGATGAGGCGACGGAGGTAGTTTCGTAGGGGCACGGCATGCCGTGCCCCTACGCGCACGGAAGAGGCCAGGCGCGCTTCGCCCATCGACTTCGCGCAGGGCGCTCAGCGCGCCTGGATATGAGGCTTGAACATGTCCGCCATCACCCATGAACTCCGGGCGTCCTACGCCTTCATGGAGCGCAACTTCTTCCTGGTCAGGCGCTACTGGACCTGGGAGCTGGTCTGGCTCGCCTACTCGACGGCCAATTGCCTGGCTATCGGCTACATCGGCGTCGGCATGGAACGGGTCGGCGGCGAGAGCGTCGACGGCGACTTCCTGGTGCTGTACCTTGTCGTCGGCGCCCTGGTGTGGCGCTACCTGTCGCTGATTTTCTACTGGATCACCGACATCGTCGGGTTGGAGCGCTGGGAGGGGACGATCGAGTACACCCTGATGGCCCCCATCCACCGGCTGACCCACATGGCCGGCCAGACGCTGTTCTCGATCGGCTACAGCCTGCTGTCCACCGGCCTGGTGCTGGTGGCGGCGACGGTCGCCTTCGACCTCGATCTGGGCCGGGCGAACCTGCCCGGCGCAGTGGCGGTGATGCTGGCCGGCAGCCTGTCGTTCATCGGCCTCGGCATCGTCGGCTCGATCCTGCCGCTGCTTTTCCCCGAGCGCGGCGCTCAGATGACGCACGTCATCATCGCCGTGCTGCTGCTGATCTCGGGGGTGTACTACCCGATCGACGTCCTGCCCGAGGTTCTACAGAAGCTGGCGGTCCTGTCGCCGGCGACCTATGTCCTGCAAGGCGTCCGCGCCGCCCTGCTCGAGGACGCCGGAATGGACCGGCTGATCACCTTCATCGGGCCGGCCGTGATCATCGGACTGGCGGCTGTGCCGCTCGGCCTGCAGGCGTTCGCCCTGGCCGAGCGCTACGCCAAGCGGGCCGGCAAGCTGCACCGAAACGGATAGGACCCTCACCCGCCTCCCCTTGGCCCGGCATCCCGAGCGAAGCGAGGGGCTCCCGCTGCGCGGGAGGCTATAGTCCCTGGAGCGAAGCGGAAGGGAGGGGCGTGGGGGTGAGGGCAACCGAGGGAACCATGACCGAGATCGAAGTGCCTTCCATCGACGTTGTCATCCCGGGAGCGCCCCTTATCGCGGGACTTCGTTTCCGTCGACCGCTCGGACCGGCGGATTATCGCCCGTTGCTAGAGGTCTACTCCGCCGCGGCCGCCGCCGACGGCCTGGACGAGGTGCTCACTGAAGCCGACGTCGCCGCCTTCCTCGAGAGCCCCATCGACAGTGATCCGGCTCTCGACGTCCTGATCGCCGAAGTCGAGGGTCGGGTCGTTGCTTATGGGTGGGTCAGTCACCGGCTCGAGACGAGCGGTGACAGCGCTGAGCGTCCCGTAGGGGACAGCGCTGAGCGTCCCGTAGGGGACAGCGCTGAGCGTCCCGTAGGGGACAGCG
>CAZMVJ010000268.1:0-2234 GCA_964569445.1 uncultured Anaerolineaceae bacterium | reverse complement strand
CCATCCCCCTCCATCCACGACGCCTGGTAGTCCGTCTTCTCGAATTCCAGCGCCGCCAGCGCCACCTGGAGCGGATGAAAGGTATCGACCATCACCACCAGCTCATTCGTCTCGCGGACGCCGATCTTGGCCTCCGTGACGCCCGGCTGCGGCCCGTGCGGCAGGCCGCTTGGGTGCAGCGTAATGTCGTATTGCTGGATCCCCTTGCGCGACATGAAATCCCCGTCGCAGTAGTACATCACCTCGTCCGAGTTGACATTCGAGTGATTGTAGGGGACCGGGATCGCCTGCGGATGATAGTCGAAAAGCCGAGGCACGAACGAACACACGACGAAGTTGCCGCCTTGAAAGGTCTGGTGCGCCGGCGGCGGCTGGTGAATCTTGCCGGTGATCGGCATGTAGTCGTGGATATTGAAGGCCCACGGGTAGAGGTAGCCGTCCCAGCCGACGACGTCGAGCGGATGGTGATCGAGCACGTGGCGGGTCATCGTCTCGCGCGCCTTGATGCGCACCTCGAACTCGCCGCGCTCGGTGTGCGCCTCCAGCGTCTGCGGCGGTCGCAGGTCGCGCTCGCAGTACGGGGCATGCTCCAACAGCTGGCCGAACTCGTTGCGGTAGCGGCGCGGCGGCTGGATCTGCGACGCCGCCTCGATGACGTAGAAACGCGCCGGCCCGTCGAGGTCCATGCGCCAGGTCGTCCCGTACGGCAGCACGACATAGTCCCCCGGCCCGAACGGCAGGCGGCCGAACTGGGTGTGCATCGCGCCGCGGCCTTCATGGGTGAACCACACTTCATAGGCCTGGGCGTTGCGATAGAAATAGCTCATGCTCTCTGTCGGCCGACTGACGCCCAGCGTCACGTCGGCGTTGCCGAGCAGGACGCGCCGGGCGGCGACCGCATCGCCGCCGGCCGGCACCTCGCCGGTGGCGTAGGCCCGATGGCGCAGCGCGCCGAACGGCGCGTACTCGACCCGCGTCGACCCGAGCTCCTCGGCGCGGACGAGGCGCGGCGGCAGGAAGTGATGGTAGAGGATCGACTGGATGCCCGAGAACCCCTCCAGCCCCATGACCTCTTCGCGGTATAGGCCGCCGTCCGGCCGGCGGAACTGGATGTGTCGCTTTTCCGGGAGCTCACCCAGGCGATGGTAGAAGGGCATGACGACCTCCTAAGGACAGTGGTCAGTGGTTGGTGGTTGGTGGTCAGTGGTGAGTGATTGTCATTGCGAGCCGGTGCCTTCCCGGCGTGGCAATCGCCTCATCGATGAGATTGCCACGGCGCCCTTCGCCAAGCTCAGGGCGCCTCGCAATGACGCTTAGACAACTGACCTCTGGCCACTGACCACTGTGTTCTTTAGAACTCCCAGTCTCTCGACTTCCAGCTCGACCACGTCTCCGGGCTTCAGCCACGGACCCTGGCCACCGGTCAGTTCCAGCAGGCAGCCCGTGCCCACGGTGCCCGAGCCAACGACGTCCCCCGGGAAGAGCTCCGCCCCGGCGGAGGCCCGGGCGATCATCTCGCCGAAAGAATAGTGCAGCTCGGCCAAATTGCCGCGCGACCGTTCGACGCCGTTGAGCCGGGCCGCCATCGTCAAGTGATAGACCCCGGGCCGCCCCTCGGCTGCATCCTCCAACTCGTCGGCCGTCACCAGCCACGGCCCGAGAGATGTGGCGAAGTCCTTGCCCTTGGCCGGCCCCAGGCCGACAGTCATTTCGGCGCGCTGCAGGTCCCTGGCCGACCAATCGTTCAAAATGGTGTATCCGAAGATGTGGGCGGGGGCTTCGGCGGCCTCGATGTCGCGGCCGCCGCGCCCGATGACGCAGGCAACTTCCAGCTCATAGTCCAGGGCTTCGGAGCCGGGGGGTGCGGCCACCGGGGCCTCGGGTCCGCACAACGATCCGGGGTTGGAGAAGTAGAAGACCGGGAAGTCATACCACGCCTCCGGCATCGGCCGCCCGCGGTTGGCGGAGGCCGTCGCCACGTGCTTCTCGAAAGCGTAGAAATCGCGCAGACTGGGGGGCCGTGGCAGCGGGGCGCTCAGGCGCACGTCCGTCCCGGCCCACCGACGGCCGCCTCGCAGCTCCACGATCCTCCGCGCCGTCGCCCAAGCCGATGGGCCGGCCTCGAGGAAAGCCAGCAAGGTCGTCGGAAGGCCGGAAACTCCGGCCAGCTCGGCCACTTCGCCGTCCAACCACGCGCCAAGGCGCGGCTCGCGGGGTCTTGCCGGCGGAGCGAA
>CAZMVJ010000267.1:0-2240 GCA_964569445.1 uncultured Anaerolineaceae bacterium | reverse complement strand
TCCAGTTCGCCCCCCAGCCGATAACGCCCATGACGAAGAGCATCAGGGCCAGGGTGAAGGTCGCCGGTGTGACCAGGCCTTCGGCCATCCCCTGGACTCCGGCCGAGATCAGCAGCGGCCCGGCGGCGCCGGCGACCGACATCGTCAGAATGGCCAGGCTGACCCAGGTCAACTTGCGCGCGTGGGGTTTGAAGTAGCTCCACATGCGGCGCGCCAGGCGTGCGTCGCCGTAGGTTCGGTCGTAGCTTTCGGCGTCGAGGCCGGCGAAGTAACTCATCCCGGCGCTTCCCCGTACTGCTCGAAGATGCGCCGGTAAGCCGGCGCAGTGCGCATCAGCTCCGCGTGCGATCCGGTGGCGGCCAGCCGGCCCTGGCGCAGCACCAGGATCAGATCGGCCCAGCGAATCTGCGACAGGCGGTGGGTGATGATGAGCGTCGTCCGGCCGCGGGCAGCATGGAAGATCGCCTGCTGGATCTCGTCCTCGGTGGCGCTGTCGATCGAGCTGGTTGAGTCGTCCAGGATCAGAATGCGGGGATCGGTCAGGAAGGCACGCGCCAGCGCCAGCCGCTGGCGCTGGCCGCCCGAGAGGGTCACGCCGCGCTCGCCGACGAGGGTCTGGTACTTGTCGGAGAAACCCTGGATGAAGTCATGCGCCTGGGCGGCGCGGGCGGCCGCCTCGATCTCGGCCTGGGTGGCGCCTGGTTTGCCGAAGGCGATATTCTCGGCGATGGTGCGCGAGAAGAGGAAGACGTCCTGCTCGATCATCGAGATCTGGCCGCGTAGGGCAGCCAGATCCCATCGTCGGACGTCGATTCCATCAACCTGCACCTGCCCGGCGGCGGCGTCATAGGTCCGATTGACCAGCCTGGCCAGAGTCGTCTTGCCGGCGCCGGTCTGCCCGACGATGGCCACCGTCTGTCCGGGATAGAGGTGGAACGAGATATCGCGCAGGCCGTCGTCGACCTCGGCGTGACCGAAGCCGACCCCACGGAATTCGATCTCGCCGCGCATCGGCCCGGCGTGTCCTCCAATATTCTGATCAAGCTCCGTACGACGGTTGACCAACTCCAGAATGCGTCGGGCGGAGGCCATGCCGAGCGAGACCTGGGAATAGGCGAAGAGGGAAACAAACGTCGGGAAACCGAAGAGGTTGATCAGGCCGACATAGGCGATCACCTGACCCAGATCGATCTCGCCGCGGCTGTAGAGCAGGATCGCCTGCAGGAAAGCGGTGGCGGCCGCCACGCCCAGCAGCAGCAATGGCAGAAAGCGCGCCTCGACCTGACCTTGCCGGACGAAGGCCTGGCGGAAGCGGCGCGCGTCGCCGGTGAAACGCTCGATCTCCTGCGGTTCCTGCGCCGTGCCCTTGACGACCTCGATCCCGTCGATGGCTTCCGCCAGCCGGCTGTTCATCTGTCCGAAGGCGGCACGCTCGGCTTCCGTCACCGGGCGCAGCTCGCGCAGGTACTGCCACAGAGAGGCGGCGTAGGCGGCCAGGAAGAACAGCGGCGTCAGGATGAGCGACGGGTGGATCGCCGGAGCGACGATGAGCGGCATGATCAGGAAGTTGGCCGATCCGATGACCAGGTTCAGCCCGGGGTTGAACATCAGATTGATCTCGCGCACGTCGTTGGTGGCGCGGGCCATCGTGTCGCCCACCGGCTGCAGATTGTGGAAGGTCATGCTCTTGCCGAGCAGGCTCACGTAGAGCTCGGCGCGGATATCGCGCTCGAGGCGCTGGCCGAGCAGCTCGGCACCGAAGTTGCGGCCGAGTTGGAGCAGGCCTCGCACGATCTGGCTGATCAAGATGATCAGCGCCAGCCGGGTCAAGCCGGCGGCGTCGGCATTCCCCCCCAGCACCAGGTTGAAGGCCTGGCCGATCGCCAGCGGCACGACGGCGGCCAGGGCGGCGTTGCCCACCGCTCCCACCAGAAGCATGGCGACGATCCACGCGTGCCGCGCGACGTGCGAGGCGATCCATCGCTGGGGCGAGCGACGGTCGGAGGCGGGGGCGCGGGGAAGCGTGAACTCGGCGAAGGCCATCGAACGGGAGGCGGAGGATACCATAACGGCCTGCCGAAGCGCCGCCGCCCAAGCCGAGGACCGCTTGTGTAGGCGCTGGCGCTCGGGTCGAGCACCTTCGATGCCAACCCGATGACCTACTGCTATCTCACCGCGGGCGGGGAAGTACGGCTACCTGAAAGTGGATTCGGCCGGGTTCGTGCTCCAGTTCGACTGGG
>CAZMVJ010000266.1:0-2279 GCA_964569445.1 uncultured Anaerolineaceae bacterium | reverse complement strand
GTGGCTCGTGGCGGGGGCAGGCGTCATCGCCGCGGCGCTGCTTGCCCCCTCGCGTGGACTGCGCATCGGATTTGCCTGCGGCGCCGTGGCCTTGACGCTCGTGGCGTTCACGGCGCCGATCCCGTTCGGGATCACGCCGGTCGCCCCGAAGGAGCTGGCGCGGGCGCTGCAGCGGGAAGGCGCGCCGGCGTGGGAATCTTCGCAGTGGAATCCGCTCGCCCGGATCGATGTCGTATCCTTCGGCGACGATCGACTCGATCCGGCGCTCCCCCTCGAGTACAAACTCGTCACCCAGGATGGCGGCGCCCCGTCCTTGTTGATCCGGCCCGATCCGACGCTCGGCCGCCTCGGGGAACAGACGATCTTCGGCATCCCCTTCTGGATCCTCCCGCAAGCGGACGTTCTGATCATCGGCCTAGGCGGTGGGCCGGATCTCCTGGCGGCGCTGGAATACGACCCGCGGCGGGTCGATGTGGTCGAAGTCAACCCGGCCATGATCGACCTGGTGGAGAGCCACTATGCCGACTTCATCGGCAACCCCCTGGCCGATCCGCGCGTGTCCGTCACCCAGGGCGACGGTCGTTTCTTCGTGGCGCGCGCCTCGCGTACCTACGACCTGATCCAGCTGACTGGCGTCGACACGGCCGTTGCCTCGGCGGCCAGCCCCAATCTTGCCGAGAACTACCTGTACACCCAGGAGGCCTTCCGCCTGTATCACGCCCACCTTTCGCCGGACGGAATCCTGGCCGTCTCGTTTCCCAACGTCGATGGCCTTGGCTTGAGGCTGGTGAACCTCGTCACCCAGACGCTCGCCCAGGCGGGCGTGGAGCGCCCCGAAGACCACATCGTCCTGGCAGACATCACGGGCTACGTCCACATCCTGATGAAGCGCTCGCCCTTCACCGACGAGGAACTCGAGACGCTCGAGCGCGGCTTCCAGCGTCGAATCAGCAGCATCTATTTCCCCCTCTACCATCGCCTGTTTGGTGACCCCCCACAATCGTTCATCGAGCGCTCGGCGATCGTCGCCTCCCCCGCGACCGAATGGCCCGGCGTCTACGGAGACTACCTGACCGCCTGGAGGCAGGGTCGGCAGGACGAGTTTCTGCGGTCGCAGCCTCAGACGGTGGAAGCCCCGATCGACGACCACCCGTTCATTTTCGTGCTTGACAAGTGGGGCCAGCGCGCACCCAACCTGCGGGCCCTCACCGGGCTGTTGGCGGCGTTGCTGATAGCGAGCGCCCTGCTCCTTCTCGGGCCGCCGGCCATCCTTCAGCGGCGCGGCACCAGGGTTCCCGCCCGAGGGTCCTTGGGCGTCTACTTCCTGGCCATCGGCCTGGGATACATCCTGCTCGAGGTCTCGCTGATTCAGAAGCTCTCGCTTTTTCTGGGCCATCCATCGCTCGCGCTGGCGACGACGATCGGCGGTCTATTGGTGGCTTCGGCGCTGGGCAGCCTGGCCAGCGGGGGGTGGAAAGGGCGGCCGCAAACCCTGGTCGCGATTTCAGCGTTGACGGTCGCCGCCCTGGCGGCCGCGATGACACCCTTACTCCTTCTCATCACCGACCGCTTTCTGGGACAACCCCTGCCCGTACGGCTCCTGGTCTCTCTGGCGCTGCTCGCCCTGCCTGGCTTTTTCATGGGAGTCCCTTTCCCCACCGGCCTGGGGTACGTCAAAGCTCTCTTCCCGGCGTTCGTCCCCTGGGCCTGGGGCCTGAATGCGACGGCTTCTGTCTCGGCGACGATCCTCGGCCTCCTGATCGCGCTGCTGGTGGGGTTGAACGCGGTCTTTCTTACGGCAGCGGTGTTGTACGGCGTCGCCGCCACTGCCTTCGCTGTCGCGGCCGTTCGGTCGTCCGCGGCACGCGGAAGGACGACCTCTTGAGGCCCGAGGTGAGGCCCCACGTGCGTGCAGTGCGTCAGTGTGTGTGACTGGACTGTCAGTCCTGGATTCCCGCCTACGCGGGAATGACATTGCAGTTGTTGTCGCCCCCGCGCATCGCGCTTCGCATCGCGCCTCGCATCCCGGCGGGGATCCCGGAGGGGAAGCGGGGGCCTAGGCTCTTGGGCTTTCTGGATTCCCGGATCACGGGAATCACATTCTCCGTTGTTGTAGCCTCCGCAAGCGGCGGCCCTGGCTTGCGCTGCGGGACGAAGGTCCGAAAGCGTAGGGGCACGGCAATGCCGTGCCCCTACAAGACCCCTCGAGCAGGTTCTCTACAGATCCAGCGCCGCCATCTGCTCCAGGTACTTCCACCGACCGGCGACATCCCGGCGCG
>CAZMVJ010000265.1:1305-2298 GCA_964569445.1 uncultured Anaerolineaceae bacterium | reverse complement strand
GGCCGGAGGAGTACGAGTCGCTGGCGCATCACTACCTCGCCGCCGGAGAATCAGCCAAAGCCGCCGAGTACCTGGTGAAAGCCGGCGACCGCGCACGCGGGCTGTATGCGCTGCGCGAGACGATCGAGAACTACCGCGCCGCCCTCGTCTTGCAGAAAGACCTCGGCCGGAGCGAGGACGCGGCGCGCACGCTGCTGCGGCTGGGGCTGGTCTACTCGGCCGATTTCCAGTTCGACAAGGCACAAGAGGCCTACGAGCAGGCCTTCGAGTTGTGGGAGTCGTCCTGGCAGGCCGAAGGCCCGCCGCAGCCTGGCGAGCCTCCGGTCACCTTGCGGTACGCCGTCGATGAACCGCTGTCGCTCGATCCGGGCCTGGCCGGCGACGACAGCTCGTCCTTCATCGTCGGCCAACTCTTTGAGGGGCTGTTGGAGGTCGATGAAGCCGCCGGCGTCGTCCCGGCATTGGCGCGGCGCTGGGACGTCTCGTCCGACGGGATGCGCTACACGATCCAATTGCGGCCCGGGCGCCAGTGGAGCGACGGCTCGCCGCTCACCGCCGGAGACTTCGAGTACGCGTGGAAGCGCAATCTGGCGCTCGGGCCGCAATCGCCGGCGGTGCTGCTTCTCAACCTCATCGAAAACGCCAGACCCTTTGCCGAAGGCCGGGGGTCGGTCGAGGACGTGGGGGTGAGGGCCATCGACGACCTGACGCTCGAAGTCCGTCTGGAGCGGCCGGCGGCGTTCTTCCCGCATCTCCTGACGCACCCCGTCGCTTATCCGCTGCCGCGCCGGGTGGTGGAAGGCGAGCGCCAGCCATGGACCGAGATTGGTGTCCTGGTGGGAAACGGTCCCTACCGGCTGACAGAGTGGACGCGGGGAGAGCGGATGGTCTTCACGCGCAACCCGCACTACAGGGGTCTGTTCCGCGGCAACGTGGGCAGGATCGAGTGTCCCATCGTCGTGCTCGAAGATGACCGATGCATCGACCGGATAG
>CAZMVJ010000265.1:0-1271 GCA_964569445.1 uncultured Anaerolineaceae bacterium | reverse complement strand
TACCTGGCCTTCCTGGCAGATCGCCCGCCCTTCGACTCGGCCGAAGCGCGCAAGGCGTTCATCCAGGCGATCGATCGGTCGGCACTGCCGCGTGTGTTTCAACCGGCGATGGGAGGGTTCCTGCCCCCGGGGATGCCCGGGCATTCAGGCGGGATCGGGCTGGAGCGGGACCCACAGGCGGCCCGCCGGTGGCTTGCCGACGCAGGGTATCCGGGCGGGGAGGGCTTCCCGGCCGTGGAGCTGCTCTACTCCGGCGACCTGAACAACCCGTTCGCCGGCTCGCTGCAGCGCTCCTGGCGCGAGGCGCTGGGCGTCGAGGTGCAGGCGCACGGCGTCGAGTGGGGCGAGTTCCTGCGCCGGCGCGACGGTGAGCCGGCCCATCTCGCGCTCAGCGGCTGGCTCGCCGATTATCCGGACCCGGACAATCTGCTGCGCGTGCTGTTCCACAGCCGGGAAGGATTGAACCCGATTCGCTGGCGCAATCCCGATTTCGATGCGCTCACCGAGCTGGCGGCCCGCATCTCGGACCGCAAGAAGCGCCTCGAACTGTATCGCACGGCCGACCGGATTCTGGTGGTGGAGCAGGCGGCGGTCATGCCGCTGGGTTACGCACAGGGTCGCCAGCTCGTCCAAACATTCGTCCGGCTGCCGCGCCTGGCGCCGTCGATGCTGCGTCTGAAAGATGCCGTCGTCGAGCGGCCCGACGGCTGAGACTCACAAGACGAGACCGAGAGGGAGGTCAACGATGGAAACTAGATCACAGCGCGTGCGGGCATGGGTTCTCTTGAAGGCGAGCGATCCCCAGCAGGCGGCCAGGTCGATCGGCGTCTACTTCACCGATGGCGGCGACGAGTGGGTGATCGTGCGTGCCGACGTCGTCGAAGGGGAGTACAACCTGATCGTCCCGGTCGATGCTGCCAACGACGAGGCCTTCGACAAGGTGCTGGGCATCCTCAAGAAGGTCGCTAAGGGCGATCCGGTCGTGGCGCGGGTCGTCGAACACTACCCGGCGCCGGTGCACAACGCGCACTGTTTCATCACCGTCGACGAGTACGAGCTGAACCCGCTGCGGGAGTACTACCCGCCGGGCCGCCACCCGCACAGCCCGGGGGCGAACCCCTGGGGGTAGGCGCCGCGCGGTTGGCAACCTGGTAGCCGAAGGCCCTGGCGGGTCTTGCTGAGCCGGTGTTTTCACGCGCCAAGTGCGGCCGAGCGGCCCAGGGGGGATAGCCGCCAGTCTCGCGTCAGGTGCCGGAACCCGGGCCGTCTAT
>CAZMVJ010000264.1:0-2320 GCA_964569445.1 uncultured Anaerolineaceae bacterium | reverse complement strand
GCTCAGGATGCCTTCGACGGAGCCTGCCCCGAGCCCTTCGGCCTTCGCCTCAGGACAAGCTCCTTCGAGGGGCTCAGGATGCCTTCGGCGACGGTCAGAATGCCTTGGCGTCGTCTGGCGTCAGTCGCATCCCAGTTCGACGCGCAATGTCTCGACCCGCTCAAGATCCGGACCGGCCTCGAGGGCGGGCAGGATGCGGCCCCAGGTGCGACAGAGCATCGGCCGCACCGCCGTGTTCTGGCCGAGCGAACCGTAGCTCAGCTCAATCGCCTTCTCGACCTCCCCGATACGGGCATTGGCCTCGATGAACGGCAGCCATTCCGAGGCATCGTTGGGCTCGTCCCCGGTCTGGAGCGCCTCGGCGCCGATGGCGGCGACCTCCGTCCAATCCCCGCGCTGGCGGGCCAGATCGGCCTTCTCGAAGAAATAGCACCAATCGTGCGCCGGTTCCGGGCCGAGGAAGTCGACGAGCTTCGCCTCGGGGAGCCGAGCCTCCGTGTCGATCCAGTCGAGGCTGGTCAGCGGGACCGCCCGCGACAGGTCGCGTGGGATCGTCGGCATCGAATCGTGATAGACCTCGTCGAGGACCTGGACGCACGCCGGTGGTTTGCTCAGGACGGCCAGCGATTGGGAGGTATTCCCGTAGAACGTCGTCGCCCGATACCACTGCTCGATCGGCAGGTCCGGCTCCAGTGCCGGCAGGCCGAGGCCCTGGCGCACGCTGACGTAGTAGAGCAGGTAGGACATCCCCGTTTCGGGGAGCTGGTCGGCGTAGATCCAGTTGAGCGGCGCGGTGAGGGAATTGTCGCTCTCGTAGGTCAGCGGGATGTCGTTGGTGAAGAGCACCGTGCCTGGGCGGATGGCCGGGGCGCGCCAGGCGAGCTGCCAGAAAAAGTCACGCTGGGCTTCCCAGTCTCGCCGGTAGGTGAACCCCGCCTCCACCTGGGCGGCCACCGCCAGCCCGAGCAGGAGGCCCAGCACGGCCGGGACCGTCCAGACGCGCCGAGGCAGGAGAGACAGCAGGCCGGCGATGACCATGCTGGCGCCCAAGGTGAGGGGCAGGGTCAGGCGATCCCAAGGAAACTCAAGCCCGATCGGAAGCTCGGTGATCCACGCCGTCAAACCCGCGGCGAAAAGCATGATCAGCCCGACGACGATGACGCCCACCGACCACCGACGCAGGCCGCCGCCAGATTCGGAGGAGTCGGTTTCTTGGCCGGGGCGATACAAACGGAGGAAGACGGCCGAGACGGCGAATGCACCCAGGCCGGCGGCTGCTAGGAGGAGCGTGGCTCGCAGGCCGAAGATGCCAGGATCGGGAGGAGTCGCCGAGTCCCTCCAGGTCAGAGCCAGCACCTTGGCCAGATCCTGGACGATGGTCGAGGCGAGGGCCGCCAAAGCGGTCCCTGGATCGGCGCCGAACGCCGCCAACCACCCGGGCTGATACGTGGGGAAACCGAGGACTGCCACGCGCCAGTAGAGATAGAGCAAGGTCAGGGCGAGGTACGGCGCCCACCAACGGGCGAAGCGCGGGCCTTTCCCCTCTGCCGTCGCGGCTTTCGCAGCCCGCGCCAAGGCGGCCCAGAGCAAGATCGGCCGCAGGACCTCCAGGCTGATCGAATATTCGTGGGCAAAGAGGCTGAGCGCCGCGGCGAGCAGCGCGGCGATCGTCAATGGGATCCGCCGGCGCGGGTGGGCGACGGCCCGGAGCATCAGGGCCAGCGAACTCAGATGGATGGCGAGCAGCAGGAAGAAGTGGCTGTAGATGATGGCGATGTGCTGCTGCTTGAAGGAAGGGTAGACCAGGAACAGCATCGCACCCCACAGGGCAGGCTTCGGGTGTCGAGGCCAGGCCAGGCGGAGGACGCACCACAGCGCCAGCGCGCTGAGCACGCGGCAGCCGAGGGCGAAGACCTGCCAGGCGAGCGAGTTGTCGCCTAACCAGGGGGTCGTCAGGAGGTAGAAGTAGCCGATGATCGGACGGTCCGAGGCGAAGGCGGAGGGAAAGCCGCCGGGACCAAGGACGTGCAGGAACCAGGCGTTGGGCCAATCGTCCCAGAAGAAACCCAGGCTCGGCAGCAGCAGCCCGTAGGCGAGGATCGCCAGCACGAGCATGACGATCGGGACGGACCAATCTCCAAAGCTAGGGAGGCGGAGGCGACGCATAGGTTCGATTGCGCGAGCGCGTCGGGAAGTCTATCACCGGCGTCCGCCGCGGTTGACCCTGCCACGGTTCGCCCCTACACTCGGGGCGTGCTCGCCATCGTCCACTCCTGCGCCATCGTCGGGCTGGAGGGGGCAATCGTCGAAGTGGAAGTGG
>CAZMVJ010000263.1:0-2320 GCA_964569445.1 uncultured Anaerolineaceae bacterium | reverse complement strand
GCGAAGAAGCGTTTCATGCGGTCTGACCAATCTCCTGAATAAGCTGGGCGCACAATTCGACATTGGGCACGCGGTGGGCGGCAAAGGTGATCGCCGCCTGCCCGCCCGGTCGCGTGGTCTGTATCATCAACCGCCCGGCGGCCAGCTGCGCGCCGCGGACCTCTTTCCAGGCGTACGGCGAACGCGGTCCGTCCTCGATCCCGGCCGGACCGAGGCGGATCGGCCCGAAGGCGATCGGCTGATGCTCGTTGAAGGCCCGCGTGTAGAGTTCCAGCAGCAAGGGATAGACGCGGCCCTTGATCGCCAAGGCCAGGCCCTCGAAATCTTCCAGGCTGTCATCGAGCCGAATCCGGCGGCCGTCGTTCGCCTCCACTTCGAGGCGCAACCGACGCGAGCCGGAGAGCCCCGGCAGGCCCGTTCGCTCGGCGCGGCTCCACAAGGCGCGTACGTCGGGCCAGGCCATGGCCCTCCCACGCCGCCCGCGCAGGATCGCCAATCCGTTGGCGTGCCGGCGGACTCGCATATGCCAGGTGCGCCAGGCGCGCAGGCCGAGCCAGAGGCCGGCGCCGGCCACGATCAGGCCAAGGACCAGCGGCAAGGTCACCCAGCGACCGATCAGCAAAGGCCCGTACTCGGTGTAGGCAACATAGGCGCGGTAGGCGGCGACCGACCACGCCAGAACCCCGATTGACGACAGGCTGACCGCTCCGATCAGCTGACCCCGCCGCAGACCGCGGCGCACTCGATGGACCTGTTCGATCGGCCCGAGACGGGCCTCAACCGTTGCGCTCACCCGCCGCTCCTAACCGACACCCAGGGCGCGGCCGACCAGGAGCGCCGCCAGGAGCGCCAGACATCCGAGCGCGACACCGGTCAAGGCTATGCCGCGGCGCTGGGTCGGCACGAACGCCGCTCCCAAACCCAATCCGACGGCGAAGACGGCGCCGCTGTAGGCCGCGGCGAGCAGGTTGGCGCGCACCATCGCGCCGGAGAGCGGGATGGCGATCACGGCCGCCATCAGGCCGAGGAAACCCAACCAACGCGCCCACACCGCCGCGCGATCGCTCGGATTGGCGACCACGGACGGGATCGGCGGCAGCGCCGGGTCGAGACCGGCCGCTTGCTGCGTGCCGTAGAGCAGGCGGTACAAAAGGAACTGGTTCCACGCGGTGATCAGGAGGACCAGGCGCACAACCGCCAGCGCCATGACTTCGATCGGCCCGCCGCCCAGGAGGAGGGTGATCGGATCGGCCCCGAGCGTCTGCGGGATCCCAGGGACGAGAAAGATCAGCGAGAACCCCCAGGCGACGGCGGCCAACGCCAGGTAGATCGGTTGCGGTCTGGCCACCAGGATGGCGGCGATGGTAATCCACGTCATCGGCAAGAAGGGCTGCCCGATTCCGGTCGAGGCCAGCGCCAATCCTCCCAGGCCGGCGAACAGCACCGCCCACACCCACTGCATGCGGCGCAGGCGGCCGACGGCCAGCAGCAGATTGGGGTGGTCGATCGGAGGTAAGGCGGGGGTTGTCGCCATTGACTCTCTGAAGGCCCGATGCACGCGTCGAAACGCTGGAGGCGGCTCAGCCGGCAGCCCCGGTCGCCGGGATGAAGTAAACGTCGGTCGGCTTGAGCTTGCTGTTGCGCAGGAAGCGGGGGCGGACGCTCATCCCGATCCAATCCAGCGAGGCCTGATTCGGATCGACCCCCAGCAGGCGGCTCAGGAAGAGCGTTTGGACTCGGTCGAATTCGATCAGGGCCAGCACGAACGGGGTCTCGGGCAGGAACTCCTCCGATCCAAAATGGCAAACGGTGAAGGCGTGGATGTGCGCCGGCCGGTCGGTGATGTCGATCCACTCGGTCGGTTCGCCGGTGTACATGTCATGGCCGCGCGGTGTGGCGTAGGTATAGCCGCTGGTTGGGGCGCGAGCAGCCAGCAGGTGGCGATTGGATGCGCCGGCGAACCACGGGCTGTCCTGGCCGTACGAGTGCAGGTAGGTGATCTGGTAGCCCTGCTCGATCTGAACCGGGGCCATCCGTTTCAGGAAGGCCAGCGAATCGGGATCGGTCTCCACCGGGAACGGCAAACCGTGGACGACGTAGCCGCCGAGGCGTTCCGGGGCTTGCTCGGGAAGCTTGGCCATGTCAGTTCTCCCGCTCGAGGATGGATACGGTGACGTAGGTGCCGGTGCCGGCGTGCGAATGAATCGCGCCGCGGCGGGCGTCGCGCACCTGCAGCGCCGGGTCCCCGAAGTGGTGAGGGATCGACCCCTGCAGCTGCCACAGGGCGAAGACCGCCTGCATCAGGCCGGTGGCGCCGACC
>CAZMVJ010000262.1:0-2330 GCA_964569445.1 uncultured Anaerolineaceae bacterium | reverse complement strand
CTGGCCCTCGACCTGGCGCGCGGCGCCGGGGACATCTTGCGAAGCGGCCTCGGCCGGGCAACCGTCGAACACAAGGGGACGCTGGAACTGGTCACCGAATTCGACCGCGCCTCGGAGCGCTACATCGTCGACCGGATGACGGCCGCGTTTCCCGACGACGGCCTGTTGGCGGAGGAGGGCAGCCAACGCCCGGGCACGAGCTGGCGCTGGCATATCGACCCGCTCGACGGCACGACCAACTACGCCCATGGCCTGCCGCATTTCGCCGTCTCCATCGGTGGCGAGCGAGACGGCGTACTCGAGTTCGGCGTTGTCTATGATCCGATGCGTGATGAGATGTTCCATGCCGTCCGAGGTCGGGGTGCCTCCCTGAACGACCAGCCCATTCACGTCTCGGCGGCCTCTTCGCTCGAGGAGAGCCTGCTGGTCACCGGGTTCCCGTACGACCTGCGGCAGAACCCGGACAACAACCTCGCCCTGTTTGCTCATCTGGCGCAGCGTTCGCTGGCGGTGCGCCGCTTCGGCGCGGCGGCGCTCGACCTGGCTTATGTTGCCGCCGGCCGGTTCGATGCCTATTGGGAGCTGCGCCTGTCGCCGTGGGATCTTGCGGCGGGGGTCGTCCTGGTCCGGGAGGCCGGAGGCGTCGTCAGCCGGGCCGACGGCGGGCCGGACCCTTTGCGCCCGCCGCCCTCCATCGCCGCCAGCAACGGCCGCTTGCACACGCAGCTGCTCGAGGCGCTGCGCGCCGGGCGGGGATGATCCGTCAGAGGCCGGTCGCGAGGTCCTCCCAGGAAGGATTCATTTCTTCAATCAGGTCGAGCTTCTTCCGACGAGGACCTGCCTTGATCTGCTTCTCCCTAGCGATGGCGGCATCGGGATTCTCGGCAACCTCGAAATAGACGAGTTTGTCGAGTTGATAGCGAGCGGTGAAGCCTCCGACAAGCTTGGCCTTGTGTTCGTACGCGCGCCGCTTCAGGTTGTTCGTGACTCCTGTATACAGCACCCCGTCTCGCCGATTGGTCATGATGTAAACGTAGTAGTAATCCGACACCGGTTCCCCTCACGATTCGTCATTGCGAGCCGTACCGAGCGTTGCGAGGGACGGCGTGGCAATCTCCCCATCCGCTGAGATTGCCACGGCGCCCTTCGATACGATCCCGAGGCCGCCGAGGGACGGAGCCTGCCCTCCCGGAAGGACACCGGGACGGTGTGAGTGAAATCGAAGGGCTCAGGGCGCCTCGCAATGACCCTGAGGGTATGGCCCGCCTTCTTGGTCCGCGGCAAGAGGCTAAGTCGGGCTAGCGAGAACGCAGCCGCGCTTCGAGCGCGGTGAAGTCGACGCGCGAGGTCATGTCGAGGCTGAGCGGGGTGACCGAGACCAGGCGCTCGACGCGCAGGACGTGCGCGTCCGATCCGGGCTCGAGGACCAGCTGATCGTCGGCCACCCGGTAGGTCAGGACGCCGGGCTCGGCCAGTGCCCGGCGCGCCGGCGCCACCGGGATGTAGTAGCGCGCGCGCGACAGGCGTGTGAGACGCCATTCGGTTTCGGGCGTGGCCCCCATCGGCACGTCGATCTTGAGCACATCGACGTCGGCCGGCGGCTCGGCCGAGAGCAGTCGCTCGGCGAACAAGGCGGTGAAGAACGCCGCCGCCGCGAAGTCGATCTCTTGCGCATGGGTCAGGTGATAGCGGCTCTCGGTCTCCTGCGACACGGCGATCGCCGGAATTCCGGCGGCGGCCGCTTCCAGCGCGGCGCCGACCGTGCCGGAGATCGTCACGCTGGTCGTGACATTCTCGCCGTAGTTGATGCCCGCCACGACCAGCACCGGCGGCTGCGGCATGATCTCGAAGATGGCGTGCTGCACGGCTTGCGCCGGCGAGCCACCCACTGAGTAGACCGTCCACGTCTTCTCGCCGATGCGCACCGTCTCCTGGCCGATGGCGCCATCGGAAGCGACGGGCATGCTCCGCCCGCTGCCCGACTGCTGCTCGCGCGGGGCGACGACCGTAACGAAACCCAGGCTCGACAAGGCCTCGGCCGCCGCCCAGAGTCCGGGCGAACCGATTCCATCGTCGTTGGTCAGGAGGATGGGGCGCTTGGTTTCCACCATGAAATCCGCCGGCCATCATACTTACCCGGCTGGCCGCGGTCAATCGCCTCGAGGCAAGGTCCGTGCCAGGCGGTTGGCCCCAGCGGCGTCGCCTTCACCCGTACATTATCGCGGGCTCGGCTCCTGGGAGGTCAACCCCCCTACCCCCAAGGTCATTGCGAGGAGCCCGAGCGATTTGCGAGGGCGACGTGGCAATCTCATCCATGATGCGATTGCCAC
>CAZMVJ010000261.1:0-2381 GCA_964569445.1 uncultured Anaerolineaceae bacterium | reverse complement strand
GGCAAGGTCATCGTGGTCATCGGGCCCAGCGGGTCCGGCAAGTCGACCTTGCTGCGCTGCGTCAACCACCTGGAGAGCCCCACCAGCGGCGAAATATGGATCGAAGGCAATCTGCTCACGTCCAATCAACGTCAGATCAACGCCGTCCGAGCCGAAATCGGAATGGTATTCCAGCTCTTCAACCTTTTCCCGCACCTGACCGTGCTCGACAACGTCTGCCTGGCGCAGCGTGTCGTGCGCAAACGACCGCGCCAGGAAGCTGAGCGCGTCGGGATGGCACAACTCGAGCGGGTCGGGATTCCCGAGAAGGCCTCCGCCTACCCCGGGCAGTTGTCCGGCGGCCAGCAGCAGCGGGTCGCCATCGCCCGCGCCCTGGCGATGGATCCGAAGATCATGCTCTTCGACGAGCCAACGAGCGCTCTCGACCCGGAGATGATCAAGGAAGTGCTCGACGTCATGCTGGCCCTGGTCAAGGACGGTATGACGATGCTGGTCGTATCGCACGAAATGGGTTTCGCTCGGGCGGCGGCCGATGAGATGATTTTCATGGACGAGGGCAAGATCGTCGAGCGCACCACGCCCACCCTCCTCTTCACCAAGCCGCGCGAAGAACGGACGAAACTCTTCCTCTCGCAGATCCTGCACCACTAGGAATCGGGGCATCCTTCGATGTCATCCCGAGCCCCGCGAGGGACCTTTGGCCATTGTAGGGGCGGGTTTGAAACCCGCCCCTACGCGCCGATGGAATGCGGGTCGTGCCGGCGCCGACGGGCCACCACGCCTGTCCCGAGCCATCTCGAGAGGCTCGGGATACCGACGAGGTCCCGAGGCCGTCAGAGGAGGCCGCGGCGTGCGAGCGCGGCCTGGGTCATCGGGCGAAGATCGCGTCCGAAGCGACAGGTTCGGCGAAACGTCTCAAGGCTGAACCCGTTGCGCTCTTCGTGATAGGCCTTCATCGCCTTCCCCCACTCGGAACGGCCGTCGAGGAAGTCGCCGAGATATCGGGCGAGGAACACGGCGTGAGTCGAGGCCTGGTCGATTCCCTGGCCGGACCAGGGGTCCATCACCATGGCGGCGTCCCCCACGAGCGCCCATCCGTCTCCATACGGCACCCGCAGGTAGCCCGGGATGCTCCCGGAGCCCAGCACGCGGCCGAGGCGCTCTGCCGATCGCACCCGGGGGGCCAGATCGACCATGGCGTTGATCTCGGCGGTGAAACGACCGGGCGGGTCGCGTCGGAAATCAGCGAACTCGTCTGCGGGAATCGAGGCGGCCAGCAAGGTCAGTCCGCCATCACAAGGAAAACAGTAGACGAGATGGTTCCCGCGGTAATGAAACTCAGCCGCCGGGTTCCCGCTCGGATCGACGCCCCGGTAGTAGCCGTAGTACATGGCCCGGTTGACCGGTTCATCCTCTTCGGGCGCCGGCGACACCTGCCGGGCGAGCCACGAATGGACACCGTCGGCGCCGACCACGACCCTGGCGCTCGCCTGCCGCCGATCGCCGGCCTCAGTCCAGCCGATCCCCCGCACGGCGTCACCCTGACGCAGTAGGCGATCGACGGGCGCGCTCTCGGTGAACTGAACGTTTGCAGTCTGCCGGGCGCGCCGGGCCAGAATGTCATCGAGCACGATCCGTCTCAGGCAGAGATAGAACGGGAAATCCTCCGGCCGGGTCACCGGCTCGGGGAAGACGATCCCGTCGACCACATTGTGGTCCCACGCCAGATGCGGGGCGCCGGCCAGAACCTCGTCCAACACTCCCGCCAGTCGAAAGGCGCGCAACGCCGGGGCCCGGAAGAAGTGAGTCGAAAGGGTGTCGCTGGGGAACGTGGCGCGGTCGATCAAGAGAACGCGGCGCCCTTGCTGGCCCAGCAGGATCGCCAGCAAGGCGCCGGCAACACGTGCCCCGACGATCGCAACATCGTACACCGCGTCGGTCCCCAGGTTCGATAGCGCCGCGCCGCCCGCGGTCAACCTGGATGCACGCCGATGATGTCGCCGCGCCGATCGAAGGTGAAGCGCTCCAGGGAGGTGACCTTGGCGCTGTTCCGGAACAAGGGCGGCAGGATCGAGAGGGCTTCGTCCTTGCTGCCGACGTCGACGATCATCCAGGCCTTGTGCTCGCCATCGGAGCATCCCCAGTCGGCGCCAGTGACGAAGTGAGAACCGGTCTCCAGGAATGCCCGTACGGCCATCTGGCAGGCTTCTTTTCGGTTGTCGTGTGGAACCTCAACCAGGTACCGGGCCATTCGAAAGTCCCCTCACCGGGCGAAACATCGTGCGAACGGAAGAAGGAGAGGTGCGCTGGGGGGGACTTGAACCCCCACGCCTTGCGGCACATGGCCCTCAACCATGCCTGTCTGCCAATTCCAGCACCAG
>CAZMVJ010000260.1:0-2461 GCA_964569445.1 uncultured Anaerolineaceae bacterium | reverse complement strand
TCGTTTACACCGACGGCGGGGCCAACTACGTGCACATCGACGACGTGACCGCCGGCCATCTGGCGGCCGCCGCCCGCGGCCGTCCGGGCGAGCGTTACCTCTTGGGGGGCCAGAACCTGACCCACCGCCAGGCCCTGACCGAAGTCGCCCGGATCGTCGGTCGGCGTCCGCCGTGGTTGCGAATCCCGAACGGTCTCATCCCGCCTTTGGCCGCCGCCCTCGACCTCGTCGGCCGGGTCGTGGCCACCCCGCTCAACGGGGCCCAGCTTCGCATGAGCCGCCACCGGTTGTGGGTCGACACCTCCAAGTCCCACCGCGAGCTCGGCCTGGCCGAGCCCAAACCGTTTTCCTTGGCGGCGCGAGAAGCGTATGATTGGTACCGTTCCGCCGGGATGATCTAGGGGAGACTCCCGGCGGACCAATTCGCCCGGCCGCGGCTCACCAGCCAAGACCGAGGCGCCAAGTCGGGGGACAGGGGTGCCACAAGCTAAGCGTCCATCTCCGCGCCCGCCCACGCCGGCCTTCGTTCCTCCCTACCCACCGTCTTGGGTCGACCGTTTCACGGACTGGGTCGACCGGCGGCCCGGCCCGACCTGGATCTGGTACGTCCTGGGCGCGATCGCCCTGGCCGGCATCGAAGTGCTCGTGCAGTGGCGCGAGGGCACCTACCGAGACGGCTTTGTGGCCACGCACCTCTTCGTGCTTTCGAGCCCGGTGCTGTACCTGGCGATCATCCACTACCTGCAGAAGGTCGCCTCCGGCGGTGTCGATCGCTTTCGTGGCGCCACCAGGGGAAGCGAGCACGATGTCGCTGATGCCCGTTACCGCCTCACGACGCTGCCCGCAAGGCCAACGCTCATCGCTGGCCTGGCGTTGGCGATCCCGACGGCCGTCGCTGGCTTAAGTCCCGCCAGCATGGCGAATGTCCGAATGGCCCAAACTATTGTGTCGCAGATCGCCGCGGCGCCTTACTTGTTACTGCAAGCCTGGACGTTCGCAGCCCTCTTCTACTTCCTCGTCCATGAGTTGCGAACCGTCCGCCGGCTGCTCGCCCAGGTGTCGACGGCCGATCTCTATCACCCCGACCCCTTGTACGCTTTCTCGCCACTGACGGCTCGAACGGCGGCAGTGGTTTTCCTTTTGACTTTCGCCTGGACCTCCAGCAACGCCTCGGATGTGACGAGCCTTGTCGTCGGTACTCCGATCGTGGCCCTCGGCGCGGCTCTCTTCGTCTGGCCGTTATGGGGTGCTCACCTTCTATTGGTCAGCGAGAAGCGGCGCGCACTGGCGGAAAACGGATCGCGGCTCAAGTCCGCCGCGGCCGATCTCCACCACAGAATAGACGCCGGCAAGCTTGAGCGCATGGACGATCTGAACAAGGCGATGGCCTCCCTGGAGATCGAGCTGGTTGCGCTGAAGCGCATTCCGACGTGGCCTTGGGAATCGGCGACGCTGCGCGGCTTGGCCGCCGCCTTCCTGCTCCCGATCCTGATCTGGCTGCTCCAATACGGCCTTCAGAGGTTCTTGGGATGACTCCCTCCAAGCGCACCACGACGGGTGCAGCTCTCGCTCGGGCGACGCCGGCATTCGTACCGCCCTACCCTCCGAGCCTGATCGATCGTTTCATCGCCTGGCTCGACCACCGGCGGTACCCGGCGTGGGCTTTCCTCTTGGTCGTGGCCGTTCTGTCGTTCCTGGCGCTGACGCTGGTGGAGTGGCGTGAGGGAGCTTATCCGCCGGGGACCTTCCGGCCTGTGCATGCCATGGCGGCCGCCTACGTGCCCTTCATCGTCGGGCTCATACGCTACTTGGATCGGTCGGCGGCCGGCGCGCTGCGGCAGTTCCGACCGGCGCTCCGCGCCGGCGTCGATCCGGACTCCCTCGAGTATGAGCTCACTACGCTCCCCCGCACGCCGACGCTGGCGGTGGGCGCCGCCAGCGTTGTTGTGATCGGCCTGGCCGCTTGGTTCTTCATCGGGGACATCCGCTTGCTCGGGCTGGCCCCGACCCCGGCCTCGGTGGCTGTCGCCGGTGTCCTGTTTGCGGCAACCTGGTGGATCACCGGGGTCTTCGTCTACCACATCGTGCGCCAGCTCGTCATCATCTACCGCATCTACACCCAAAGCACGCAGATCGACTTCTTCCACCTGACGCCCCTCTCCGCCTTCTCGCACCATACGCAGCGTACGGCGATTGGAATCTTGATCTTCGTCTACTTCGACTTCCTGGTGGCCGATCCCGTCCTTCGCCTCCACCCTCTGAACCTTGCGGCGGGAGGGACGTTGACCTTGCTGGCGCTGGTGGCCTTCGTCGGGCCGCTGGGCGGAGCGCACCGACTGCTGACGGCGGAAAAGACGCGCCTGTTGGACGACAACGCTCACCGCCTGGAAGCCGGATTCCATGAATTGCAGCGCAGGATGGACACGCTGAAGCTGGCCGGCGCCGACGACCTCAACAAGAC
>CAZMVJ010000259.1:0-2484 GCA_964569445.1 uncultured Anaerolineaceae bacterium | reverse complement strand
GCCGCCCCATATTCGCCTTCGTCATTGCGAGCCAACGGCCTTCCGCGGCGCGGCAATCTCATCAATGAGGCGATTGCCACGCCGACCCTCGCACTCGCTCGGGTCGGCTCGCAATGACGGTACTCTGCGGCGAGGGTGCGTGATTGCGGCTTGGAGTCCGACCATACGGCCGTGCCACTGTTCCTTAACCCACGCGCCAGCAGGCGACCCAGTGTTCCGGGCTGACCTCGACCAGCGGCGGTTCCTGCACGGCGCAGTGTTCGAGCGCAACCGGGCAGCGCGGGTGGAAGCGGCAGCCACGCGGCGGGTTGAGGGGGCTGGGGACGTCGCCGGTCAGCAAGATCCGTTTTCGCCGGAGACGCGGGTTCGGGATCGGAATGGCCGACATCAACGCCTGGGTATACGGATGCAGCGGGTTGCGGAAGAGGTCCTCGCGGCCGGCCAGTTCGACGATGCGACCGAGGTACATCACCGCCACCCGATCGGAGATATGTTCGACGACGCTCATATTGTGAGCGATGAACAGATACGTCAGATGAAACTCGTCCTGCAGGTCCTTGAGGATGTTCAGCACCTGGGATTGGATCGAAACGTCGAGCGCCGAGACCGGCTCGTCGGCAATGATGAACTTCGGCTGGAGCGCCAACGCCCGGGCGATTCCGATCCGCTGTCGCTGCCCGCCGGAAAACTCGTGGGGGTATCGCCGGGCGTGGTACGGTTCCAGACCGACCTTACGCAGCGTGTCCATGACGACGGCGCGGCGTTCCTCGGACGTGCCGATCTTATGGATGCGCAACCCCTCCCCGACGGATTGGCCGATCGGCATCCGCGGATCGAGCGCCGAGTACGGGTCCTGGAAGATGATCTGCATGTTGCGGCGCATGGCCTTCAGGTCGCCGCCGCGCAGCTTCAACACGTCGACGCCGTCGAAGCGGACGGCGCCGGCGCTGGGCTCGATCAGCCGCAGCATCGTCCGTCCGACCGTCGTCTTGCCGCAACCCGACTCTCCCACCAGGCCGAGGGTCTCGCCTTCTCGGATGGCGAAAGTCACCCCGTCGACCGCCTGGACCCAGCCCATGGTCCGCTGCAGCACTCCGCCGCGCACCGGGAAGTACTTGACCAGGTCGTCGACCTCGATCAGGACGCGCCCCTGAGGACGAGCAGGGGAGGCCGTTGGCGAAGGGGGAGGATTCGAGATCACGGCCGGATTCCGGAATGAGCTGGCCGCCGCCAGACCCCCGACCCCTCTCGAGGCGCGGGCATCGATGCGCCTCCCAAGGAACGCGGCAGGGAGAGGGGAGAGCATGCCTGAGGGCGATGGGGGGTTTTCCGCATAGCCTTAACGGCGCGCCGCCGCGGCCGGCGCTAAGGGCGCGCGGTGATCGCCGTGACTCTGGTACAGCCAGCAACGGGCGGCGTGTTCGTCCTCATGAGCGACCAGGTCCGGCTCCAGCTCGTCGCAGATGGAAAGGTTGTGCTCGAGTCGGGCTCGACAGCGTGGGGCGAAGCGGCAGCCGGCCGGCAGGTTGATCAGGTTCGGCACCGAACCCGGGATGACCTCGAGACGATTCGTGACGGTCCCCAGTACCGGAATCGAAGCGATCAGCCCCTGGGTGTACGGATGAAGCGGCCGGGCGAATAGAGTCTCGACCTCGGCCTCCTCGACGATCTTGCCGGCGTACATCACCGCCACCCGATCGGCCATTTCGGCGACGACGCCCAGGTCATGCGTGATCAAGATGATCGCCGTTCCCAGCTTCTCCCGCAGCGCCCGCATCAGGTCCAGAATCTGGGCCTGGATCGTGACATCGAGGGCCGTCGTCGGTTCGTCGGCGATGAGCAGCGCCGGCGAGCAGGCCAGCGCCATGGCAATCATCACCCGCTGCGCCTGACCGCCGGACAGCTCGTGTGGATAGGCCCGCAGCCGGGACTCGGCATCGGGGATCCCGACGGAGGTCAACAGCACACTCGCCCGCTGCCAGGCTTGCTGGCGGTTCATCCCCATGTGGAGGCGAAGGACTTCGGCGATCTGCTCGCCGACGCTGAACACCGGATTCAGGCTCGACTGCGGCTGCTGGAAGATCATCGAGATCTGACTGCCGCGCAACTCGGTCATCTGCTTCTCGGACAGGACACTGAGCTCCTGACCGCGAAACGTGACCTGGCCGTCGACGATCCGGCCGGGGGGATCGATCAGGCGCAGCAGGCTGAGGGCCGAGACGCTCTTGCCGCATCCCGATTCACCCACCAGCCCGAAGACCTCGCCCATCCGGACCTGATAGCTCACCCCGTCGACGGCCTTGACGACTCCGTCGTCGGTGAAGAAATGGGTGCGCAGGTCTTCCACGACCAGCAGGGGGACGTGCGGCTCCGGTGGTGCTTCGGACATGGCGGGGGCTTGGGACGGGCTTGTCACGGAAGGGGTTCGGTCCGGGTCGTCGTCGGAAACGGTGCGGAAGTATACCCTGCGGCGACCTCCTCGCT
>CAZMVJ010000258.1:0-2486 GCA_964569445.1 uncultured Anaerolineaceae bacterium | reverse complement strand
CCAGCCATTCCACAAGACGACGGCCCAGGCGACGATTCCGATCAGCGGGGCAAGGGCGTAGGGGATCAGTTCCTCGACGTTGAGCGTGAACATCAAGATCAGGATCAGCAGCGTGATGACCACGCCGGTCTTCCAGGGCAGGTCGCTTCGTTTCGCACCGCCCGGCGCCTGCGGGAGGCGATAGCGGCGCCAGGCCAGGCCGGAGAAGAGCAGCAGCGCCGCCGCAGCGGCCAGCACAGCCGCCAGCGTTTCCTCGAGAATAAGTGACGGCGAAAGGATATCCTGAACGTCGCCTCGCTCCGGCGTCGCCTCGGCGGTGCCGACGCCCTGGCGCGACCAGGGTTCCCCCAGTCGACCGTGCAGCACACCTTCGTTCCCCAGCGCGACGACTGCCACATGCTCCGGCCCCTGGCCCAGGACGACGACGTCGGCGGCTCGGAAGTCCAGGTCTTTGCCACAGGACAGGAGCTGTCCGTGCTGGTCGGCGACGCGGTGCATGAAGGCCCGCCGAGACGTCGGCGCGCTCCACACGGTCTGCCACGTGGCCCCGCCGTCGCTGGAGGCTTCCAAGCGCTCCTCTCCGCCGGCGCGGTAGCATGTCTGCGCGAGGTTGCGGACGCAAACCACCTTCGGCAGCTCGACCGGGGCCGCCGCGGATTCGACGACTTCGAGCGGGACGTCGGCTGGATCGACCGAATCCCACCCGGACCCGGTGGCGCTTCGGTAGACGACTTCCGCCGGACTCCATGGATTCGTCAGCGCGTACACGCCGCCCTCGGTCGGCACAAGGTGCGAGACCGGCATTTGGGGCGGACAGGGGGCCGTCGCCAGCGCCGCCAGCGACGCCAGGCCGAGGGCCAGCAGCGACCGAGGGGAACTCGCCGTGCGGCGGCCGGCAACGGAACGCCACAACCGCCACGCCGGCCACAACGCCGCCAAAGCGATCAGGTCGGTTGGATCCCGGACGATGCGCACCGGCAATCCCAGCGCCGACTCCAGGACCTGGGCGGCAAGAACATTGCTCGCCGGATGGACTTTGATCAGAGCGAAACCCCACGCCGCCACGGCGAAGCAGGCTGCCATCGCCGCCTCGGTTCCGCGAGGACGCCTGGCGCTCCAGCCGGTCAACCCGACCAACCCGGCCAGCAGAAAGGGAAAGAAGAACAGCCCGGCGAAGTCGCTCAGCTTGCCGGTCAGGATCGAAGGGAAGGCCTGCTTGAGGACGTGGTCGTTGAGCAGCAGCAGCGCGACGGCGCAGAGGGAGGCGGGGTGTCCGAGGGCGGCCAGGGCCAGACGGTCCAGCCGGTCCGGGTCGGGCCGGCCCGGCCGCAAGATGCCGTCGACCGGAACGGCGGGGTTGCTCGCAGTCATCCGTGCCTCCCAGCCCGCCCGCAAGACTACTCTAAGGCTCGAGTCGGGCGCCTGACAAGGGGGAAAGGCGGGGGAGAGGCCCGGGCCGTCAGCCGGCCACGTTGAAGAACAGGGCGTGCTGCGATCGGCGCCGGTCGACCTTAGCCTTGCCCAGGGCGACCAGGACGTACAGGATGTTGAGCGCCTCGAGTGTCTCGACATCGATACCCCGGCGGGCCAGCCGCTGGCGCACGAGTTTCGACGTTACGGCCTCCTGGCCGGCGAACGACTCGCCGGCCGCCTCGACCGCCTCGGCACGGACAATGTTGAAATTCCCCGCATGCCGTTTGACCCGCGAGAGAGAGCCGACGATGTAGTGGCGCTTCCCTTGCAGGACGTCGTAGGTCTGCTTGAGGCCTTCGGCGCCTCCGACGGTTTCCAAGTGCGACAGAGCTTCCCTGGAGTTCATGGCTCCTCCGATGACGCGAGGTGATGTGGAGGTCGATGGGGAGAAGTCTAGCACCGGCTCCGGGTGGGGGCCATCGACCTGCCTCCGGTTCGACCGGATCCTCGTCCCCTATCGCATCCTCCGGGAAGCCCTTACAATCCAGCCGCTTCACCCCCTTGCCAAAGGAGATGTCGATTGTCCCCACGTAACCGGTCCCTCCGGATGGCCGTATTGGGCTTGATGCTCGTTGGGACGGCCTGCACCCTCACGCCACAGGCCGCCACACCCTCCCGCCCCGCCTCAACTTCCACCTCTCCCGCGGCGGAAGCCTTGCCCGACCCGCAGCGCGACGCGTACGAGGCCCTGGCGGCCGCCTCGTCCTCCGCTCCGCTGCTCAACCTGGCCAACGGATTCCCGCGCTCGGTGACGGCGCACACCTCCCTCATCGGCGACACACCGGCCGCGCAGGCGCTCTCCTTTCTGGACACCTATCTGGACCTGTACCTTCTCCGCAGTCCGGATCTGGAACTCGGCGTCGAGGATGTCCAGGAAGGGCCGCTGACGATCGTCACCCTGTTCCAGACCTATCGCGATCTGCCGGTCTACGGCGGAAAGCTGACCGTCACTATCGCACCCGATGGCACCCTCACGACCATCGGTGAACTCCTGACGGCCGAGGTCGATCTCG
>CAZMVJ010000257.1:0-2519 GCA_964569445.1 uncultured Anaerolineaceae bacterium | reverse complement strand
GGCCGTCGCGGGTGAGGGCGATCTCGGCATCGTGGATCTGGCTGCGCTCGTGGGTGGTGGCCAGGAAATTCTCGGCGCGGTCCTCGATCCACTTCACCGGCCGCCCGAGCTGCATCGCCACCCAGGGGATGACCAGCTCCTCCGGATAGAACATCATGATCTTGGGTCCGAACCCGCCGCCGACGAAGGGGGCGATCACGCGCACCTGGTGCTCGGACAGACCCAGGCGGGCAGCCAGACCGTTGCGAATCGGGATCGGCGCTTGCGTCGTGTCCCAGACGGTGAGGCGCGCCGCACGGGCGTCCCAGTCGGCCACCAGGCCGCGGTTCTCCAAGGCGGCCGCGGCGCCGTGGTCGTAGGTCAGGCGGCGCCGCAGGACGAGGTCGGCCCCGCGTTTGGCCGATTCGTAGTCGCCGCGGGTTTGGACGACGTGCGCGGCAAGGTTCGAGTCGAGGTCGTCATGCACGCGGGCCGATTCGGGCCGGAGCGCCTTCTCCAAATCGACGACGGCCGGCAGCGGCTCGTAGTCGACGTCGATATCGGCCAGCGCGTCCTCGGCGAGGTAGCGGTTGTCGGCGATGACGACCGCCAACGGCTCACCGGCGTGGCGGACCTTGTCACGCGCCAGCGGAACCTGCGTCCGCTCGTGGAACACCAGGCGTTCGATCGGAGGTGGCGAGACGAGCAGCGGACCCGGCTTCCAGTAGTCTCCCAGATCGTCGGCAGTGAAGACCGCCACCACGCCGGGCCTGGCCCGCGCCCGGCTGACATCGATCCGCTTGATGCGCGCGTGGGCGTACGGGCTGCGCAGGAAGGCGGCCTGGACCATCCCGGCCAGATGCACGTCATCGGTGAACAGGGCCTGGCCGGTCAGCAGGCGCGGGTCTTCGTTACGCCGCAGCGGCTTGCCGAGCACGCGGGTTTCGGTCATTCGGTTACCTCCGTCCTCTCACGTCGCCTCGCGTCCAGGCACTCTGAGCGAAGTCGAAGAGTGCCTGAATGAGAGCCGGGCGCGCTTCGACCCTTCGACGGAGCCTGCCCCGAGCCCTTCGGCCTACGCCTCAGGACAAGCTCCGCCGAGGGGCTCTGGGCTCAGCGCGCCTAACTAGACGCCGGCTGACTCGCGCCAGGCGCGGATGGCCTGCGTGTGCTCGGCTTCGTGCTCGTAGCTGTACTCGGCGATCCAGCGGGCGAGCGACTGATTGTGCAGCCACGCCTCCCGCCGGATACGGGTCAAGTCCTCATCCGCCAGTTCATCCAGCCAACGCAGTGTCTGCCGCCGGACGCCGTGGAAGTCCTCCAAGACGCGGTCGAGCGGGCGGTCCTTCGTCTCGGCATGCCAGCGGGCGTTGAGCGAATCGAAATCCGGGTTGGCGACAAAGCTCTGCCCGACGGCCCGGCGGCCCTGGTCGACGTGGACCAGCAAGCGTACCAGTTCGGCCTCCCACAGGCTGAGGTGCTGCAGGATATCGCGCACCGACCACTCGCCGACGGCCTTGGGATGCTGGAGCCGCTCGGGGGTCAGCCCGTCGATGGCGTCGAGCAGCGCGGCGCGGCTGGCATCGAGAGCCGCGCGGATCTCCTGATTGGTCATATCCCTCCTAACCAACACCTCCCTGAGCGGAGGCCGAAGACCGAGCGAGAGTGAGGTCTTCGCCCGCAGTCGAAGGGCGCCCTTCGACTGCGCTCGGCCCTTCGACTGCGGGCGCAGTGGCATTCGCCGTTGCCCGGGAGGAAGGGCGCCCTCCGCTCAGGGAGGACAAGGGCCCCTACATCCACGCCACGGCGCGGCAGAAAGCGGCTTCGCCGCCCTTGAACTTCCACGGGAACACGCCCAGCGTCAGGCGCTTGTTGTGCAGGTCCTTCAAACCCATGTCGCCGCCCAGGTTCTCGACGTGGATGCAGTCGTGTGGGAAGAGGGCGTTGTGGGTGAGCTGGTAGGCCGATTCGGGGAAGAGCTCGTCCACCTTGTCGGCGCCGAACTTGGCGTCGACCCGCGCCCGCACCTTCTGCCAGTGCTCGAGGCCGCCCTTGCCGAGGAATCGCCCGATCGGAAGGTTCATCGGGTGATCGGTCGAGATCATGTCGACGCCCCAGATGTGAATCTTCTTCTTGAGCAGCCAGTCGCACAAGCTGAAGTGCGGTCCGGGGTGGCGCTGAATGTAGCGCTCCTCGTCCGCCTCCGGGGTGAAGAACGAGAAGCGGTGCCAGCCGGTGTGGATGAAGAGGATGTCGCCTTCGCGCACCTCGACCCTCTTCTCGATGTCCTCCGGCCGGAAGAGATCGAGGTCGTCCAGCATGTCGCTCAGGTCGACGATGACCCCCGGGCCCCAGCACCACTCGATCGGGATCTCATCGATCGTCTTGCCTTTGGTGACGAAGTGGCGCGGGGCGTCGAGGTGCGTGCCCATGTGGTTGGAGGTCTGGATGTACTGGGCGTTGACGCCGTGCTCGCTCTTGCGCTTGATGTACTTGACCTCGAAGGGCGGGTAATAGGGCCAGAAGGAGCAGTCTTGATT
>CAZMVJ010000256.1:0-2532 GCA_964569445.1 uncultured Anaerolineaceae bacterium | reverse complement strand
GGGCAAGGCGGCGCTGCCGGGCGGAAAGAGCCTGACCCGCATCGTGCGTGTCGTCGCCGATGACCGCGGCCGCATCCTGCGGATCAGCACGTCGAGATGATCGCCGTGCGCCGCGTTCTTTCCTCGACCGAGGCGCGCCTGCACGCCGCCTTCTGGCGCGTCGCCGCCGCCGCCACCGGATTCGCCGTCCACCATCCCCGAACAATGCGCTTCGCCCCGGTCGGCCTGCTGGCTGTGACGGCCTTCGCGCTGGGCCGCGCAGCGGGGATGCTTCTCATCACCCCGTAGCTCGATCTCAATCCATTGGCTGTCACCCCCGCGGAAGCGGGGGTCCAGGAGTCGAGCTCGGTGAGGGTCGCTAGCCACCCGGCGCGCCCCTTGGACTCCTGGATTCCCGCCTTCGCGGGAATGACAAGTTCCCGGATGTTTGTCACCCCCGCGGAAGCGGGGGTCCACTCTTGGCGCGACGGCTAGGGTCGCTCGTTGCCGCGCCTGGTTGCCCCCCTCCCGCGGCCCGGAGGTACAATCCGGGCGCCGACTCATCCCGCCGTCGGCGCCGCATGCGATCGATTTCCTTCCGCACTATCCTGATCGCCGCCGCCGTCGGTTTCTTCGCCCTGGGCGTGGCGACGACGCTGCTGCGGCCGCGCCCGCCCGCCTGGCGCGGTACCGCGCTGGCGACCGTGAGCCCGCGGTCGACCGAGCCCTCGGTCGGGACACCGCAAGTCACCCTCTTGATCCTGGGCGTCGATACCCTGGCGGAGGACGGCGAACTGCTCGCCGTCTGGCTGGCTTCTTTTCGACCCCCGGGGAAGGAGCTTTTTCTTTTCGGCTTCCCGACCAACCGGACCCTGGCCGACGGAACGAGCCTGCGAGAGGCCTATGCCGCCAGAGCCGAGCCGGCGCAAACCCTCGGGTCGTTGACGTCCCTTCCCGTCGATGCCGTCCTTGTCCTGGACGCCCACGGGTTCGCCGCCCTGATCGACTTTCTGGGCGGCGTGCCGACCGGCGAGACGACCGTCGACGGTGCGGCGGCCTTGAATATCCTGGCCCTGCTGCGCGATGATCCGCAGGCCTCCCTGCTGGCGCAGGCTCGCCTGCTGGAAGCCTTGGCCGGTCGCGCCGCCGAGGTCCAGCCCGGGACCGATCTACAGCCGATGCTGGGCTTGGCGCCGGAGCATGCCCTCGTCAGCCTGTCCGTCGAACAGGCGCTGACGATGGTCGCGCCCTACCTCCCCTTCGAGAGCGATCGGATCCACGTTTCTCTGCCGTCGGCCCCCTCCCCTGGCCCCGGCGGATGATTCGGTGACCTTCTGCCTTGCGTTCCGGCGAGAGTCAGGCTATTAATCAAAGATGCTTTGCGGCCGGACGGCAACCACCCCCTTCCGCCCCGCCGACGGCCAACGCCACCCCGAGAGACATTCGGGAGAACCCCATCCTATCTGGAGGAGAGAGATGAAGAAGCGAATCGTTTACCTGCTGGTCCTGGCGGCCCTCGCCTTCGCCGCTTGCACGCCGGCGGCGGCGACCGAAGCCCCGGGCGGCAGCGCGGCGGCCGGCCTGCCCGATCTGGGAGGACGCGAAATCACCGTCGCCGTCGAGAACGCTTACTTGCCCTTCAACTACATCGATCCGACCAGCGGCGAGCCGGCGGGCTGGGACTATGAGGTCTGGAACGAGATCTGCCGGCAGCTCAACTGTAAGCCCGTCTTCACTGAGGCCGCCTGGGAGGGCATGATCCAGGCCGTTTCCGACGGCCAGTTCGACGCCGCCGCGGACGGGATCACGATCACCACCGACCGGGCCGAGATCGTTGACTTCTCCAACGGCTACATCCACATCGACCAGCGCCTGCTCGTTCGCAATGACGAGACGCGTATCACCGAGATGCAAGACATCATCGACGACCCCGATCTGACCATCGGCACGCAGACCGGCACGACGAACTACGAGACGGCCAAGAAATTCATCTCGGAGGACCGAATCGAGGGCTACGAACAGTTCCCGTTCGCTGTCCAGGCGCTGATCGAAGAGGAGATTGACGCCGTCGTCATCGATGAGGTCGCCGGGTTAGGCTATCTCGGTCAAAACGCCGACAAGTTGAAACTCGTCGGGTCCTCCCTTTCGAGCGACCAGCTCGGTTTCATCTTCCCCAAGGGGAGCGATCTAGTAGATCCGGTCAACCAGGCCATCCAGGCGCTGACCGAAAACGGGTGGATGGCCACGGTCGACCTGAAGTACTTCGGCCCGTCCTTCACCATCACCTACGAGGACCTGGGCTAAGCGGCGGGCACTGTCTCGCCCCGGTTCGCAGCACGACCGAACCTCGATGGCGGGCCGGTGCGCTGGGGGGAACCCCATCACGCATCGGCCCGCGTTCTGTTCGACGATAGGCCCCATGGCGCAGCCTGCCGCTCCTACGCTCGTCGAGACCCCCGCCAAACCACGACCTGGCGCCGAGCCCGTCGGGCGGCGCCTGATCGATCTCCCGTGGTGGTTCATCGGGATCGTCGTCGTCGTCCTGTGGGCCGG
>CAZMVJ010000255.1:0-2695 GCA_964569445.1 uncultured Anaerolineaceae bacterium | reverse complement strand
GCCGGCCTTCAGGGCCTGAATGTCGTCGCCCATCCCGGGGGCCTCGACGACGATCGTGGTGTCGGCCATCCGAGCGATGTCGACCTCCGCCTGGCCGGCGCCGACGGTCTCGATGAAGACCCGCTCGTAGCCGGCGGCGTCGAGCGCTTCGACCAGCTCGCCCGTGCGCCGGCTCAGCCCGCCGAGCGCCCCGCGGCTGGCCATACTGCGGATGAAAACGCCCGGGTCGCCGGCGAGGTCCCTCATCCGGATACGATCACCGAGGATCGCCCCGCCGGAGAACGGGCTGCTCGGATCGACGGCCAGCACGGCCACGCGCTCGGAGGTTTGCTTCCGGCACCACGCCGCCGCCTGGTTGACCAGCGTCGATTTGCCGCTGCCCGGCGGACCGGTGACCCCCAGTCGGTGCGCCCGGCCGGTGCGCGGAAACAACTCGGCCAGGACCGGGTCGCCGCGGGGATCTTCTTCTTCGAGCCAGGTCAGCCATCGGGCCAGGGCCAGCCGGTCGCCTCGCAGGACGTCTTCGGCCAGACCCATGCGGCGGCGCTCAGGCGGCCTTGGCGGAGGCGGCGGCTTCCTCGAAGGCGCGGGTGATGGCCTCGGTGTTCGCCCCCGGACCGAAGACTGCCGCGACCCCCATCGCCTTGAGGGTGGGGACATCATCGTCGGGGATGATCCCGCCAATGAGGACGGGCAACCGCGCCATGCCCTGGGCCTGGAGGATCTCGAGGATGCGGGGGACGAGCGCCAGGTGCGCCCCGGACAGGATCGAAAGCCCGATGGCATCGACGTCCTCTTGCAGGGCGGCGTCGGCGATCATCTCGGGGGTTTGCCGCAGGCCGGTGTAGATGACTTCCATCCCGGCGTCGCGCAAGGAGCGGGCGATGACCTTCGCTCCTCGATCATGGCCATCCAGACCGGGCTTGGCAATCAGGATTCGCAGCTTCTTGGACATCGTCGTGGGATCCGAGCGCGTGGGGATTATACAACAGCCGCCGCGCGACGGCGGCGTGCCGCTTCGGCTGCCATTATCGACCGGCCGCCTCAGCGCAGATTCGACGGTGGGGTTCAGCCGCCGAGATACGGTTCGAGCGTCTCGCCGATGCGTTTCTTGGGCTGAAAGCCCTGGAGCCGCGCCACCGGCTGGCCGCCGACGAAGACGATGAGGGTCGGCAGGCCCATGACCTGGAAGCGCATCGTCGAATCAACGTTCAGGTCGGCATCGACGTGGACGACCTTGACCCGAGCTCCCCATTCGGCCGCCAATTCCTCGATCAATGGATCGAGTTTGCGGCACGGGTGGCACCACTCGGCCCCAAAGTCAACCAGGACTGGACCGGGCAGGCCGATGACTTCGGCCTGAAACGTCGCATCAGTGACTTCAACCAGTTTTCCCACAGGTCCATTCCGCCTCTCGCTAGCGTCCTGTTCCGCAATTGGCTTGGTTGTGTCTGTCCGTTGTGCTCGGGGCCGAGCCTTTCGCGTGGATCGCCACCCTGAGCTCGATCCTTCGCAGGCTCGAATGCCTCTGTCAGCTCAACTCCGGAACGGGACACTGAGCCGAGGGGCAATCCTAGCCTCCCCCGCGAACGATGTCAAACAGGACAAGAACGGTCGCTACATCACCCGGCTGGTGGGGACCGTGAAGCCGGCCTGCGTCAGCCCGGCCGCCATCGAACCGTTCGGGCCGGCGGCCGCGGCTCGCGCCACCGCGCCGGACGGCATCCGATTGGTCTGCTTGACGCACTTCCGGCCGGATGGTATTATCGTTCGGTCGTGTTTAGCACTCACAGGTACCGAGTGCTAACCAGGCGGGCAAGCCATGGAAAACGCCCTGAGCGAGCGCCAGCAGACGATCCTGGGGCTCATCGTCCACGAGTACATCGAGACAGGCGAGCCTATCGGTTCGCAGACTCTGCTCTCGCGCTTCGGCCTGGGGATCAGCACAGCCACGATCCGCAACGAGATGGCCGCGCTCACCCGAGCCGGGCTCCTGCGCCAGCCGCATACTTCGGGAGGCCGCTCGCCGACGGAGGATGGTTACCGGTACTTCGTCAAGGGCCTGCTCGGCGAGACGGAACTTCCCTCCGATGAGAAGCGGCTGATCAGCCACCAGTTCTATCAGGCGCGGGCCGATGTCGATGAGTGGATGCGGCTGGCGGCCTCGGTCCTGGCGCAGCAATCCCAGGCGGCGGCCGTCGTCACGGCGCCGCACGCGGCGCGGGCGGTCTTCAAGCACCTCGAGTTGATCGCCACCCACGGCCGCCAGGTCCTGTTGGTGCTGGTGCTCCAGGGCGGCGAAGTCCGGCAGCAGGTCCTCAGCCTGGCTGAACCGGTCGACCAGGAGACGCTGTCGCAGATGGCGGGACGGATCACCGACGCCTGCACCACCCACGACGCCGCCGGCGTTGCCAACGCGGCGGCGGCGTTCGACACGCTCGGCCAGGAAGTCATCCATCTGCTCTCGGACACGCTGTCGCGCGCGGATGCCCTGGCGTCCGGAGAGATCTACCGCGACGGTTTGGCCAACGTCCTCGACCATCCGGATTTCACCCACCCCGACGCCGCCCGTCACGCCTTGCGCCTGCTCGACGAACGGACGTTGCTCGAGGAAGTCCTGTCCCAGGTCCTGACCCCGAGTGTCGGCGGCGTCCAGGTTGTCATCGGCGGCGAGGGCGCCTGGGAGGAGCTGCGC
>CAZMVJ010000254.1:0-2721 GCA_964569445.1 uncultured Anaerolineaceae bacterium | reverse complement strand
TAGGGGCACGGCACCCTGGCACCGCCCGCCAGGGCAGGTGTGCCGTGCCCCTACGTTGTCCGGTGGTCAAGGCAACGGAGAGTGGCTTGCGCAAGGGCGTAACCTGGATGCCCGCCTCCCCTACGGGATGCGAAACGCTATTCGCGGGCATGACGGTCCAGCAGGCCTACGCCGGCATGCGCGTCGCCAGCGCCTCGAGCTTGGCCCCGACCTCGCGCCACTGGATCTTCGACAACCCCAGCAGCTGGCGGATCCGGTCGTGCTCCATGCCGGAGCGGAAGCGGCGCAGCGCGAAGCTCCAGCGGCACATGTCGAAGGACAAGTGCTTTTCCAATCCGGCCAGGTTCCCCAACTCTTCCAGAAGATACTCGAGGCGCCGCGGCGACCACGGAAACAGCTTCGTCGTCGGCGCGTACTGGCGGCGGTACTCTTCGAAGGCCGTCACCCAGGCGGGCTCGAGCGCCAGCTTGCGTTCCTTGTAGCGCTTGCGTGCATCGGGGTAGCGAATGTAGAGAAGGGGGCCCTCGGCCCCCCGCAGCTCGACGTGGTTCAGATGGATCGCCAGGCATTCACCTTTCTTGATACCGGTGTTCAACAGCAGATGCGTCAGGGTGAATGGGCGCGCGTCGAGGGTGTCACCACCCCGCCGCATGGCCTGCGCCCGCTCGAGCACGGCCTCCGACTCATCGTCGGTAAGCACTTCCGGCAGCGGGCTAAGGACCGTCTGCTGGGCGATCGGAGCCGCCGGGTCGGCCGGGATCACGCCAGCTTCGTTCAACCAGCGGAAGAACGCCTTGAGCGAGGTGACGCGCCGGGAATAGGTCTTGGGGCTGCACGGCACGCCGCGTCGGTTCAACATCCAATCGAGGAAGTTCTTGAGGTCGTGGGTCGCGATCGCCTGGACCGACATCCCGCCACCTAGCCGACCTGCCAGCAGGCGCAGGTCGGCGGTGAAGGCCTTGACGGTGTGCTCCGAACGCCCGGCGGCGCCGAGCGCTTCACCCCACGCGACGATGACGGCGCTCAGACCGATGTCCCCGCGCAGTTGACGCGGCGGCGTTCGGCCGGGCGCCTGATCTTCGCCCGTCGAGAACAGCGGCAGATCGTCGAGGGGAGTCTGGGCCATGGCGGTCGGCAGGAAATGCTAGGGGGAAACGTCGCGCCTGTCAAACCTGCGCCGCCGAGAGGCGGCCATGGGCTCGACCGGCTACCCGGACGCCGCCAGCGCCGAGGGGTCGAAGCAGGGGTCATAGTCCTCGCCAAGCAGCAAGCGATATGTGTCCGAGGACTCGCTCGCCGGCCAGGCGGTCAGCGCCTGGGAAGGCAAGCCGAGAGCCGAGAGCAGTCTCTCGCTCGCCTCGGGCGGTGCGTCGGCCGGCGCCATCACATGCGAGACCCCGTCTGGTGAAGGATCGCCTTCCGTGACGAAGGCGTCAAAACCCGCGTACAACAATCGCTCCTGGACCAGCTGTGCCGTCTCGAGCGTCGATCCCGGCACGACTTCAACACGAACGGGAGCTGAGTCGGACTCTTCGTAGGGGGCGAAGGCCTCTTCCAAAAGGCTCCGGATGGCCTCGGCCTGCGGGAGCAGCACGGCCGCGCCGCTGACCGGGACTCGGTAGCCGCGAACCTGTGCCCGGCCGATGAAGCGGCTGCGCAGATGGGCCGGCTCGAGGCTCGTCAGGAAGGGAGCCAGCGATAGGACGTCGTCAAGGTCGCCGTTGGTCTTCACCGCCGAGCCCAAGGCGCGGTAGAGCTCGGGGATGCGGGTCAGCACCTCGGGACGGAGGGCGGCGCGGTAGAGGGCTCGCAGGACATCGTGCTGGCGGCGCGCCCGATCGAAATCCGACGACCGCGAGCGCGAGCGGGCATACCACAACGCCGCGTCGCCATCCAGGTGGACCACCCCGCGCGGCATGGTGAACAACGCCCAGCTGCTGAGCGCCTGCTGAGGCAGGCCGGGCTGGCGCAGGCGCCAGTCGGTGAAATCGCATGCGACCCGCACGTCGACTCCTCCCAGGATATCGACGATCTGCTGGAACCCGGCCATCTCCACCAGCGCGTAACGGTCGATCGGAACGCCGAGGTTGTAGCGCACGGTGTCGAAGAGAAGCTGCGGTCCGCCCCCCGGGGTGCCGAGCGTTTCCCCGTAGATCCAGGCCGTATTGATGCGGCTGATGGTGTAGCCGGGAAGGTAGACGTACAGATCGCGCGGAATGGAGATCAGCGCCACTAAACCGGTGGCGGGCTGGACGGAGGCGATCAGAATCGTGTCGGTGCGGAAGCCGATCCCGCTGCGCCGATCGGATCCGAGCAGCAACACATTCAGCGTCCTCTCCGGAAAGGTGAAGGGTTCGGCCGGCGGCGGGATCGGGATGGGCGGAGTCGCCGCTCGGCCGTAAGTGTTCGGCGCGGGCCAATTTCCGATCTGGGTTTCGGCAGGGCTCGGCGTGGAGGGCAGTCCCGTAGGCGAGTTGGGCGGGAAGGGCGTGGGAGGAACGACGGTGGAGGCCATCGTCGGCGACGGCTTGGGAGGCAGGAAAGCGCCTTCGGCCGCCTGGCCGAAGCTGGTGCAGCCGACGAGGAACAGGCAGCTCGCGGCGGCGAGGTATCGCGGGATCCCCTTCGGCTTGTGGCGGTTCCGGCCGCCAGGGAGGCTGTGGAAGAACCCGCCTCCGGCCTCACCCCCTGCCCCCTCTCCGCGGACTGTGAGGCCAAGAT
>CAZMVJ010000253.1:310-2744 GCA_964569445.1 uncultured Anaerolineaceae bacterium | reverse complement strand
TCGATGGAGAAGATGCAGGAGATGCAGCGCTCGAAGAAGTGGCAGGACATCGCGAAGAAGTTCAAGGGCGACAAGCCGAAGATCCAGCAGGAGCAGATGAAGCTCTACCGCGAGATGGGGGTCAGCCCGTTCGGCGGCTGTCTGCCGCTGCTGCTGCAGTTCCCGATCATCATCGGGCTCTACCAGTCGATCACCCGCGCCCTGGCCACCGTCCCGATGCAGCTGCTCGAGTTGTCCAAGCACATGTATCCCTTCATCCCGGCGGCGCTTCTCCCGCTCAACAAGACGTTCCTGTGGTGGGACCTGAGCCAGCCGGAGCGGCTCGTGTCGCCGGAGATCCTGGGGTTCGGCATCCCGGTGCTGACGATCCTGGTCGTCGCCACCAGCTTCCTGCAGACCAGGATGACCACGCCGCCCTCAGCCGATTCCCAGGGGGCGCAGATGTCGAAGATGATGAGCCTGTATATGCCGTTCCTCTTCGGCTTCTTCGCCTACTCCTACGCCGCCGGATTGGCGCTCTACTTTGTCACGACCAACGTCATGACCATCGCCCAGTACGCCGCCCTGGGCAAGGTCAATTGGCGCCAAGTGCTATCGCTGCGCGGCGCCAGCTGACGGTGGCGGAAGGGAGCCCGACGCATGCCTGAGTCGCGACCCAGCCTGGAGATGATCGCCCCGACGGTCGACGAAGCGGTTGCCCGCGGGGCGGCCGAACTTGGCGTCACTCCCGACCGGCTGCTGGTGGAAGTGCTCGATGAAGGCGGACAAGGCATTCTGGGCCTGGGCAGCCGCCAGGCGCGCGTCCGGCTGACGCTGCTGGGCGGCGCTCCCGCTGCTCGCCCTTCCCCGTCGGCTGCCCCTGCGGGAGACGATGAGGACTTCGAAGACGAGGACGAGCAGGCGGAGGCCCCGGGCGCCCCGGCCGATCGAGAGATCGAGGTCGCCCGCGACACCGTGCGGGAGCTCGTCTCGCGCATGGGGTTGGCGGCCCGGGTGAGCGGCCGCTGGGGGGAGGCGGATGAGCCGGAGGAGGCGCGCCCGGTCCTGGTCGATATCCGCGGCGACGACCTGAGTCTGCTCATCGGCCGCCGCGGCGAATCGCTCTCCGCCCTGCAATACATCACCCGTCTGATCGTCGGCAAGGAGCTCGGCAACTATCTCCCGATTGTCGTCGACGTCGAAGGCTACCGCGCCCGGCGCGAGCGGCAGCTGCGACAGTTGGCCCGGCGCATGGCCGAGCAGGCCGTGGACGGCGGGCGAACGATGACGCTGGAGCCGATGCCCCCTGCCGAGCGGCGCATCATCCATCTGGAACTGCGCGATCATCAGCGCGTCTTCACCGAGTCCATCGGAGAAGGCGAGAACCGCAAAGTGACCATCGTGCCGCGACGCAGCGAGGACTCCGGGCGGCTATAATTCGCGGCGATGTCCTCTGCCGCGCCGGCCCCGGACTACCTCGTCCTCGGTCATCTCTGCCTCGACCAGACACCATCCATCCTGAGCCCTTCGACGGAGCCTGGCCTCCCGGAAGAACACCGGGACGGTGCACCCGTTTCGGTGCGCCGAGGCGGCGTGAGCAAGGCCGAAGGGCTCGGGGCAGGCTCCCTAGGGCCAACCCTTGGTGGGACGGCGGCCTACGCCGCGCTGACGGCGCGCGCCCTGGGCCGACGGCCGGCGATCGTCACGTCGGCCGGGCTCGATCTCGATCTGGCGCCGCTCGGCGGGACCCCGATCGTGCGCGTGCCGTCGGCCCGCAGCACGACTTTTCGCAACGAGTACGCCGGCGGCGCGCGGCGACAGCATCTCCTGGCACGGGCGGCCACGCTGGAATCGGCGGCGGTCCCGGCCGATTGGCGGGGCGCCTCGATCGTCCACCTGGCGCCGATCGCCGGCGAGTTCTCTCCATCGCTGCAAGCCCTTTTTTCCGGCTGCGACCTGGTCGGGCTGACTCCGCAAGGCTGGATGCGGACGTGGGATGAGGCGGGCCTCGTCAGCTACGCCTCCTGGACCCCGGCGCTCCAGGCGATCGAGCGGGTCGATATCGTCGTCGTCGGTGTGGAGGACGTCGGCGGGGACGAGGCCGAGTTGGAGCGGTTGGCCGCCGCCTGCCGGTTGCTCGTCGCCACCGAAGGTCCGCGCGGCGCCCGGGTCTACTGGAACCGCGACGTGCGGCGCTTCCCCTCCCCGGCTGCCGATTCGGTCGACCCGACCGGCGCCGGCGACATCTTCGCCGCCTCCTTCTTTGTCCGCTACCACCAGACGCGCGATCCGTGGGAGGCTGCCCGTTTCGCCAACGTCCTGGCGTCGACCTCGGTCACGCGCCGCGGCCTGGCCGGCGTGCCCACCTCCGAGGAAGCGGAGCAAGCCGCCTTGGTGTGGTCGCGATGACACGGGTGTACGCGCTGGTCAACCAGAAAGGCGGGGTGGGCAAGAC
>CAZMVJ010000253.1:0-300 GCA_964569445.1 uncultured Anaerolineaceae bacterium | reverse complement strand
AGTGCGCGTCCTGATGGTCGATCTCGATCCCCAGGCCAACGCCACGGCCTGCCTTGGGATCGCCTCCAACCAGGTCGATGGCGGCGTCTATGACGTGTTGATCGGCGGCCGCCCGGCGCTGGAGAAGATCCTGCATAACACCCGTCTCGACCTGTCCCTGCTTCCTTCGACGGCGGCCCTGGCCGGCGCCCAGGTCGAGCTGGTGAACATGGCGGAGCGCGAGAGCGTGCTGGCCAAAGCGCTGTCGCCGCTGGACGGACGTTATGACTACATCTTGATCGATTGTCCTCCATCGCTCGG
>CAZMVJ010000252.1:0-2786 GCA_964569445.1 uncultured Anaerolineaceae bacterium | reverse complement strand
CCGGCCTCGCATCCGCGGGGTGGCCGGGCTCCCGATGTTCCTGGACTGAGACGGCCGGACCGACGGAGCTAACCCCGGAAACGCGGCCACCACTTGTCACCCCCGCGATGGCGGGGTCCAGTGCAGCTTGGGACCACTGGATTCCCGCTTCCCCTCCGGGATGCGAAGCGCGATACGCGGGAATGACGTACTCCTTCTTGTCACCCCCGCGAAAGCGGGGGTCCAGGGCTCTGGATTTCCCCAACGGTAAGCCGAGTCGTAGAGGCACAGCAGGCCGTGCCCCTTCAAGGCGGCTCTGGCCCTGACCTTGCATCCTTCCGAAGCAGACTCCATCGGGAGCCTGCCTGCCGGAGGCGAGGATGCAGCCCTGGGACTGGGAAGCACAGATGCTGGCGGACCGTGTGGCGGCGCTAGGCGAGCCGTACCGGAAGAACACGATCACCTGGCTCGAGTCCTGCACGCAGAAACCGATGCTCGACCTGCGCTCGGACCTGCACGGATTCCTGGTCGGGCTGAACCCGATCGTGCGGGAGAGCTTCGTACTGCACACCCGCTGGATCCTGGATGAAGCCCTGATGCATTTTGGGCGGCCGCTGGCGCAGCACTAGCGTCCCCTCAAAGAAAAACGCCCGCCGGACGACGGCGGGCGTTCGCGTGCGTCAGCCGGATCTAGACGATCGACGGCTCGATATAGGTCCCGAACACCCCCCGCATGACCTCGACGATCTCCCCCAGGGTGGCGTACGCGCGCACGGCGTCCAACAGGAAAGGCATTGTATTCTCGGTGCCCTGGCAGGCGAGGCGCAGGCGGTCGAGGGCCTGGCCGACGGCGCCCGGATCGCGCTCCCGGCGCAGCGCTTCCAGCCGGGCGGACTGGCGCTGCCAGCCGGCCGGGTCGATCTCGAGGATCGGAATCTTCACCGGCTTCTCGTCGCGGAAGGCGTTGACGCCCACGATCGAGCGCTCGCCGGCGTCGATCTCTCGCTGGTAGCGGTAGGCGGCTTCGGCGATTTCGCGCTGGAAGAAGCCGTTGGCGATGGCCGGCAGGACTCCGCCCAGGGCTTCCACCTGCTGGAAGTAGCTGCGCGCCTCCCGTTCCATGCGGTCGGTGGTGGCCTCAACGAAGAACGATCCGCCAAGCGGGTCGATCGTGTTGGCCACGCCCGATTCTTCGGCCAGGATCTGCTGCGTCCGCAGCGCGATCGTCACCGCCGCTTGCGAAGGCAGCGCCAGCGCCTCGTCCATCGAATTGGTGTGGAGCGACTGGGTGCCGCCCAGGACCGCCGCCAGCGCCTGGACGGCGACCCGGACGATGTTGTTCTCGGGCTGCTGGGCGGCCAGGCTGACCCCGGCCGTCTGCGTGTGGAAGCGCATCAGCCACGAGCGCGGGTCGGCGGCGGCGAAGGTGTGGCGCATCTCGTGGGCCCAGATGCGACGGGCGGCGCGGTACTTGCCGACCTCTTCGAAGAAGTCGTTATGGGCATTGAAGAAGAAGGACAGGCGTGGGGCGAAGGCGTCGATCGGCAGGCCGCGCGCCAGTCCCCAGCGGACATACTCCATCCCGTCGAGCAGGGTGAAGGCCAGTTCCTGGGCCGCCGTCGAGCCGGCTTCCCGAATGTGGTAGCCGGAGATCGAGATCGTGTTCCACTGCGGCAGGTGCTGCGTCCCGAACTCGATCGTGTCGACTACCAGGCGCATCGACGGCTCGGGCGGGAAAATGAACTCCTTCTGGGCCGTGTATTCCTTGAGGATGTCGTTCTGCAGCGTGCCGCGCAGTTGTTCGGGCCGCACGCCCTGCTTCTCGGCGGCGGCGATATACATCGCCCAGATCACCGCCGCCGGCGAGTTGATCGTCATGCTGCTCGAGACGCGGTCGAGCGGGATCCCATCGAGTAGCGCTTCCATGTCGCGCAGCGACGAGATCGCCACGCCGCACTTCCCGAATTCACCCAGCGCCTCCGGCGCATCGCTGTCGTAGCCCATCAGGGTGGGGAGGTCGAAGGCAATCGACAGGCCGGTCTGCCCCTGGTCGAGCAGGTAGTGAAAGCGCCGGTTGGTCTCCTCGGCCGTGCCGAAGCCGGCGAACATGCGCATTGTCCACATCCGGCCCCGGTACATCGTCGGGTGGACGCCACGGGTGAAGGGATACTCGCCGGGAAGTCCCACGTCGCGGTCGTAGTCGAGGTTGGCGATGTCGAGGGGGGTGTAAAGCTCGTGGACCGGGCTGGACGACGTTGTGACGAACTGTGCTCGGCGATCGCCCATGCGGGCGGCCGCCTGCTGGCGGGTCGTCTCTTCCCAATTGTCCAAAGCCTGCCGGAGTTCTTCCAATTGCTGGCGATCAAACATGCCGCTCTCCGGAGGACGGGGGCGGGATTATAGCACGCGGGTGAGGCCGACGACTTGACCGCCACGCGCCCCGGGCGATAATCCTCCTCCTGCGGGGCAAACGCGAGAGCGCTCCGGCGAAGGCACCTGGCGATGGAGGCTTCCATGGCGGCAACGCCCGTTGAGTTGGTCGGTTACGAAGTCCGTGACCGGGTGGCGCATCTGACGCTTAACCGGCCGCCGCTGAATGTCCTCAACTTGGCGATGCTGCGGGAGATGGAGGCCGCGCTGGGGATGGCGGCGGCGGAGCCGGGACTGGCGGCGCTGCTCGTCGGCGCCAAGGGCGCGAGCTTCTGCGCCGGGGTCGATGTAGCCGAGCACGGCCCAGAGTTCGTCGAGGAGATGATCCCGCTCTTCGATCGAGTCTGTCGGCGGCTGGCCGAGTTCCCCGCGCCGAC
>CAZMVJ010000251.1:0-2800 GCA_964569445.1 uncultured Anaerolineaceae bacterium | reverse complement strand
GCTGGCCAAAGCGCTGTCGCCGCTGGACGGACGTTATGACTACATCTTGATCGACTGTCCTCCGTCGCTCGGCTTGCTGACCGTCAACGCCCTGATGGCCGCCGACGGCGTGCTGGTGCCGGTCCAGTGCGAGTACCTGGCGCTGGAGGGACTATCGTCGCTGGTGGCGACCCTGCAGCGCATGCGCGCCGGACTGGCGCCGCGGCTGGCGCTGCGTGGGATCGCCTTGACCATGTTCGACTCGCGTACTCACCTTTCGCAGGACGTGGTCCAGGAGGTGCGACGTCATTTCCCGGGACAGGTCTTCCGGACCGTCATCCCGCGCAGCGTGCGTCTGGCGGAGGCGCCGTCGCACGGTCTGCCGATTTCGGCCTACGATCCGCACTCGACCGGCGGGCTGGCGTATCAGGCCCTGACGCGTGAGCTCCTGGGAGGCGACGGGGTGCGGGCCAAGGCGAGGGTCACGCGCCCCGCAGAGGTGCAAGGATGACTCGGAAATCCGGTCTTGGACGAGGCCTGGAGGCATTGATCCCCGGTGGGGAACCGGGAGGTGAGGGCGGAGCACGCCAGATCCCGGTGACCGACTTGCGCCCCAACCCGCGCCAACCTCGCCGGGATATCCCGCGCGGCGAGCTGGACGAGTTGACGGCTTCGATTCGCGAACATGGGATTCTCCAGCCGCTGGTCGTGAGCCCCGCGCCGGACGGCCACGGCTATCTCCTGATTGCCGGCGAACGGCGCCTGCAGGCGGCGCGCCTGGCCGGGTTGGCGACGGTTCCGGTCGTCGTTCGGTTGGCGGATGAACGGCAGGCGCTCGAGCTGGCGCTGGTCGAGAACCTCCAGCGCGAAGACCTGGACCCGCTCGAGGCGGCCGAGGGCTATCGCCAACTGATCGAGGACTTCGGCCTGACCCATGAAGACGTAGGTCGGCGCGTCGGCAAGAGCCGGCCGTCCGTCAGCAACACATTGCGCCTGCTCAAGCTCCCGGCCACCGTGCGCCAGGCGCTGGCGGGCGGAAAGTTGAGCGAAGGCCACGCACGGGCGCTGCTGGCTCTGCCGACGACTCAGGCGCAGCTGGCGGCCACCCAAACGGTCCTCAAGCGCGGCCTGTCGGTGCGGCAGACGGAGGAGCTGGTCCAGCGCTTGATGGGCCAGCGGCGACGGTCGAGTGCGGCGCCGCGCCGGTCTCCGGAAGAGGCCGATATCGAGGAGCAGTTGCGGCGCGCGCTGGGAACGAAGGTCAGCCTGCGGCGTGCCCGCAAGGGCGGGACCGTCGTCATCCACTATTACTCGCAAGAGGAGCTGGAAGCCCTGATCGATAGGTTGATCTCGGGTTGAGCGGCGAGCCTCTTCTACCGTCTCACATCCTCCTTCGGGCCGACAACTCCAATCGGACTTTGGCGTCCCGGCCTCACCCCCTACCCCCTCTCCGCGGAGAAGGCGGCCTAAGACTGAAGCCGCGTAGCGGAGAGGGGGAGGATTTTCGGGGGATGGGGGGAGCAGGGCTCCCCCCATCCCCCGAAGGAAACCTACCCCTCCCCCTGCCCCGGGCAAAGATCGGCGGAGTCCGCTCCTGCAGGGGGAGGGGCTGGGGAGGGGGTGAGACGAGTCGCCACATCCGCGTTCAGCCTCCCCTGGCCCAAGTATGCGCTTCCTGATCTACGGCACCGGCGCCGTCGGCGCCTACCTCGGCGGTCGGCTGGCCGAGGCCGGGCACACCGTCACCTTCCTGGCGCGCCCGGCGACGGCCGCGGCGCTGCTCGACCGCGGATTGCGCATCGAACAAGGGCAGACCTCTCGCACGATCGGCGGCTTCGAGGTCCTGACCGATCTTCCACGGGATCTCGACTTGGGGCCGGACGCCGCCGTGCTTCTCGCCGTTCGAGCCTTCGATTGCAAGGCGGCCGCCGTCGCGCTGCGCCAGCGTCTGCGCCGGACAACGCCGGTCGTTTGTCTGCTCAACGGGATCGGGAACGAAGAGACGCTGGCCTATTCGATCGGCGCCGACCAAGTCGTCCCGGCCACGTTGACGACGGCGGTCGAGATGCGCGCCCCCGGAGTGATTCGGATCGAGCGCGAGCGCGGCCTCGGCCTGGCCCACGGTCAGGCCGGCGAGCACCTGGCACAAGTTTTCCACCGGGCGGGCCTCGTCACGCGCCTGTACGACGACGCCGCGGCGATGAAATGGTCGAAGGTCCCGACCAACATCGTCGCCAACGCCTCCTCCGCCGTCCTGGAATGGACGGCCGGCGCGGTCATGGCCCACCCTGGTCTGTATCGTCTGGAGGTCGAGGCGCTGCGCGAGACGTTCCGCGTCATGCGCCGCGCCGGCCACGCCCCGGTCGATCTGCCCGGCGTACCTCTGCGCTGGCTCGCTCGAGGCGTCTTCCTGCCGCTGTGGGTCAGCCATCCCTGGCTGAGTCGGGCAGTGGCGCGCGGCCGCGGCGACAAGCGGCCCTCCTTTCATCGCGACCTCGGTCGCGGCCGGTCCGAGGTGGAGTGGCTGAACGGCGCCGTCGTCCGGCATGGGGAGAGCCTGGGAGTGGACACGCCGGCGAACGAGGTGCTGCTGACGACTTTGCTCGAATGCGTGCAGGGCCTGGACGATCCGTCGCCGTGGCGCGACCGGCCCGATCGGCTGTTGGAGCGGGCGCGTAAGGCGGGAGTACCCGGGATCTGAGGCCCCCTCCATGAGCAGAGCGCAGACCCGGAACGAAGCGACGGGTCGGCGCACAATCGATGGGCCAAGCGCGAGATACCTCCTCAAGGAGCATCCCTCCCTGAGCGGAGCGCTGGCCCG
>CAZMVJ010000250.1:0-2827 GCA_964569445.1 uncultured Anaerolineaceae bacterium | reverse complement strand
TGTAGGTCGCGTCCGTCAGCCCGTCCCAGGCGTCGATGCTGCCGGGATCCAGGTTGAGCGCCTGGCGAAATGCGCTTTGCGCCTCCGGCCAGGCTTCACACTGCGAGTATCCCCACCCCACATTGTTGTAGAGATCCAAGTCGTCTACGACGGGATGCGCCATCACCCTGTCGAGTGCCAGACGCGCCTGCTCCACGTCACCCATACCCAGGGAGGCGTCGGCGATGCCGGTGTAGGCCCAGAGCGCCTCGGCATTCAGCTCGAGAATGTGTCCGAAGCGGGCGATCGCCTCAGGGTAGTAACCGAGCTCGTAGTAGAACCATCCGGCGCTGTCGTTGGATGCTTCATCGTCGGGACCGACGGCGACGGCCTGGTCGGCGAAGGCTTTCGCCCTTTCGGGGTAGTCGCTGTCCTTAAGGGTCGAAGCGATCGTCCACAGCAGGTCGGCGTTCGCCGGATCGGCAGAGGCCGCCTCCTGGAAATCCGCCAGCGCCGCGTCGATCTCACCGGCACCGAGCTGCGCCTGAGCGTCTGCCAGGAGTTGATCGATCGTCCGCGTCGGTTCGAGCCCAGGCGCGGGCTGTGTTGCTGTCCCGGGATCCGTCGGGGCCGCGGCGGACGAGGCGAGTCTCAACCCGAGCGCGACGGCGCCAATGACCAGGACGGCGATGATCGGTACCAAGGCGCAAGTGATGCGGCGCGACCGACGGACGACTGGTTCTCCCTCGCCCTCGGAACGGGAGCCCCTCGCTTCGCTTTGCGAAGCACCCTGGAGGGGCGGGGTGGGTCGCGAAGGAGGTGCAGGGCTGGAGATTGCATCACTGAACGCCTGCGCCATTTCGCCGGCCTGAGCAAAGCGGTCCGCTGGGTCCTTGGCCAGGGCCTTCAGGATGACTCGCTCCACCGCCTCGGACAAGTCGGGGTTGATCGCCCGCGGCAGCGGCAGAGGCTCGCTGATGTGCTTGACAATGACCGCCATCGGCGTCTCAGCCTTGAACGGCACAAGGCCGGTGGCCATCTCGTACAGGACGATGCCGAGCGAATAGAGGTCGGTGCGGTGGTCGAGCTTTTCGCCGCGGCCCTGTTCCGGTGACATGTAGGCGGGCGTCCCGGCGATGGTTCCCGTCTGGGTCAGGTGAGCGCCGCCGACGATCTTGGCCAGGCCAAAGTCGGTCAGCAGCGGCCAGTCGGGCTTGGGCAGGAGGATGTTGCTGGGTTTGACGTCGCGATGAATGACCCCCTGCTCGTGGGCATACTCCAGCGCCGCCGCGATCTGGCGCAGGATGACTTCGATTTCGGGCAGTGGCATCGGCCGGCCCAGGCGTTCGGTGAGGGTGCCGGCTTCGACGTATTCCATGGCGATGAAAGTAATGCCGTCCTGCTCGCCATAGTCGTGGACGATCAGGATATTGGGGTGGCGCAATCGGGCGACGGCGCGCGCCTCAATGCGGAAGCGCTTGATGAAGGTCTCATCCTGCTCGGCGTAGTAGGCCGGCAGGATCTTGATGGCAACGTTGCGGTCGAGCGACGGCTGGAAGGCCTTGTAGACCGTCGCCATCCCGCCGCGACCGATCTGCTCCAGGATTCGGTAACCGCCTAGAGTCTGGCCAATCAGCTCAGGCATGACGACCGATTCTCAGTATGGGCAGCATCCCCCTCACCTCCGACTCCGCCAATTGTAGACCCCAAGCCACCGCCAAAGAAGCGTGTGCGTGCTCATCCCCAGAATCGCTGAATCCGCAGACCGGCCTCGCCGGCTTCCTGGCGTCCACCAGGGCGGCCGGCAGGCTCAGACAGCGCCGGCCCCTCCGGAGACCGTGTCGCCGCGAGAGGCGAGACGACGTCGAGCGCGCGAAGGTCGCCGGCCCCTGGGGCGGCGGCGTTACGCGCCGCAGGATGGCCCTGCGAGGTTGGTCGGGCGCCGTCGAAGGAAGGCCGCAACCTGCCTCACTGGCGAGTTCTCCAGGGCCTGATAGAATGCATTGCCCGATCAAGATCTTGATGAAACGGACTCTGGCTTTCTTCTTTCTCATCGCTGCTCCCGCCTTGGCGGCTTGCTCCGCCGGCGGTGCAGCCGGTGCGCCGACGGGGGCGCCGACAGCAGAGTCCACCCAGCTCCGTGTGACACTCCCACCGGCTTGGACGGCTACGCCGTCCGAGACCCTGGTGCCGGCGACGCCGACCACCACGCCCACGTCTCACCCGGCCGTGCTCGCTGCCCGTCAGACAGCTACGGCGTGGCCGGCGCTGCGAGTCATGGCGGTGGGGGCCGGCGCCGACTCTACGGGTTGGCAGCGGCTCGAGTTCCCGACCGGCTCCTTGCTCGTGCCGCCCGCCTTCGAGCCAATCGACCCGCGCCGCGTCGATGATTCGATCACGGGCTTCATGCAAGGCCTTGCCGCCTCTCTGGTCGAGGCGATGCCGGCGCAATCGACGCCGCCGCCCGGCGCGCCGACGCCAACTGCGCTCTCCCTGGAAGGCCTCACCTCCGCCTTCGGATTCGACTTCCTGGTCGCCGAAGACGCCGCGGACCGGCTGACGGTCTTCGTCGTGGGTGGGCCGCTTCCGGAAGGGCTCGACCTCGAAACGTTGATGACCGAGGCGGCCGGCTTGTTGCAGGGGGAAGTGGAAATCACTGCGCGTGAGATCGTCGGCGGCGCCCCTCGGAGCACCGGGCGCGTCTTCGTACGCCTTTTCGACCGCGCCCGAGGGACGACCGAAGATCGGGCGATCTACGTCATCCTCGAAGGGGTCCAGGCGTGGTTCGTTTCCTATCGGGCGCTGGACTTCGAGCCGTTCGGGGATATGCTGCCCACCTTCGAGACCA
>CAZMVJ010000249.1:2168-2831 GCA_964569445.1 uncultured Anaerolineaceae bacterium | reverse complement strand
TGCAGGCCGATGAGCTTCTTGATCGCTTCCGACGTCCGTCCCTTGGCCTTGATTTCCATCGCCAGGCCGAGCACGACCAGCGCCGTCACGACCACCGTTACGTCGTAGTACACATCGGTGAACTCCTCCGACGGGAAGAGCTGCGGCAGGCCGAGGGCCACCGTCGAGTACAGCCAGGCGACGCCGGTGCCGATGGCGATCAGCGTGTGCATGTTGGCCGATCGGTGCTTAAGCCCCTCCCGCATGCCGACGAAGAACTGGCTGCCCGAGTAGGCCAGGACCGCCAGGCTGGCGACGCCCATGGCGTGCCAGACGTAGAGCAGGTTGTCGCTTCCGCGCGGGAAGAGATCGCGCAAGCCCGGGAACAGCCACGGGTACGACAAGATCATGGTGGGCACGCCGACGGCGGCGGCGAACCACCACTTGCGCATCAGCGATCGGTATTCCTTCTCGGTCGCCTGATCCCCTTTGTCGAGCTCGTCCTCGGACGCCTCGGCGGCCCGCTCCGCCCGATAGGGACCGGCCGACTCGACCGCCTGCCTCAGACGTTGGAGATCGGCGGACGACGGAGCGTATTCGACCCGGACCTCGTTGGTGGCGGCGTTCATTGTCGCATCGATGACGCCGGGGACAGCTTTGACCGCATCCTCGATCCGGGCGACG
>CAZMVJ010000249.1:847-2158 GCA_964569445.1 uncultured Anaerolineaceae bacterium | reverse complement strand
ACGCACTCGGCGCAGTACAGGCCGCTGACCTTGAGGCGCATCGTCTGCCCGCCCACGCCGAACCCGGCGGCGCGAATAGCCTCCACCAGATCGGCCGTGGTCACCTGGGGCGGGTCGTAGTCGACGGCCACCCGCCCGCCTAGGATATTGACTCTGGCTTGACGAACGCCGGGGAGCGCCTTCAGCGCGCCAGCCAGCGCCGGACCACCGGAACGGTCGAGTCCCGAGAGCGGCAGGGCGATTCGCACGTAGCCGACAACCCCCTCGGCGACGCCTGTCGTCGCCGAGGGAATGGCGGGAGCGTAACGGGCGGGCGCGGCGTCGAATTTCGAGGCGTCGTCCTCCGAACAGAAGTAAAAGGTCTGGCCTCTGTACTCACGTCGGGCAGCCGCTTGTTGCGGCTCCACTTCCATCCCACATACCGGATCCTTCACCACGAGATCATCCCTTTCTGCGCCGTCGCGGCGCGTAGCTACCTTAGCCCTGCGCGCCAGCGGCCGAAAGCGCCCTTTGCCGGACTCGACGGCGAGCCGAATGGCGGATGCGCGGCCGGGCCAAAGGGCGCTGAAGTCGTCCCGGATGGCGGGTTAGGCTGGGTCCGGTGGCGACGGAGGTCGGATGGTGCGCACGCTCTCAACCCGCTACGTGCTGGTCCCGATCGCGGCCGGTCTGCTCGGCGCCCTCTTCCTCAGCGGAGTCTATCTCGGACTGGTATCTCTGGCGGAGTCGCCGCAACACGCCCTGGATCTCTTCTGGGAGGATCGCCTGTTCGTAGTGCCGATTCTCGTTGGGTTCGGGGTCCAGGCCGGACTGTTCACACGACTGAAGCTGGGCAACCCGGGCCCGGTCGCCGCAGCCGGGGCAACGACGGCCGCCGGCGGAGGCATATCGACGGCGGCGATGGTCGCCTGCTGCGCGCACCACGTGGCCGACGTCCTGCCGATCCTCGGCCTGAGCGCCGCAGCGGCATTCCTGGCGCAGTGGAAAGTGCCCTTCCTGGCCGTCGGTCTTCTGACCAATCTGATCGGCATCGCCATCATGCTGCGGGCCCTGCGGCTTGTGCGGGGTCATGCCGCGAGACGCCTGGCGCCGACGGAGGCCAGCGCGTGAGGACGACGGCTCTGTTTCTCGTGTTGATTGCGATCTCTCTGGCAGGTTGTGCGGGGGCTGCTTCGGATGATCCGGTCCGGCCGGGGACGGCGACGCGCACCGCCGTTCCCTCCGCCACCGCCGCCGCCATCGTCGAACCGGCGGCGGGGCCTACGCGGACCGATGATCAGGGCGCGGTGGTCTTCGCCGTCAGCGTCGCGG
>CAZMVJ010000249.1:0-837 GCA_964569445.1 uncultured Anaerolineaceae bacterium | reverse complement strand
TCATGGAGACGCATTCGGTCGATCTCGGATGGGATCTGGCGGCGCTGGCGGTGTTGCGGACCGACTCCGGCCAGGAGGTGCAGGCGACCGCCTGGCCGATCGGGAGCGGGCACCACTACTCCGGAACCTTGTCGTTTCCGTCGACCCAATCCGGCGGGGAAGCGATCCTGGACGGGGCCGAGGTGCTCACCCTGAGCATCCTGGGTACCGATGTGCCGGAGCGGGTCTTCGTGTGGGAGTTGGGAGCCTGACCCCAGGTCTACGACGCCGGCGCCGCAGCGGCGACAGGCAGGAGGAGAAGACGGCGGACGATCCCGCCGGCAGCCAACATGTCAACCGAATCCATGACCCCCAGAAAGAACTCGATCACCGCCGCCTTGCGAGAAAGGCTCGGTCTCGATAGCCTGGCCTACCCCGTCCCGGAGTACGCCAACTCCTTCGGGTATCTGTTGGGCGGGATCACGCTTGCCGGATTCCTCATCCTCTTTGTCACGGGCATCTACCTGGCGCAGTTCTACCACCCTCATCCCACCGACGCGCATGCGAGCGTGGTGTCGATCATCACCGGTGTCCCCCTCGGCGATCTGACGCGCTCGGTCCACTTCTGGACGGCACAGATCGTCACCGTGACGGTTCTCCTGCACATGCTCCGCGTGCTCACCAGCGGCGCCTACAAGCGCCCGCGCGAGGTGAACTGGTACGTTGGCCTGGGACTGCTGGCGGTCACCCTGGGGTTGGTGTTCAGCGGCTCGGTCCTCAAGTTCGACCAGGAGGGGATCGAGGCGCTGCAGCACAACAGCGAAGCGGCCGAGGTCATCGGAGCACTGGGTGGGTGGT
>CAZMVJ010000248.1:0-2835 GCA_964569445.1 uncultured Anaerolineaceae bacterium | reverse complement strand
GGGGGAGCTTCGCTCCCCCCACTTCCCAGGAATCCCACCCCTCCCCCTGCAAGTCGAATCTGCGAGGTCTGCGATTCCCATGCAGGGGTAGGGGTTAGGGGTGGGGGTTCGTCGAAGGCCGTTCTCGACCACGTGGTTCATCGTTTTCTTCAACCCAGCGGCCGGACGGTCCGCAGAATCGTCGGCGGATCGCCGGCGCGCGCACGAAATGCGACGGCCGCGCCGCCCGGCGAAATCGACTGGCGCCGGATCAGGCGCCGGGCGTGCAGATATTCGACGTGCGCGCCGACTTCTTCCAGGGCCAGCAGACGGTGGTACCCGCCCGCCGTCGGAAACAGCCGGTCGGCGACATCCCCGATCGAGGCCGGGCGTTCCATCACTTGCAGCACGGCGTGTAAGCGGGCTTCGTGGTGGTCGCGGATTTCCTCGATGCGCCCGGCGACGTCGCGGATCGGCGGCCCGTGCCCGCCGAGCCCGAGGCGTGCGTCGCCCGCCCACAGCTCGAGGCGATCGAGCGAGCGCAGGTACTCGGCCAGCCCGGTGTGCTTAGCCAGCGATCGCGGCGCCATGTGCGGCGTGATCCCGGGCAGGACGTGGTCGGAAGTCAAAAGGATATCGCCGAGGCGCAAGACGATCTGGCCCGGACAGTGACCCGGCGCGTGCAACACCTCGAGTGGCCCCAGACGGGACTCCTGCCCTCGCACCAGAAAGTCGACTCCCTGGGCGGTGAAGAGGTGCTTGGTGAAGAGATACATCTCCATCAAAGCCTGGCGCTCTTCGTCGTCGATCCCGGCGGACCCAAGGAACCGCCGCAGCCGGCCGGCCATCGACTCCAGGCGTCGTTCGTGGTCCGTCAGCACGGACCGGTCGAGGTGATGGATCCCGACCGGCGCCGGCGTCCGCTGCCGAACGAAGGACAGACCACCGTAGTGGTCGATATGCCCGTGCGTGATGAGCACGTGCGTCAGGTCGCCCCACCCGACCGGTTCGCCGTGGATCTCGCGCACGGCCTGCATACCGGCTTCGAGCTGTTCGTTGGAATCGCCGAAGCCCGAGCCGACGTCGATCAACACCGCCGCGCCGGGCGCCAGCACGAGGTGGACCCAGCCGGAAAGGCCGGGGAAAAGGTCCAGCGGGATGCGGTAGAGACGGGCCTCGCCCGCTTCGAATCGTTCCGGTTGTCGACTCACGCGGTCACGCCATCCGTGCGAGGGCGCAGTCCATCGAGGAAGAGATCGGCGTAGAGATCGGCCAGTTGCCCCGGGCTGTAACGCCCTCCCGGGCGGTACCAGGTGATCGACCAGTTCTGGACTCCGAGCAGGGCAAAGGTAGTCGTCATCTCGTCGCTCGAGGCGAAGAGTCCTTCGGCGATCCCCTCGCGGATGATCTTGCGCCACAGGGCTTCGTAGCGGTCGCGGCGCTGGATATGCTCAGCTCGCTGGGGCGGCTCGAGGCTGCGATACTCCAGCAGCAGCACCGCCGCCAGGTCGGCGTTTTCGGCCATGCGCAGCAGGTACAGCCGCACGGCCTGCCGCAGCCGCTCGTCGGCGGGGAGTTTCGAGTTGGCGATCGGCTCGAGATCGGAGATCAGGCGATCCAGGGCCTGATCGAGAATCTCGCCCAGGATCTCTTGCTTGCTGGTGACGTGGTGGTAGAGCGACGCCTTCTGCAATCCAACGGCGTCGGCGATGTCCTGCATCGAGGCGCCGTGGTAGCCCTTCTCCCGGAAGATCTGGGCTGCCGCCTGGATGATCTCAGCCTTGTTCACACAACTCTACCGACCGGTCGGTAGAGTAAGAATAGCATGGTTTTCTGGATGATGTCAATTAGAAGTGGCCTGCCGGGGCCTCAAGACCAGGGCCGGTCATCCAATTGGCGTAGGGCGGCGGCCCGCAGCTCTTTTGGCGTGCCCAAGGGCGTAGTGCTGCCCACCGCGTGAGCCGCGACCTCGCCATGTCTTGTCATTGCGAGGCCCCGAGCCCATCCTGCGGGGATCCCTTCCACATCCCGCGGCGAGGGGCCGTGGCAATCTCACCATAGAGGAGATTGCCACGCCCTCCCTCGCCCTGAGCCCCTCGGCCCCGCTCGGGGCAGGCTCCCTCGAAGGGCTCGGGATGGCTCGCAATGACAGATAGGTGATGGTCCAGTGCCGCGGGACCGGTGGCGCAGGCCTGGCCGGTCGCCCTGTCGGAGGGACGGTGCAAGACCGGCCCGTCCCTTACGGGATGCTCCGCGATCGCCCAATGGCCACCCTCGGATCCCGGGCCTGGATCAAGAGCGCAATAGGACGCAGGCTAAAGCCTGCGACTACACGTTCCGGCATGATGATTGTCCTGGCTGTGTCACGAGCCTCGGATGCGATACGATAGAACTCCCACCGAGAAAGAAGGCGCGCGATGAGCATCACCCGAGAAGAAGCCCTCGAGTATCACCGCCGCGGCCGGCCGGGCAAGATCGCCATCACCCCGACCAAACCGCTGGCGACACAGCGCGACCTGTCGCTGGCCTACACCCCCGGCGTGGCCGAGCCGGTGCTCGAGATCGAACGCCATCCCGAGACGGCCTACGAATACACTTCCAAAGGCAACCTGGTGGCGGTCGTCACCAACGGAACGGCGATCCTCGGGCTGGGGAATCGCGGGCCGCTGGCCTCGAAACCGGTCATGGAAGGCAAAGCCGTGTTGTTCAAGACCTTCGCCGACGTCGACGTGTTCGATATCGAAGTCGACGCCGACGATCCGGAGCGCTTGATCGCCGTCGTGGCCGCGCTGGCGCCGACGTTCGGCGGGATCAACCTGGAGGACATCAAGGCCCCCGAGTGCTTCGTCGTCGAGG
>CAZMVJ010000247.1:0-2846 GCA_964569445.1 uncultured Anaerolineaceae bacterium | reverse complement strand
CGAAGATCCCCGGAGCGACTGCGAAGCGTCCCGTAGGGAAGCGGAGGGGGCTCCAGCGAGTTGTTGGGCGGAAAAGGTTTGAAGACAGTCCTCCCGGCTTGAGAGGATGCCACGCCGTGCGGGTAATCAGCCATCGGTCTCGACGATCTCGATTGAGACCAGACCATCTCCTTGATAATCGGGATTGGTTTGTGGGTCTCGCGGCCTCAAGCTGTCCAGGACTTGAGCACCTTCAACAAGCTCGCCGAAGATGGTGTGAAGGCCGTTGAGGTGAGGCGTGGGCGCATACGTGATGAAGAACTGCCCTCCGTTGGTATCTGGCCCCCGGTTGGCCATCGCCAACAAGCCCGGCTTGTCAAACTGGAGATCCGGGTCGAACTCATCTTCGAAGGTGTAACCTGGCCCCCCTCCCCCTGTCCCAGTCGGATCGCCTCCCTGAGCCATGAAACCAGGCAAGACACGGTGAAACGTCGTATTGTCGTAGTAGCCCTCTCTGGCCAAGAACACGAAATTGTTGACCGTCACCGGAGCTTGTTCAGGGAAGAGCCGCACTCTGAAATCGCCGATCTCGGTCTTGAAGACGGCCTCGTAGGACTTGGTGGGATCGATCCGCATCGTCGGCGGCGAGGACCATTGAAGAGCAGCTCCAACGTCTTCGGCCTCCGTAGGTGCAGCTGGGAGCGTCGCGGCGGTTTCTGTTGTGGCTGATCCGCATGCTGTGAGCGCGACCAAGCCAATAGCAGCAAGACCAATCGCGAGAACTCTTCTCTGTCGATTCACCATCGTCAAGAACCTCCGGATCCCATCTGCTTTGTGAACACAGCCTGTTTGCGGGCCCAGTCTTGAGACAGTTCTGCAAACATAGAGAGCATGCCGCCTAACGAGTGATTCGATTCCCGAATCGATGAGTCCGGTCCATCCTCCCTCTCCTCGCCGCCCTCACTTCCTCCCCCACCTCTCCTGCCACTCGAAGAGCTTGTTGAGGGCCTCCAAAGGTGAGAGCGAGGCGATGTCGAGGCGCCGCAGCTCCTCGACCAACGGCGACTCGTCGACGAAGAGTCGCATCTGCTGCGTCGAGGCCTGGGTCGCGCCTTTCCCGTTCAGCGATTCGGCTTCGAGCTGCGCCAGGATCTCGCCGGCGCGCTGGATCACCGGACGCGGCAGACCGGCCAGCTCGGCGACGTGCACGCCATAGGACTTGTCCGCCCCGCCCGGGATGATCTTGTGCAGGAACACCACCCGCCCGCCCTCTTCGGACACGGCGACGTTGTAGTTGCGCACCGCCGGCAGCAGCTCCGCCAGCCGGATGAGTTCGTGATAGTGCGTGGCGAAGAACGTGCGCGACCGCAGCCGCGGATGGTTGTGGATGAATTCAACCATCGCCCAGGCGATCGACAGACCGTCGTAGGTGCTCGTGCCGCGCCCGATCTCGTCCAGAATGAGCAGGCCGCGGCGCGTGGCATTGTGCAGGATGTTGGCCGCCTCGACCATCTCGACCATGAAGGTCGACTGGCCGGCGTGGATCTCATCTTGAGCGCCGATGCGGGTGAAGATACGGTCGACCAGGCCCAGCTCGGCTGAACGCGCCGGCACGAAGCTCCCCATCTGCGCCAGCAGCACGATCAGCGCCACCTGCCGCAGGTAGGTGCTCTTCCCCGCCATGTTGGGACCGGTCAGAATCCGGATGCGCTCGCCGTCCTCCAGGACGGCGTCATTCGGTACGAAGCGGCCCGAGGTCAGATAGCGCTCGACGACCGGGTGGCGCCCGTCGCGGATCTCCAGCTCCTCGCCGTCCCGCAGGCGCGGGCGAACGTAGCCGTGCTGGGCCGCCACGTCCGCCAATCCGGCGGTCACATCCAACCGCGCCAGCGCCCGGGCCGATCGCAGGAGACGCGAGGCATGCTCCGCCACCTTGCCGCCGACCTGACGAAACAAGCGCGCTTCGACCTCGCGGATTCGCTCCTCGGCCGAGAGCACGAGCGTCTCGACCTCCTTCATCTCCGGCGTAATGTAGCGCTCGGCGTTGACCAGAGTCTGCTTGCGGATATACTCCGGCGGGACGAGCGCGGCGTTGGCCCGGCTGACCTCGATGAAGTAACCGAAGACCTTGTTGTAGCCGACGCGCAGGCTCTTGATCCCGGTGCGCAATCGCTCCTGGTTTTCCAGCGCCGCGATCCAGTCCCGCGATGCGCGGGACGAGGCCACGATCTGGTCGAGCTCGGCGGCGAAGCCGGGGCGAATGACGCCTGTCTGCGCCAGCGTCGCCGGCGGATCGTCGGCGATGGCCGCCTCCAGGAGCTCCCGCACCTCTGGGCAAGGGTCGAGTTCCTGCTCGACCGCCGCCAGTGCGCCCGCCTTCCCGGCTACCAAGGCCTGCACGCGCGCCACTCTTCCGAGCGCTTCCCGCACCACGACGAGCTCGCGCGGTCCGGCCAGGCCGGTCGTGATGCGGTTGGTCAGGCGCTCCAGGTCCGGTAGGCCTTGCAGCGCCTGGCGGACGTCCGCCCGCCACATCCCGTCGTCGAAGAAGGCCTGAACCTGATCGAGGCGCTTCTCGATACGGACGGGGTCGAGCAGAGGCTTGCCGATCCACTGTCGCAGAAGGCGTCGCCCGACCGGGGTGACGGTGGCGTCGATCACCCCCAACAGCGAACCCTTGACTTCGCCCGTGCGCAGCGCCTCGGTCAGCTCGAGATTGCGGCGCGTCGAGGCGTCCAGCGCCATGAAGTCATCGGCGCCGTAGGTCGAGATCCCCGTAAGGAGATCGAGCCCGGCGGGCTGGTTGGCTCTAACGTAATCCAGGATGGCGCCGGCGCAGGCGATCGCCAGAGGTTTGCCGCTCAGTC
>CAZMVJ010000246.1:0-2852 GCA_964569445.1 uncultured Anaerolineaceae bacterium | reverse complement strand
CCGCCGCCAACCCGGCCGATCTCTCTTGCCCGCTGCCCCTGCCGCAGGTGGACCACGTCGTGCTGGGTCACGGCAGCGGGGGGCTGCTGACCCACCGGATGATCCGGGACGTGTTTCTCGAAGCCTTCGACAATCCGGCGCTGCGCCGCGGCGACGATGCCGCCGTCCTGGCGCTGGAGAAGCCGGGCCGCCTGGCGCTGACGACCGATGCCCACATCGTGTCGCCCCTGTTCTTCCCGGGAGGCGACATCGGCCGGCTGGCCATTTGTGGAACAGTCAACGATCTGGCAGTGCTGGGCGCGCAGCCGCGCTGGCTGACGGCCTCTTTCATTCTGGAAGAAGGCCTGTCGATGGCCGACTTACGGCGCGTGGTCGACTCGATGCGCCGGGCGGCCGATGAGGCCGGCGTGCAGGTCGTCGCCGGCGACACCAAAGTGGCGGAGCGGGGCAAGGCTGACGGGCTGTTCATCCAGACGACGGGCGTCGGGACGATCCCCGATGGTCGCGACGTCGGCGGGGCGCGGGCGCGGCCGGGGGACGCCGTTTTCGTCTCGGGTCCACTGGGAGACCACGGCCTGGCCGTCCTGGCGGCACGCGGTCAGCTCGGCTTCACCATCGATGTCGAGTCCGACGTGGCTCCCCTCAACGGCCTGGTCGAGGCGCTGTTCGCCTCGGGAGCCGAGATTCACGCGATGCGGGACCCCACCCGCGGCGGATTGGCGACGACGTTGAACGAGATCGCCCGACAAAGTTCCGTCTCGATCACGCTCGAGGAAGACGCCATTCCGGTGCGCCCGGCGGTGGCCTCGGCTTGCGAACTGCTCGGCTTCGACCCTTTGTACGTCGCCAACGAAGGGCGCTTGATCGTCATCTCCACCGAGGGCTCGGCCGAGGCGGTCTTGGCGGCGATGCGGGCTGATCCCCTCGGGCGAGGGGCAGAGCGCATCGGCCTGGTCGAGCCCGGCCCGGCCGGCCGCGTTCGACTGCACACCCGGCTGGGTACGACGCGTGTCGTCGAGATGTTGAGCGGCGAGATGCTGCCGCGTATCTGCTGAGTCTCCCTCAGAAATAGCCGCGAAGTCAGGTTTCTTTCAGAGCTCGGCCTGCGGATGCCGCGTTTCGGCGATCCCTCGCCCCTGCGGGGCTCGGGATGACATGGGTGGGTAGCAACTCCATCATGTCATCCCGAGGGAGCGCAGCGACAGAGGGATCGCTGTGACGCGGCGGCGTTACGAGGCCCCTGTCTTTCGAGTGAGGGTCTATGCGGATAGCAGTTCGGTCGTCTTGCGTTGGACGGAGAGTACAAGCTCCGTGGCCACTTCTCTCAGCGATGGGGAAAGGTCGAAGGCGGCAACTCCTTCGAGGTCGGCCTGGCGGACGGCCTCGTCGAGGGGAAGGTAGCCGATCACCGGCAGACCGGGCGACCCGGCTTCGATCAAACGCCGATCGTCGTCCGTCTGCACCTTACTCCCCACCAGAAACAAGCGGGTCAGCTTCAAATCCAACGCCAGCGCCTTGATTTGCGCTGCGGTTCCCAGGCTGCGCCGGGTCGGCTCAACCACGATCAGCATGGCGTCGACCGAGTCGGCCGTCGCCCGTCCCAGGTGCTCGACGCCGGCGTACAGGTCGAGCAGGACGACCTCGTCGCGACGCAGCAGCAGGTGGGTGACCAGAGCCCGCAGGACGGCGCTCTCCGGGCAGATGCAACCGGCGCCGCCCATCTCGACCGCCCCCAGCTCGAGCAGGCGGACGCCGCGGTCCTCCACCGAGAACTGGTCCGGCAGGTCGTCGACGCGCGGGTTGAGCTTGAAATAGCCGCCAATCGTGCCGGGCTGGGCGCCGGTGCGTTCGTAGATCAGCGCCTCCATGCGGGCGATGGGTTCGAGGCGCGCCAGGGCCTCTGCCGGAAATCCGAGGGCCTGACCGAGACATGGAGATGGATCGGCGTCGATCGCCAGCACTTTGTATCCCTGATCGACGAAGGCGCGGGCCAGGAGCGCTGTCAGCGTCGTTTTTCCGACTCCGCCCTTGCCGGTGACGGCGATCTTCACAGGATCCAATCCGGTGTGGCGGTCAGCGGGCCATAGCCGCGGCGCAGCGCTTCCTGGCGCAGGGTCCGGACCACGGTGGGGACGTCGATGCCCGAAGGGCACTGCCCCATCTTCTCCAGCAGCGGTTCGCAGCGCCATAGGCTGTCGCAGGTGATCGCCCGTTCGTCGTCCCGGGCGGCCAGGTGCATGATCTCTCCAAAGGTCAGGTCCATGCCCTCGGCGACCAGGTCGCGGCACTGATCGCAGGCCTGGCACAGGCGCACGTCCTGACTGCTTCGGGAGAGGACGACAAAGGGGAGCGGGGCAGGTTTCATGCTGTAAGCCTCAGCTTCCCGCGAGCTTGAAGTTCGCGGGAAGCTTCGATGCCAAGATCGGCCGCGGATCGGTCATGTTGTGTCCCAGCGCGGCCTGCGGGGCCATGCCGAAGGCTAAAGCCATCAGCTGGGTGAAGTACAAGACGGGGATCGGGTTGGCCAACCCCATCTTCGCCTGCCGCGTATCGAGGTTACTGTGGCACAGCGGGCAGGCGACGGCCACGATGTCGGCGCCGCGCTGGCGGGCGTTCTCGAGGACGGCGCGGCTCAACCCCAGGACGATGTCGAGGTTGGTCAGGGCGAGCGAGGCGCCGCAGCAGGACACCTTGGCGTCCCACGCCACGGGCTCGGCGCCGAGGGACTGCATCAGGCGGTCCATCGCCATCGGATACTCGGCGTCCTCGGCTCCGGTGATGGACGGAGGGCGGGTGAGCAGGCAGCCGTAGTAGCAGGCGACCCGCAGCCCCTGAAGTGGCTGGGTCACCCG
>CAZMVJ010000245.1:0-2858 GCA_964569445.1 uncultured Anaerolineaceae bacterium | reverse complement strand
CCCGCCCCTACGGTTCTCTGCAATGACTGTCGAGGCAGTCGCAGGCATCCTTTAGCCCTTCGACCCTGCTCATGCCCGGCGCGCTGAGCCCCTCGCCTTCGCTCGGGGCAGGCTCCGTCGAAGCGCCGGGTTTCTTCGAGCCTCTTTGTTCCGTGACGATCGTAGGGGCGGGTCTCAGACCCGCCCCTACGGTTCTCTGCAATGACTGTCGAGGCAGTCGCAGGCATCCTTTAGCCCTTCGACCCTGCTCATGCCCGGCGCGCTGAGCCCCTCGCCTTCGCTCGGGGCAGGCTCCGTCGAAGCGCCGGGTTTCTTCGAGCCTCTTTGTTCCGTGACGATCGTAGGGGCGGGTCTCAGACCCGCCCCTACGGTTCTCTGCAATGACTGTCGAGGCAGTCGCAGGCATCCTTTAGACCTTCGACCCTGCTCATGCCCGGCGCGCTGAGCGCAGTCGAAGCGCGCCGGGCTTCCATACTAAGGCGTCGGCGTCTCGGTCGCGGTCGGCTCCGGGGTGTTCGATGCGGTCTCGCTGGGGGTCGGCGTCGACGTGTCGGTGATCGTCGGAGTGAAGGTCGAGGACGGGAAGGGCGTGAAGGTCTGCGTGGCGGTTGGCGGGGCGAAGGTCGGGCTGGCCGTCCCCGGCGCGGTCGTCTCGGTGGGCGAGGCGGAGGCCGGGAGCGTGATGAACACCGTCGGACTCGGCGCCGGGACGGTGGCGGTCGCGGACGGCGTCGCCGTCGCCTCTCCCGGGGCATTGCGAATCGCCACGTAGCCGGCGAAGTAGCAGGGGACCGTGGCGACGATGATCGCCCCCAGGAATACGTACAAGGTTCGATGGTTGCGACGCATGGGGCCGTTCGACCTAGTATCCCGTTTCAGAGGTCCTTTGAACAACTGGGTCTGCCAGGTCTTCCGCCTCGAAGAAGCATCTCATCGAGATCTCGCTGTGCTGTGCCCCCGCCTTGAGTGCGTCCCTTCAGCGGGGCCCGCCAGGGATCGCCCCGTATTCGGGAAGAAGCCGACGGCTTCATCGTCGATCTTCTGAAACGGGACCCTAGAGGCGCGCATCATAGCAGGTTCACATGCGAGCGACAAGCAGGCGCCCCGTGGTGCGCCGGCGGGATCGGCGGCGCACCTCCGCAAAAGGTTGCGATAGACTCGGGGCGTGGTACCCGCCGACGCCGCGCGGCTGCCGGTGACAACGCATGCTTCCGAGACGGAGGTCCGCCGAGGGTGGGACGGCTGGAGCTTCGTCCTGTGGTCGTCGGCTGTTCTGGTGGCGGCCATGGCTCTGCCGGCAGCGAACTGGACCGACAACCTGGGTTTCGTCCCTGTCGTGGCCGGCGCCGGCCTGCTTCTGGGGGCGCTGCTCGTCGTCAGTCGCCTGCGCAGTAGGACAGCCTTCGTCCTGGCCGCCGGCTATGGCATGGTCCTGGTCGTGTGGAAACTGACCTCCGTGCTCGATCCGGCGATGGCGTGGCGCGAGCGCGTCTTCGATCTGGCGGCGAGGGTGGCGGGCTTCGTCTCGGTCGTGATGGCCGGCGAACCAAGCCACGACTCCTTGATGTTCGTCCTGGGCGTGTCGCTGGCGTTCTGGGCGATAGGCGTTTTCGGGACGTGGTGGCTCTTCCGCCGGGGCGGGCTCTGGCTGGCCGTGCTGCTTCCCGGCCTGGCCGTCTTCCTCAACGTCTACTACTACCGCTACGGCACGCGGCTGCAAATCTATCTTCCGGTGTTTCTCCTGGCGGCCCTGGCGCTCATCGTGCGCACCGAGCTCAACGGTCGGCGACGGGGCTGGGAGCAGCGGCGGGCTCAGGTGTCGACCGATATTTCGTCGCGTGTCACCCAGGCGGGCATCGCCGCCGCACTGGCGTTGGTCGTCCTGGCGTGGATGGGCCCCCAGATTCCCGACACCCAACTCGAATCCGCCGCCGGCGTCACCGGTTCGCGGTCCCCTTTCAGCGAATTCTTCTCGGACGCCCTGGCAGGCTTGCGCGCGCCGGTCAACCTGTACGGCGAGACCTTCGGTGGCACGCTGCCCCTTGGCGCCGGCCGCCCACCGGGGAACCGGGTGGTCTTTCGGGCGAGATCGCTTACCGAGGTGCCGGAGAACGCCCGTGTTTACTGGCGCGCCCGCGCTTATGACACCTACCGCAACGGCGAATGGGAAGTGACCCTCGGCACCTCGACCGCCTTTCGTCCGCGGCAGGGCGCCGCAGCCGAGCCGAACCACCTCGGGCGAATCGATCTCGAATTCGCCGTTTCGTCGCTCATGCCGGCGATGAAGCTTCTCTATCTGCCGGCGGAGATGGCCTGGATCAATCGCTCGGCCGATCTCCGTCAGGTGACCGCGGACGGGACGGTCGTCGACGTGCTGGAAGCGACATCTGTCGAGACGCTCCTCCCCGGCGATTCCTATCGGGTGCAATCGAGGTTGGCCACCCCGCTGCAGGGCGATCTGCGCCAGGCCGGGACCGAGTATCCGGAATGGGTCCAGGACGCGTATCTACAGCTGCCGGATGACTTCCCGCGCCGGGTAGACCGACTGGCCCGCGAGATCGCGCTCGGGGCCGCCACACCCTACGATAAGGCCGCCGCCGTAACGGCCTGGCTGCGGGCCAATATGAGCTATGAGCGCGAGAGCACGGCGCCGCCATCGGGACGCGACCCGGTCGAGTGGTTCCTGTTCGACTCCCGACGGGGGTTCTGCGACTACTACGCCAGCGCCGCGGTCCTGATGCTTCGCTCTCTCGGAATTCCCAGCCGGCTGGCCGCCGGCTTCGCCGCGGGCGAATACAATGTCGACACCGGACAGTACCTGGTCTCCGAGGCCGACCTGCACTCGTGGCCCGAGGTGT
>CAZMVJ010000244.1:0-2917 GCA_964569445.1 uncultured Anaerolineaceae bacterium | reverse complement strand
GGGGAGCGCCAGGCCGAGGATCAGTCCGACGGCCAGCCACGGCGAGGCCGGGGCCGCCCAGGCGAAGGCCATGGCGCCGATGGTCGAGGCGGAGAAGAGGGCGGCGAAGATCGCTGCCTGACGGGCGGTGAGCCGGCGGTCCCCGCGAACGGCCAGAACGCCCCCGCTGATGCCGAGGCCCATCAGGGCCAGGGCGATCACGATGTAGGCGGCCAACGGGTAATACAAGATCGAGATCCAGCGGATCGCCAACATCTCGAGGCCCAGCATGGCCGCCGACAAGAGCGCGATGCCGGGAACGAGCCGCCCCAGAGGCGTCTCGCTGGCGCCCGTCTGCGACGCGGCCTGGTCCACCCTGCTTGAGGAAGGTGAGTCGGACATGCGTCGCTACCGATACGATTGGGCCTGGAGCGTGAACAGCCGGGCGTAGATCCCGTCCAGCGCCAGCAACTCATCGTGGGTGCCCTGCTCCTCGAGGCGGCCGTCCTCGAGGACATAGATGTGGTCGGCCATGCGCACCGTCGAGAAGCGGTGGCTGATCAGGATCGCCATCTTGTCTTCGGTCAGGGCGCGGAACTGCTGGAAGACCTTGAACTCGTTCTCGGCGTCGAGCGCAGCCGTCGGCTCGTCGAGCACCAGGATGTCGCACGATCGCATGAAAGCCCGGCCGAGGGCGATCTTCTGCCACTCCCCGCCGGAAAGATCGCGCCCTTTGCTGAACCAGCGACCGAGAATTGTCTCGTAGCCCTCGGGCAACTCGGTGATGACCGCATGCGCGCCGCTCTTGACGGCCGAGGCTTCGATGCGCGGCCGGTCGTCGAGGGCCTCGATCTGCCCGAAGCCGATATTCTCCGAGGCCGCCAGGTGGTAGCGCACGAAATCCTGGAAGATGACACCGATGCGGCGGCGCAGGTCGGCCGGATCGAGGTCGCGCAGGTCGACCCCATCGAGCAGAATCTGACCTTCGGTGGGATCGTACAGGCGGGCCAAGAGCTTGATCAGCGTCGTCTTACCGGCGCCGTTGGGGCCGACGAGGGCGACCTTCTCGCCCGGTCCGATCGTCAGGTCGACGTCGCGTAGCGCCCAGTCGTCATGGCCTTGATAGCGGAACGAGACGCGGCGGAACTCGAGGCCGCGCCGCTCGTCGGCCGGAGGCGGTTGCGGTGCGCCGACCGATCGAATCTGGGGTTCGAGCTCGAGGAAGGCGAACAGGTTGCTCATGAATAGCCCGTTCTCGTACATTTCGCTCAGGCCCCAGAAGATCGACTCGAACGTATTCTGGCTGGTGCGGAAGATCATCAAGTAGAGCGTCATGTCGCCCAGGGTGATGTCGGCTTCGAGCGTCTGCAGCACGATCCAGAAGTAGGCGCCGTAGTAGGTGAGCGTCGCCAGCAAACCCCAGCCCAGCGACGCCAGGCTGCGCCGCTGGGCGATGGACTGGTCTTCGCGCAGGAAGGTCCAGAAGAGAGTGGCGTAGCGGCCGAGCAGCGGCTCGCCCAGGGCGAACAACTTGACTTCTTTGACGGCGTCGTAATCCGTCAGCAGGTATTCCAGGTAGTTGAGTTTGCGCGCTTCCGGGGCTCGCCAGGAGATGACGCGGAAGTTCAAGTCGGCGTAGTTGCTCTGGGCGACGAAGGCCGGCACCGTCGCCACGAACAGCAGCAGGGCCAGCCAGGCGTTGAAGCCGAACAGGACGACGGCGAAGGAGGCCAGCGTCAGCAGATTCTGGATCAGGTAAAAGCCGCCGTTCATGATCTGCAAACCGCGCCAATCGGCCTCGCGCCGGGCGTTCTGCAGCTTGTCGTAGTACTCGGCGTTCTCGAAGTAGGCCAGATCGAGGTCGAGCGACTTGCGGATGATGCGGGTGTTGATCGTCAGGTTGAGGCGCGAGTGGAGGATATGCTCGGTCAGGCTGCGGGCCTGCGCCACGCCGGCCTGCAGCACGACCAGGACGAACTCGGCCAGCAGGAAGGGCGCCACCACCCGCAGGCCCTCCATCGGTGAAGCCTGGGCCCGCAAGGAGTTGACGACGCCGTCGACGATCAACTTGGCGATGTAGGCCTGGGCCAATGGGAGCAGGCCGCCAATGATCGTCCACAGAGCCATCAGCAGGGTCCCGGTGTGATGGGCCTCCCACACCAGGCCGAAGGCGCGGCGGATGTTGTAGGCGGCGTCGCGCGCCTTGGCCGGCGTTTCCCTCAGCCGGACCCGTAGACCGGGTTTTGGATTGGACATGGGGCGGATGATATCAGACGGAGATAGAGCTTCCCGGAAGCTTTGAGCTTCCGGGAAGCTCGGGGGTTCTCAGCGTGCGAGCAGCGGCGCCAGGACCTGGTGACACGCGGGGATGAACCTCCCCGCGAACTTTCCCGCGGCCTTCCGCAAGAGGCTAAAGGGAAGGCCGCGGGGCATAGCTCGCGGGGAGCTGTCAGCCGCCCAGGTAGCGCTGCAGGATCGCCTGGATGGTCCAGATGAGGAGCGGGATCACGATGGCGGCGATCAAGCTGCGCAATGTCCCGCGCTCCCAAGGCCAGGTGGGCACCCGCTCCAGGGCACCGCGTTCGATCTCCAGGCTGGCTAGCGCCTTGTTCAGGTCGTCCATGCGGGTCAGCTCGTTACGGTCCATGCGCCGATGCAGCTCGGCCACGCCGTCGTGGCGGCTGACGGTGACTCAGGGAGCGAGGAGGTCTTGCGCGTGGTGGTGGTCCGCTTCATCCAAGGTACCGCTGCAGGGCGAACTGGACGAGCCACAGGACAATCGGCAGGAGAACGGCGGCGGCGAGGCCGCGGATCGTGCCCGGCTCCCAAGGCCAGGTGGGAGTCCGCTGCAAAGCCGCCCGTTCGATTTCCAGGCTGTTGAGTGTCTTGTTGAGGTCGTCGGCGCCGGCCAGCTTCAGCGTGTCCATCCTGCGCTGCA
>CAZMVJ010000243.1:0-2940 GCA_964569445.1 uncultured Anaerolineaceae bacterium | reverse complement strand
CGCTGGCGCGAGCGGCGGGCGGACGCGTTCTCGGTCGAGCTGACGGGGAGGCCGCAGGCCTTCGCCGACGCGATGACGCGCCTGGCCAATCAAAACCTGGCCGACGCCAACCCTCCACGGTGGGCTGTCATCCTGTTCGGAACGCACCCTCCGTTGGAAGAGCGGATTCGATTCGCCGAGGCGGCGAGCAATCCGGGCGTCGGGAAACAGTAGTCACGATTCTTACGCAGGCGAGGGGTGAAGAACGTGCCGATGGCCGTGACCGGCCTGGTCTCACCAGACGGTCTTGACCGAGCATCCTTCTTTGAAGATGACGATGATCTGGTAGCCCGGCGCGGCGTCGGCGAAGGCGAAGCGCAGCGCGAGCGGAAGGGTGGCGCCTGGCGCGACGGTCGTCACGTCACTTGCCAGCGTCACGAGCTTCGGGATCGGGCCCCCGCTGTCGGTCGAATCAGGATCCAACAGGGATGTGCTTCCCAGCCGCACGTCCAAGAGCGATTGCCCTTCCGGCACACCGAAGAGGAAGTCCGAGACGTGAATTTCATCCTGCAGCTGGCCGTTGTAGATCGCCCAGCTCACCTCGTTGCCGTCGGGTTCGAAACCAAGCAGGCTGACCTGGGGACACTCGGCTGAGACGGCCGGGGTGGCCGTCGCCAAGGGAGTCGCGGATGGCTCGACCGCGGCCACGGGGACCGCCGTCGGGGGCGCCGCCAAGGTTGGCGCGGCGGAGGGCTCGGCGGTTGCGCCGAGCGAGGAGAGCGCGGTCGCCGCGGCGATGCCTGCCACAGCCAGGGCCAGCGCCACACCCGCCAACAGCCAGACGACCGGCGACCTGCGGCGTGTCCCCTCGTCCTGCTCCCGGGGTTGCGCCACCTGCCTGGCGACGGCGATCTCGTTCGGCCCGCGCAGCTGGAGCCACTCGGCCTCGGTCTGCGGCGACCCCTTGACCGCAGTCTGGTAGGCCTGGTTCATGGCGGCGACGGTCGGGAACCGCTCCTCGGCGTCCTTGGCCATCGCTTTCAGGATGACCTTCTCCACCGCCGGCGACAGATTGGGGTTGAAGCGGCTGGGCCGGGCGACGGGCTCCTGAATGTGCATGAGCACCGTCGCCATCGGCGTGCTGCCCTCGAAGGGGACGCGACCCGCCGCCAGCTGGTACATCACCACGCCCAGCGAATACTCGTCCGCCCGCCCGTCGACGCGTTTGCCGCGGCCTTGCTCCGGCGAGACATACGACGGCGTCCCCATCAGCATCGAGCCGGTGAGGGTGTTCGACCCCTCGATCATCCGCGCCAGGCCGAAGTCGGTCAGGTGGGCGTTACCTTCGTTGTCGATGATGATGTTGGACGGTTTGACGTCGCGGTGGATGATCCCGTGCCCGTGGGCGAAGTCGATCGCGCCGGCGACCTGGTCGATCCAGCGCGCCGCCTCGGCATCGCTGACCCGGCGGCGCGTCATCCGGTCGTGCAGCGTTTCCCCGGGGATGAACGGCATGACCAGGTAGACCAGGCCGCGCACTTCGTTGTAGTCCAGCACCGGGACGATGTTCGGGTGACGCAAGACGTTCTTGACAAATCCCGCCTCGCGACGGAAACGGCGGACGTAGCGCCGGTCGCCGACGGCGCTGCTGGAGAGGATCTTGACGGCGACGTCCTGCAAACTGCGCGTGTCGAGGGCGCGGTAAACCGTCGCCATCCCGCCCTGGCCGATCTGTTCGACCAGGCGATACTGCCCGAGCATCTGACCGACGAGGTTGCTCATCCCACCGCCCGAGAGCCGGCCCGAGCGTCGACCTCCGGACCGAGCTTCTCCACCCTACCACCGGGGCCTAAGGCCGGGAAGGGGACTTTCGGCGCAGACACCAAGGCGGGCGGGATCGTCCACTCTCGAGCCGAACCTTCGGCGAAGGCTTCCACGATCGGTCGGCCGGCGATGTCGGCCGGCCGTGACAGTCCCAGCGCCCACAAGGCGGTGGCCGCCGTGTCATAGATCGTGATTGGCGACGTCAGCCGCGTACCGGGCACGACGCCGGGACCGGCGACGATCCACGGGATCGTCATGTCTTCCGGCAGCGACGATCCATGGACCTCCCCGTGCCCCCCATGATCGCTGGTCAGGATGATCAGCGTTCCTTCCCGAAGGCCGGCGGCCTCCAGGTCCGCCAGGATGCGAGCCACAGCCTCATCGGAGTGCGCGACGGTGCCGAGGTAGGTCGGCGACATCCAACCATCCTGGTGGCCGGCCGTGTCGGGGCCGGGGAAATGGACGAAGAGAACGTCGAACCCGTCGGCGATGGCGATGCCCGCCTGCTCGGCGACGGCGAAATCGCCCCCTGGGACGTAGGTGAACTCGTCGACCGAGCCGGGCGAAGCGATGTGGACCAACTTCTCCTTCGAGACGACCATCTCGGTATGCAGGCCGGCGTCGTGGGCCAGGGAGAACAGGGTCGGCGTCAGAATGAAACCGTTCTCGGGGAGGTAGTCGTTCCAGGTCAATCCGTGCTGTTCGACGTCGTATCCGGAAAGCATCGACGCGTGAGCCGGCAGCGTCACCGATGGGTCGATCGTCTGAGCGGTCAGCGTGAATGCTCCCGCCTCGGCCAACGCCAGGATCGCCGGCGTGCGGTTCGGGTCGAGGGCGTCCGGGCGCAGCCCATCCAGGCTGACGATCAGGACGCGCTCCGACCGCGGCCGGGGCGTGGAAGTGGGCGGGATGGTGGGGGTTGGGAAAGGGGTGGAAAGGCGTGGAGTCGATGAAGACGACGGAGACGGACTGGCCTTGGAGGGAGGACCTCCGCTCGGCGAGACCATGGGGACGGTGCATGCCCACAGCATCGCGGCCGCAGCGCCCAGCCGCAGGATGTCTGCGAGCCGGGCTCCACCGCGCGAGAACGTTTGCGAAATCGCCTTTGGGATTCTTCCCATCGTGCTTCCCGATCCC
>CAZMVJ010000242.1:0-2944 GCA_964569445.1 uncultured Anaerolineaceae bacterium | reverse complement strand
GTTATGACCGAAGGTCGTGGTCTTGCCGCAGTGAGCACACTTCGCCATCGAACCAAGTTCCTTTCCGCTCAGTCGTCCAGGATGTTGAGTCACCATCTTACCATGCCGGCGCCGCTCCATCCAGGGTCGTACGATCGAACGACCGGCATCCTTCGCCATAACTCAGCCTGCCTGGTCTCCAGGCGCGCTGAGCCCTTCGACGGAGCCTGTCCCGAGCCCTTCGGCTACGCTCAGGGCAAGCTGCGGCGAGGGGCTCAGGATGCCAGGTCGCCTTGTCGAACGCGCCGCCTGCGGGGCGGCCGACCGGAGGGTCGGGCATGACCGCCGGTCACTCGCCCCTGGGACGGGTCACCGTCTCGCCGCGGGCCATTGCCACCATCGCCAGCCATGCCGCGCTCGGCACCTATGGAGTCGTCGGGATGAGTTCGCGCGGTCTGGCGGACGGCATCGCCCAACTCCTGGTGCGGGATCCGCACCGGGGCATCGAGGTCCACACCGAGGGCGACTCGATCACGATCGACGCCTACATTATCGTCGAGTATGGGACGCGCGTCTCGGCCGTCGCCGGCAGCGTCGCCAAGAGCGTGCGCTACCAGGTCGAACAGATGCTGGGTATGCCGGTGGCCGCCGTCAGCGTTCACGTCCAGGATCTGCGCGTCAGCAGCGTCGACTGATTCCCTCATGGCCAGCCCTCTTCCCGCCGTCGACGCCCCCGTCCGCCTGCGCTTGCTGGAGCGGTACCGTCATCTCGACGGCCAGATCCTGCGCTTGCTGACCTGGGCGTCGCTCCATTGGCTGCGGACCAATCAGCAGGTCGTCAATGCCCTGAACGTCTTCCCGATCCCCGACGGCGATACCGGGACCAACATGGTCCTGACGATGCAGGCCGCCTGGGACGAGGTCTCGTCCACGCCGGATCCTTCGGTTTCCGCCGTAGCTCACGCCCTGGCCCACGGGGCGCTGATGGGAGCGCGCGGGAATTCCGGCGTCATCCTGTCGCAGCTGTGGCGCGGCTTTGCCCGCAGCCTGGACAAGAAGACCGAGATCGATCCGTCGGCGCTGGCCGAGGCGCTGGCCGAGGCGCGCGACACGGCCTACCGCGGCGTCGTCCGACCGGTTGAAGGCACGATCCTGACCGTCTCCAGCGACGTGGCCGAGGCTGCGCGCCGGGCGATCGAGGCCGGCGCCAGCTCGGGGCTGGAGATCCTCGAACGCGTCGTCGACGCGGCGGAGGAGTCTGTCGCCCGCACGCCGGACTTGCTGCCGGTGCTGAAGGAAGCGGGCGTCGTCGACTCCGGGGGCAAAGGGCTGTATTTCATCCTGGAAGGGATGCTGCGGGCGGCCTACCGGCTGCCGCTCGACGAATCGCTGATCGACATCAAGTCGCTGGCGGCGCTCGAGATGGCGGACCTGTCGGAGTCGATCGAGCCCGGCCAGGACTGGGAAGTTGTGGTGGACTTCCGCCCGCAAGGGCCGCTCGACCTGCCCGTCTTCCATCGCGATTTGCAGGGGATGGGGACCTCGATCCAAATCGCCGAAGGCGAGGGGCGCTACCGGATGCATATCCACGTGCCGGACCGAACCGAGTTCGCCCCGGTCGAGTACCTGCGCGGGCTGGGAACGGTCATCGAGTACCGCGTCGAGAACCTGATGATCCAGGCCGGCGGGACTTCGCCCGAGGCGCCCCTGGTGCTGCCGACCATCACCGCCGACCAGGTGGGCGTCGTGGCCGTCAGCCCGGGTCACGGGCTGTCGCGCCTGTTCGCCAGCCTGGGCGTGGCGGCCATCGTCGAAGGCGGGCAAACGATGAATCCCAGCGCGCAGGACATCTGCCGGGCCATCGAAGGACTGCCGGCCGATCGGGTCATCGTCCTGCCGAACAACAAGAACATTATCCTGGCGGCTCGCCAGGCGGCCGAGCTGACCGGCAAGCAAGTGCGCGTCCTCCCCACGACGACGGCCCCCCAGGGACTGGCGGCGATGCTCCCCTACGACCCGCGGTCCGACCTGGACGCCCTGGCGGAGGAGATGGAGCGGGCGCGCCTCGGTGTGCGCACCGGCGAGCTCACGACGGCGACGCGCTCGGTCGAGATCGACGGAGTCGCCGTCCGTGAGGGCCAGATCATCGGCATGATCGACGGGAAGATGGCCGTCGCCGGGGACACCGTGGAGCAAGCGCTGCTCGACCTGCTCGAGGCCGGAGGCGCGGCGCAGGCCGATCTGGTGACGGCCTACATCGGAAAAGACCTTCCGGCGAGCATCGCCGAACAGCTGATCGCCCGCATCCGGGAAGCCTACCCGTCGCTGCAAGTCGAATCCTACAGCGGCGGCCAGCCGCACTATCCCTTGCTGCTTTCCATCGAGTAACCCATGAGTCGGGTCCGCGTCGTCACCGATAGCACGGTCCGCTTCGCCACGCCTGGCTTCCTGGCGCGCCATCCGGTGGCCATCGCTCCGCTCACACTGCGCTGCCACCTCGACGCCTGGGAGGAATCCCCGGATGACGAGATCGACAGCGCCCGCTCGCTCTTCGAGCGCTGTCAGGGCTATCCCCTGGCGGAGCCGCCTTCGACCGATCGGATGGCCGAGGCTTACGGCCAGTTGGCGTTGGAGACGGATCAGATCGTGTCGATCCATGGGTCGGCGCACATCAACCCGACCGTCCACAACGCCCAGGCGGCGAGCCAGAAGTTCCTCGGGCGCTGTTCCATCCACGTCGTGGATTCACAGACCCTTTCCAGCGGGCTTGGGCTGCTGGTCGAGGCGGCGGTGCGCGCGGCGGAAGACGGCGCCGACCTGGACGAGGTCGTACGTATCGTGCGCGGCATGGTCCCGCGCCTGTACCTGGTGGTCTTCGTCGCCGACTTGACTTACCTCGAGCGCAGCGGTTTGGTCACCCGATCGCAAGCCCTGCTGGGGAACATGCTTGGCATCCTGCCTTTCC
>CAZMVJ010000241.1:0-3311 GCA_964569445.1 uncultured Anaerolineaceae bacterium | reverse complement strand
TCGGAAGCCTCGCCGCCGCCCGGCGGACGGTCATGGTCAAGATCGAGCCGGATGTCGCCGCTTCCGACCAGGCCGAACAAATGCTGCACAAGACCGGTTGGTCCCGTTCCTCGCAACCCGTCCAGTTCGGCAGCACGATGGTGCTCGACCTGCAACGGAGGGAAGACGAGCTGTTGGCGGCGATGAAACCGAAGACGCGCTACAACATCCGGCTGGCGGAGAAGCGCGGCGTCGTCGTGCGGCTCGGAACAGCTGGAGAGGATCTCGAACGGCTGTACGCGTTGTACGCCGAAACCGCGGTGCGGGACGGCTTCGTCATTCGTCCGCGCGACTACTACATGCGTGCCTGGGGCGGATTCATCGCCGCCGGCCTGGCGCAGCCGTTGCTGGCCGAGGTCGATGGCCAGGCCGTCGCCGGGATCATCGTCTTCCGCTTCGGCCGGCGTGCCTGGTATCTGTACGGGATGTCGGGCTCGTCCCATCGCGAGGCGATGCCGAATCACGCCTTGCAGTGGGCCGCCATCCGCTGGGCGCGCGACGCCGGCTGCGAGGCCTACGATTTCTGGGGCGCGCCGGAGGCCGCGGACCCGGCCGATCCGTTATGGGGCCTGTATCGCTTCAAGGAAGGGTTCGGGGCGGAGCACGTGCGGCTCGTCGGCTCGTGGGATCACACCGCGCGGCCTCTCTTGCATTGGATGTACTCCTTCGCCGTGCCACGCGTTCTCTCCTGGACGCGGCGGCGACAAGAGGACCAAACGCGACGGATGGTCGATCCAGGGACGTAGGGGGATGCCTCCAATGGACCAAGGGCCGGAAGGCCTCTCCATCCATGTCATTCCGATGCCCGCGAAGCGGGCAGAGGAATCCCTGAGGCGCGTCACGCGCCATGCCCCATCCGGGCGCGCATCCCACGCCCGAAGATGTCTCAACCAGCCGCGGCATGGGGATTCCTCGTCGGCCCTCCCACTCCGCTTCGCTTCGGGGACTATGGTACTGGCCTCCTCGGAATGACAATCAGAAAGGGGCCGTCCCCCAAGGCGCTTCCCTGTGGAGACATCATCGAGCGTGCCGTCCTTACCATGTCATTCCGATGCCCGCGAAGCGGGCAGAGGAATCCCTGAGGCGCGTCACGCGCCATGCCCCATCCGGGCGCGCATCCCACGCCCGAAGATGTCTCAACCAGCCGCGGCATGGGGATTCCTCGTCGGCCCTCCCACTCCCATTCGCTTCGGGGACCATGGTGTGGGCCTCCTCGGAATGACATCAAGGAGAGGCTTCCCCCGGGTGGAGACTCCCCTGCGAGGTGCTTAGATGCAAATCGACCACATCCCCCGCCTCCGTTTCGGCCACTTCCCCACCCCCATCGAGCCGATGCCGCGCCTTGGAGCTCACCTGGGCGGCGCGGCGCTGTGGGTGAAACGCGACGACGCCACCGGACTGGCCTTCGGAGGTAACAAGGTTCGCAAGCTGGAATACCTCCTGGCGGAAGCCCAGGCCAATGGCGCCCGCATGCTGATCACCACCGGGGCCGTCCAGTCCAACCAATGCCGCCAGACCGCCGCCGCAGCAGCTCGCTTCGGCTTCGAATGTACGCTCGTCTTGCGAGGAGATCCGCCGGCGCATGTCACCGGGAACTTGCTCCTGGATCTCTTGTGCGGCGCCGAGATCCGCTGGACGGGGACCCGCAGCGGCGACGAAGTCCTCGACGAAGTCTTCCAGGAAGCCTGGGATCAGGGACGCCGGCCATACAAGATCGTCTATGGCGCCTCGAGCCCGCTGGGGGCGCTGGGATACGTCACGGCGATGAGCGAGCTTTCCGCGCAGGTCTCCTCCTACGACCGGATCGTCGTGGCCAGCTCATCAGCCGGGACCCAGGCCGGCATGCTGGTCGGGGCGCGCCGGCACGGCTTCGACGGAAGGATCACGGGTATCAGCGTCGACCAGCCGGCGCGGAAGCTGCGCCAGGAGGTCGCCGTTCTGGCCGGGGAGACGGCTGCGCTGCTGGGGATGGAAGCTGCGTTTTCGGAAGATGAGGTGGAGGTCGTCGACGATTACATTGGGGAGGGCTACGCCGTTCTCGGACGGCGCGAGATCGAGGCCACCCGCCTTTTCGCCCGGCTGGAGGGGCTCCTGCTCGATCCGGTCTATACCGCCAAGGCGGCCGGCGGAATGGTGGACATGATCGGGCGGGGGACGATCGCCCGCGAGGAACGCGTCCTCTTCTGGCACACCGGCGGAGGGCCGGCGATTTTCGCGTACGGCGACGAGCTGTTGGAAAGCTTCCCGCGAGCTTAAAGCTCGCGGGAAGCTGGTTGGCGCATCCCGCGCAGGTCCCAGACTTCCAGGGCAGTCCGTTTTCCCTGCGCCTGCACCGGCTCCGCCTTTTCCGCTTCGACCTGATCCAGAATCGGTTCGATCGCTTCACGGCTCATCAGGATCGTCCCGGTGGCGGCGTTCTCCTGCAGGCGTTTGGCGGTGTTGACGCTGTCGCCCATGGCGGTGTACTCCACCCTCGATTCCGTTCCGATCAGGCCGAGCACGGCCGGCCCGGTGTGGACGCCGACGCGAAATCGCAGACGGAAAGCCTCCGGCATCTCGTCCCGCAGCGCTTCGGCGGCTTTCCGCAGCCCGAGGGCCGCCCGGGCGGCGCGCAGCCTGTGGTCGGGCTGTGGAATGGGCGCGTTGAACCAGGCCATGATGGCGTCACCGAGGAACTTGTCGATCGTCCCCTGCTGTTCGAGGATCGCCTCGGCCGCTGCCGCCAGGTAGCGATTGACGACCGAGACCAGCGTTTCCGGATCGACCGTCTCACCCAGGGCCGTGAAACCCTGGAGATCGGCGAAGAGAGTCGTGATCTCCTCCAGGCGCCCTCCGAGCTGGAGGCTCTCCGGGTCGAGCTGCTCGATCACCGCCGGGCTGACCATCCGCTCGAACAACCGCCGCGTCGCCTCCAGCCGGCGTGTCTCGGTCAGGTCGTCCAGCACCAGCGTCACGCCCTGGACTTCCTGGGCCGACGTCCGCAAGGGTGTCACGCTCAGGGACAAGGCCACTCGTCCACGGCCCGCGAGCTCCGGGCGGATCTCGTAGCCGATCAGGCGCCGCTCGCGTTGGCGCACCTCGGCCACGCGCGGGGCCAGGTCAGGGCTGAGCTCCGGCAGCAGGTCGCTGAGCTGGGAGCCCACCAGGGCCGAGGCCGGCCGCGCCAGGATGGCCTCGGCGGCATGGTTGCAGAGCAGAATGCGGTCCTCCACGTCGGAGGTGATCACCCCGCTGGCAATCGAGGCGAAGACGTCTTCCATCAGCGTCTTCAA
>CAZMVJ010000240.1:181-3347 GCA_964569445.1 uncultured Anaerolineaceae bacterium | reverse complement strand
ACATGGGGGACGCCACGATGGGGATGCAGGCGCGGCTGATGAGCCAGGCGCTGCGGAAGCTGTCGGGGGCGATCAAGCAGACGAATACGGTGATGGTCTTCACCAACCAGCTGCGGCAGAAGATCGGGGTGATGTTCGGGAATCCGGAGACGACGACGGGGGGCATGGCGCTGAAGTTCTATGCCTCGGTGCGGCTGGACGTGCGGCGGGTGGAGAGCATCAAAGTCGGGCAGGAAGTGGTGGGATCGCGCACGCGGGTGCGGGTGGTGAAGAACAAAGTGGCGGCGCCGTTTCGGGTGGCCGAGTTCGACATTCTGTACAACGAGGGGATCTCCAAGAGCGGAGACGTGCTGGACCTGGGGGTGGAGCTGGGGCTGATCGAGAAGCGCGGCTCGTTCTACACCTACCGGGAAGAGCGGATCGGGCAGGGGCGGGAGAACGCCAAGGAGTACCTGCGGCAGAACGCCGAGATGGCCGCCGCCGTCGAGGCCCAGGTGCGGCAAGCGGCCCAGGCCGGGGCTGGCGCGCCGGCGCCAGAAGAGTAGAATAAGAGCCTGGCCGGTAGGGAACCGGCGGGGACGGAGCTGGGCGCGCAAGCGCACAGCCATGGCTTGACGACGAACCTGGCAACAGGAATTGTGGACTCCGCGGTGAGGAAGGATTATCGCCTGTGCAGATGACGAAGGGAGCAGCGGGGAAGTAGGGGGCGTCATCATGCCTCGACGCGGAGGCGTCGGGGTAGCAGGCGGAGTCGCACGCGCAGCCCCAGGCAGGGGCGGCGTCGGTCGTGTCAAGCCGTGGCCGGCAAGATCGGGTCGCGGCTTGCTTGATTCTTCTGGACCGCGGTGGGGCGTGCATGGCCGAGATCACCGCGCTCAAACCAGACCCCAGACATTCCGCACGCGTCCAGGTGTTTCTGGACGGCCGCCGGTGGCGGGTGATCCCCGTCGCCGCCGCGGCCGGCCTGCGCGTGGGAATGAGTCTCGACCCGACGGTGCAGCAACAGATCGAGGACCGGTCGAGCGAGGCTGCCGCGCTGGAGCGCGTCGGACGGCTGCTCGTCGAGCGGCCGCGCTCGGAGGCCGAGGTCCGACAGCGTCTCGAGCGCGCCGGAACCGCGCCGGAAACGATCGACCAGGTCGTCCTACGGCTCCGCCGCAGCGGCGACCTCGACGACGGGTCTTTCGCCCGCGTCTGGGTGGAAAACCGGATGACCTTCCGGCCGCGCGGCGCCGCCATGTTGCGGGCCGAGCTGCGCCGCAAGGGCGTGGCCTCGACCGAGATCGACTCGGCCCTGGCCGAGGTCGATGAACCGGAGGCGGCATGGGCCGCCGTTCAGCGGGCGGCCCAGCGCTGGGCCGGCCTGGACCCTTCCGCCCGGCGCCAGAAGCTCTACGCCTTCCTTCAGCGCCGCGGCTTCGACTACGACACCATCCGCCAAGTGCTGCACCGCCTGCAGGCGGCGGCCGACGGCGATAGCGAGGAGACCCCATGAGCACTTCCTTGGGAATCGGACTGGGAATCGGGCTGATCGCCCTGTTGGTCGGCATCGGAATCGGGATTGCCGTTCGACGGATGCAGGAGCAGCGCGCCGCGCTGGCGCGACAGGCGGTGGCCGAGGGCGTTCTGGAATCAGCCCGGGGCAGGGCGCGCGAGGTCGAACTCGGCGCGCGCGACGAGGCCCTGCGGGTGCGGGACGAGGCCGAAGCCGAGGCCTCGCGCCGGCGCAGTGAGCTCGGGCGTGAGGAGGAGCGGCTGCAGCGCCGGCGGGCCGAAGTGGACAAGCGCGTGGAGCAGATCGAAAAGCGCGATCAGCAGCTGAACAAGCGCCAGAGCACCCTCGATCGGGAGGAAAACGAGCTTCAGACGCTGCACCAGCAGACCGTCGAAGAGCTGCAGCGCGTCTCGGGCATGAGCCGGGACGAGGCCAAGACGCTCTTGCTGACCGAGGTCGAGCGCGAGTCCCGCGGCGACATGGTGCGCGTCATCCGGAAGATCGAGGAGGAAGCGCAGGCCGAAGGCGAGCGCCGGGCGCGCGAGCTGATCGCCGACGCCATCCAGCGGGTGGCGTCGGACCACGTGGCCGAAATCACGGTCTCGGTCGTACCCCTGCCGTCGGACGAGATGAAAGGCCGCATCATCGGCCGCAACGGCCGCAACATCCGCGCCTTCGAGCAGGCCGCCGGCGTCGACGTGGTCGTCGACGATACGCCGGAAGCGGTGACGATCTCCAGCTTCGACTCGGTCCGGCGCGAGATCGCCCGGCGTTCGATGGAGAAGCTCGTCCTCGACGGGCGGATTCATCCGGCCAACATCGAGAAGATCGTCGATCAGGCGCGGCAGGACGTCGACAAGACCATCCTCGAGGAGGGGGAACGGGCGGCCTTCGAAGCGGGGGTCACCGGCCTGCATCCGGAGATCATCAAGAAGCTCGGCCGACTGAAGTACCGCACCTCCTACGGCCAGAACCAGTTGGCGCACGCCGTCGAGGTGGCGCAGCTAGCGGCGGTCATCGGCGCCGAGCTGGGCGCCGACGTCGGGCTGTGCAAAGCCGGCGGACTGCTGCACGATCTGGGCAAGGCGATGGACCACGAAGTGGAGGGAACGCACGCCGCCATCGGGGCCGAGTTCGCCCGCCGCCACGGGGTCAACGCCAAGGTGGTCAATGCCATCGCCTCCCACCATCATGAAATCGACCAGGAGTCGGTCGAAGCGGTCATCGTCGAAGCCGCCGACGCCATCAGCGGCGCTCGGCCGGGGGCGCGGCGCGAGAGTCTGGAGCAGTACATTAAACGCGTTCGCGGTCTGGAGGAGATCGCCAATTCCTTCGTGGGGGTCCAGCAGAGCTTCGCCCTGCAGGCCGGGCGGGAGATCCGGGTCATCGTCACGCCGGAGGATATCGACGACCTGGCGGCTACCCGCCTGGCGCGCGACGTGGCCAAGAAGATCGAAGAGGGGATGCAGTACCCCGGGCAGATCAAGGTCACCGTCATCCGCGAGACCAGGGCGATCGACTACGCGCGCTAGGCCAACCTCATACGGCGCTCGTGAAAGCCGCGAGGCGGACGGAGTCGCGCCTCAGGGATTCCCACCTGCACCTGCGCCCCCTGGCATCGCCCGCCAGGGGGCGCAGGTGCAGGTGGGAATCCCTGAGGCGCGACTCCGT
>CAZMVJ010000240.1:0-171 GCA_964569445.1 uncultured Anaerolineaceae bacterium | reverse complement strand
CGCCACCTTCGGCGGGCTCACGGGGCCGAGTCCCGGCCGAGAAGCCTTGCTTTCCAATCCCCTGAGGCATCCCGCTTGGTGGTTTCGGGGATTCCCTCCTGCACCTGCGCCTGCAGCTGCGCCGCAGGCGCAGGTGCGGTGCAGGTGTCGCTTCGCTCGGAATGACATCGA
>CAZMVJ010000239.1:0-3347 GCA_964569445.1 uncultured Anaerolineaceae bacterium | reverse complement strand
AGGCGCCGGATACGGCCTTCGCCGCCGGGAGGAACCCCGGCCGGATTCGCTATCGGGCTTTGCTCGTCGGCGGACTTCTCGCGGGAGTCGGCGCCGCTCACCTGTCGATCGCGTATGCGATGAACTGGACGGAGTACATGACCGCCGGCCGCGGTTTCATCGCCATCGCCCTGGTCATCTTCTCGAAGTGGCATCCGCTGCGGGCGATTGTCGGAGCGCTGCTGTTCAGCGGGGCGGTGGCCTTTCAGCTGCTGTTGCAGTCGAGCGGCATCCAGGTTTCGCCGTTCCTGCTGAACACCGTTCCGTACCTGCTGACCCTTCTGGTCTTGATCGGTTGGGGCGGCCGACGCAAGTACGCCGCCCCCGCCAGCCTGGGGCGCGTCTACCAGGGCACTGAATAGGAAGGAGCGTTGTGAGAATCCGGAAAGGTTATCCGAGGCCTGACGTACACCCAACTTCCGCCGTACTCGAAAGGCACCTCAAGGAGACGAGAAGATGAAGACCAAGTCCTTGCCGTCCATCATGGCTGTCGTCGTACTGGCGGCGCTTCTGCTCGCCGCTTGCGGCCAGGCGGCCCCCTCCGCCGCGCCCACCACGGCGCCGGCCGAGTCCACTGCCGTGCCGGCTGAGCCGACCGCGGCGCCGACCGAGGCCGGCCCCTGCCTGATCATCGGGGCGCTGCACGGGGGACCGATCAACGACGCCGGCTACAACCAGGCCATGCACGAGAGCGTGATGGCCATTCAGGAAAGCATCCCCTGCGTCAAGATCATCGAGGCCGAGAACGTCCCGGAAGAGGCTGGGGCGACGTCGACGATGGAAAACATGATCCAGCAGGGGGCCCAGATGATCATCGCCACGGCCTTCAACCATCAGTACCCGGCGCTGGAGCTGTCGAAGAAGTATCCGGACGTGATCTTCGAACATGCCGGCGGATGGGAGATGGGCCCCAACTTCGCCAACTTCTTCGGCAACCCGCCGGACACCTGGTACATGATGGGCGTGGCGGCCGGGCTGATGACCGAATCGAACCAGTTGGGCTTCGTCGCCGCCTTCCCCCTCGGATGGACGCTGACCTTCATCAACGCCTTCGAGCTGGGCGCCCAATCCGTCAATCCTGACGCCGAAACGACCGTGGCCTACACCTTCGCCTGGGGCGACGCCGCCAAGGAGGCCGATGCCACCAACTCGCTGATCAATCAGGGAGCCGACGTCGTCACCATGCACGTCGACTCGCCGGCGACGGTCATCTCCACGGCCGAATCGCGCGGCGTCTACTCGATCGGCTTTCAATCGCTGGCGGCGCAGCAGTTCGCTCCCGAGAACTGGATCTCCGGCACCGGCTATACCCTGGGCGACAAACTGACCTGGTTGGCGTCGACCGTGATCGACGGCACCTGGGAGCCGATCTTCCTGCGCTGCGGCATCGAAGACGGCTGTATGGCGATGGCCCCCTACGGCCCGAAAGTGCCGCAGGAAGTGAAGGACGCAGTCGACCAGGCCCGGGCGGACATCGCGGCGGGCAACCTGGTTGTCTTCGCCGGCCCGATCGTCGATCAAGACGGGACCGTGAAGGTCGCCGACGGGGAAGAACTGTCGGCCGATGCGATGGGTTCCGTCGACTGGTTTGTGGAAGGCGTGAACGGAAGCCCGAAATAGAGAGAGAGATACGGCGTTCGGGTCATCGGCGGGAGGGCTCTCCCGCCGATGACCCACCGCACTTCCCATGGATACCATCCGCGCCGCGCCGCCTCGTTCGGTGATCTGCCTGGGAGAAACAGCTCGCCAGGCCCTGGCAGAGTCGAGACAGGGCCGGGTGTTGGCGGTCTTCTCCAAGGCGGTCTACCTGATGAGCGAGCCCGGCAGACTGGTCTGGCTGGCGACGGAGGAAACGCCGATGCATCGGCGGGCAATACGCGTCGGCGGGCCCTCACCGCGGCCGAGTGTCGGGTCGATCTATACCGTCTCGGACCAAGGGCTCAGGCTCGGCGACGGTTCCGTCTTCGACTGGAGGCGCGCCCGGGTCTGGCGACCGTCGCGTCCGGGCGGCGCCGCCCAACTCAGCCGGGACGACCTCGGCAGCTACCTGCGCACCGTCCGTTCCTTCGTAGATAGCTTGCCGGCCCCTCGAGGCTTTGGCGCCCTGATCGCTTCGTCCCCGGCCAAGGAATTCGCCGACCACCGCCGTCGCTTGCCGGCCCTCCAACGGGCACTCCCGCCCATCCGAGGAATGGCAGAGGCCTGGCGTGCAGGGGACCGACGCGGGACCCTGGCGTGCGCCGAGGATTTGCTCGGCCTGGGGGAAGGACTGACGCCCTCCGGTGACGACTTCGTCGGCGCCATGCTCTTCGCCACCGTGAACCTCGACGCCGTCGACGGGCCGACCTCGGGCTTCTCGCCGTCAACCGTGCGGCGCTTTCTCACCAGGGCGCGCCAACGTACCAATCTCATCAGCTATGCGCTTCTCCACGACCATGCCGTCGGTCACGCCTCGGAAGCCCTCCATCGGCTTCTGGGGGCGCTGCAGCGCGGCGATTCGGTCGCGGTCATCAGCCGACTGGCCACGGATGTGATCCGGATCGGGCACTCAACGGGGTGGGACTTGTTGGCGGGATTATGGATGGCCCTCAGTCTGGGGCCCGTCGGTGACGCCCATCGATCCAGGCGGTACTCGCCCGGACTGAGCGCGGCCTAGCGAAGGAATGTGACAAAGATGGATCTCAAGGAAAAGATCCAACGAGCCAACGAGGAGGCGACGCGCCGCCTGACATCGGGCGCTCCGGCCCTGGTCGATATCGCTCCGGCAGGCGAGGTGATCCCCGGCCTGCAGGGGAAGGCCATCACACATTCGGGCCCGCCCATCGAGTGGCAGCGCATGTGCGGCGCGCAGCAGGGCGCCCTGATCGGCATGGTGCTTTACGAGGGCTGGGCCGAAACCCCGGAGGCCGCCCGGGCGATGCTGGGCCGGGGTGAAGTGCGGTTGGAACCCAATCACCACCACCAGGCCGTCGGTCCGATGGCGGGCACGATCTCGCCCTCGGCGCCGGTCTGGGTGGTAGAGAACCGCACTTTCGGGAATCGGGCCTTCTGCCGCCAGGTAGAAGGAAGACAACAGTTCGGGGAATACAGTCGAGAGGCCCTGGAGGGTCTGAGCCGATGGCGCGACCTCTGGGCGCCCACGTTGCGGGAGGGCCTCCGGAAGATCGGCGGCCTCGACCTCAACCCGATCCTGGCGCAGGCGCTGCAGATGGGCGACGAGCTCCACAACCGCAACAGCGCTTCGTCGAGCCTGTTCGCCAGCCAGATGGCCGTGGCGATGATCCAGGCGGGAATCCCGCAGGAGCGGG
>CAZMVJ010000238.1:0-3358 GCA_964569445.1 uncultured Anaerolineaceae bacterium | reverse complement strand
CAATCACTCCCTCCGCACTTCGCCCTCGATTTCCAGGCGCAGCGGCTCAGCCGGCGGCTTCCCTCCGTAGTCGGTCCGATCTTCCAGGATCAACGCCAGGCGCAGGTGCCCGGATGAGGGCGTGCGCGCCAGGTGGCCGACAATCAGCTCGTCGGCCCGGACGCCGAACATCTTCAACAGCCTGCGGATGTCGTCCCGGCTCGTCGACTCCATCGCTCCTCCCGTTGCGCCGGCCTCGGCAGCCGGACGTCACCCCTTGGACGGATCCGCCGGCCCGAGTTTCTTCCGGCGCTTGCGTTTCCTTACCGGAGCCAGCGCCTCGCGCAGGTTCTGGAACGTCAGCACCAGAACGCCGATCACCAGTCCGCCGATGAGAATCACGCGCAAGTACTCGTAGATCAGGAGCAGCAGCGTCAGCGCCGCCAGACCGACGGTGATATCGCGGATGACCCGGGAGTAGCTGCCGCGCAGAATCGACTCGATCAGCGCCACGGCCACCAACAGCGTCAACCCGCCGGCCAGAATCCATCCCGGCGCCAGCTGCACCAGCAGGATGAAACCGATGACCAGCAGACCGATGGTGATGGCCGACCAGAACTCGGTCAGCCGTACAAAGCGCAGCTCATCCGACGTCGACGGTGTCTGCAGGACACGGATGTGGGCATGGGGCGGGTCTTCCGCTCCGAGGCGAAGCCTGTCCAGCCGTCGTCCGAGGGCCGCCGCTACCGCCTCGTTCTGGCTCAGCTCGCGGCGCATGGCCTTCAGGGAGCCCGCTTCGACCGCCAGATCGGCGGCGAGCGTTGCCTCCTCGCGTTGGAGAGCCGGAAACCCCTCGTAGGCCTGGCGCACGACGCCGCGCGCCTGGACCCTAACCAGTTTCTCTTCGATCTGCTCGCGCAGCTGGCGCTGGCGCCGCGCCAGGCGGCGCTGCTCGAAGGCCAGACGTTTCTTCTCCGCCGGGGGAGGCGGGAGCAGGTTGAGACCGGAATAGGCCAGGGGGTCGTACCAGGCGCCCCGCGGCGTGCCGTCACGATTGAACATCGGTCCGGCCGGGGCGTTCTCTCCCCCCATGGGGTCCCGGACATAGAGCCCCCAAAGGCCGCGATATCCGTTCAGCCATTTCGGCGCCGGATCGAGCAGAACCGCCTGCCATTCCTTGTCCTGCCCTGGGCCAAGGCTGAGCCCGTCGCCGCGAGCGTACTCGACGAACGGGATCGCCAGAACGTTGCGCACCGCCAGCCCAGCCGCCGTCCCCTGGCGGACAACCTTGGCCCAGAAGGCGCGCAGCGTCTGGATCAGCCCGGCCAGCCGCTTCAGCGGCGGCACCTCGGCTTCGATCAGATACTCCCCGGGTCGGAAGTAATGGGCGTGGGATCCGGCGCCGACGTAGGCCACCGGGTGCTCCCCGACCAGGTCCAACTGCTCCCGATCATCCCAGCGCCGGCGCAGATCGCTGCCGGCGAATTCGTGGCAGGAATAGACGACCCAGCGCGGCGTCAGCGGCCCATCTTCGGCCTGGTAGAGATAGACGGAAATCGTCTCCCAGTCCGCCTCATGATCGTTGACGCCCTCGAACGACGTGCGCCAGTCGTCGTAGCGGTAGAAATACCAGTACTGCAGCCCGATCCACCCGCCATCGCGGATCACGCGGGCATAGTACGAGTAGATTTCGCGGCCGGCATCGATGGCGCGCGTCTTCTTCTCGGCCAGGGAGGCGACCGCCGTCGGCACGCGGCCGCGGCCGAGCAGCGTCAGGGCGAAACCGGCGTCGACGACGCGCGAGAAGAGTCCGACGCGCGCCAGCCGCCCCTGCCCCGGCACCCATCCCCGGCGGCGCGCCCGCCCGCCGAAGTTGCGCTCGCGCAGCGCCCGGCGCATTTCGGCCCGCAGCGAAGCCGGCCCGACGAAGCGCAGGTGCTCGACGGCGCCGGGCGGCAGCTCGCGCTGCACACCCAGGTTTTCCAGGGTGACCTCGCCCTCGGACAGCAGCTGCTCGTCGCGCCCGTCGCGATGGTTGACCCACAGGCTGCTCGATTCCACGTAGCGGTCGACATCGGTCGGGAAGTACAGCTCCCCCTCGGTGAAACGCAGGATGGGCTCGAAACGGCGAACCAGGTCGTAATCGGGGCCAGGCCCACCGACCGGGCGCCTAGGCATGCGTCCTCCCTTCCTGGCCGAAGGCCCGCCGCACCGGCACCTGGTCGAGCAGCAGCACGGCGATCAGCGGGATCAGCATGGAGAAGGTGTAGGGGTCGCCGCGGAAGTAGGCGACCAGGCCGATCAACAGTCGCACGCCCTGGATCGTCATCGCCCACAGCCAGGCCCAGGGACGCACGCGAGCCAACCCGATCGTGACGAAAACCGAGGTCACCGCCAGCAGGAACAGCCCACCGAAGAGGACGGCGTCGATCCACCGGTCCCCCTGCAGCCAGGCAGCGGCCAGGTCGCTGCTGAGGCTGTCGATCCCTCTCAGGCCCAGTCCGGCCAGTTGGAGCCACAGCAGGGCGGCAAACGTGAAAACCTGCAGAAGGAAGATGAGGACAACGATCGAGACGACTGGCGGGCGAGGGGAACGCTTCGAGTCTGTGGCCATCGCGGGGACTCCGCAAGACGGGAGTCGAGGAGGATTCGCCGGCCGCCGGGGAAAACGGGCGAGCCCCCTAGAGGGCTGGACTGTAGCACAGCCAGGCCGCGCCGGTCAACCGGAGAGGATCCAGAGCCCCGCCGCGACGCCCGCTCCGACGAGAGATGCCGCCAGGTTGACTCCATCGTTACCGAGCCAGGACCAGCCGCGCACCTGCCTTGTGGCGCTGCCGCAGACGTGCCGTGGATGTCGTTCGGTCTGCTTCTGGCACGTCGGGCAGAAGTAGATCGCCTGCACCGTCGCGCCCAGGAGGCTATCGGCGGCGGCGCCGATGAATCCGGCGGCGAGCGCGGCGACGGCCAGGACGAGGGACCCTGTCCCCGACCCGGCGGCGATCCCGATCAGTCCGGCGCCGGCGGCCGCCGCCAGCATCCCCTCGGTTGACACGGCGCCCGAGGTCCCGGTGTCCACCGGCCGGCCCGTCGTAACCAGCCGCGGACGCCGGCGCGACAGGACACCGATCTCGGTGGCCCAGGTGTCGGCGTTGACGGCGGCCAGCGCACCAGCCAGCCCCGCCAGCATTGCCGGTTGGCCGGTGATGCCGTAAGCGAGGGCCAGGACTGCCGCCACGGCGCCGTTGGCGAGCACCTGGCTCTGGTCGCGCCGGCCGCCCTTCTCGAACTGCGCCGCAACGCGGCCCTTTCGGCGGGTGCCCAGGCGCGAGAGCACGCTCGAGGTTACGAAGAACAGCATCAGCAAGACACCGGGAAGCAC
>CAZMVJ010000237.1:0-3366 GCA_964569445.1 uncultured Anaerolineaceae bacterium | reverse complement strand
GGCGCTAGATGTACAGGTGCTCGGCGTCGACCTCTTCTCGCAGAATGCGGAGCTCCTCGGCCGTCGGGGCTGGGTTGTCCTCCACCCGATCGGCCAGGAGCAATTCGAAACTGGTGTTCTCGGCGACGTCGTCCGTGCTGACGCCAGGCTGTGTGGCGAGCAGCTGCATCCGCTTGCTGACCGGCTCGAACCCCAACACGGCCAGCGTCGTGACGACCCGATAGGGCCCTGTCCCCCGCGGCAGCCCGGCCTGCTCGCGCGCGCCCGGCCCGGTGAGGTATCCCGGCGTGGTGATGAAATCGACCCGATCGACGAAACGGCGGCGGTCGTGCGGCATGATGGCGATCGTCCGCCAGGCGTGCGAGCCGACGTCGTTGCCTCCGCCGGAGCCGGGCAGGCGCACCGTGGGATGATCGTGCTCGCCGATGACGGTCGTATTCAAGTTGCCGTAGGCGTCGATCTGCGCTCCGCCGAGGAATCCGTACTCGACGAAACCACGCTGCGCCGTCTCGACGATGTCGCGGATGCCGGAGGCGGCCACCGCCCGGTTGAACGTGCAGCCGCCGCCCACCGCCAGCGGCAGAGTTTCCAGGATTGCGCCGGTGCCCCCAAATTCGAAGATCGGCACCAGATTCGGCGCATGCAGGCGCTGGGCCAGCGCCGCCGCCAGCATCGGGATTCCCGTGCCGATGAAGGCCGTCGTGCCGTCCTCCATCAGCCGCGAGGCGGTGCAGATCAGGAGCTCGGACGAGTTGTACGGCTGGTCGCTCATACCCCCCTCCCCTCCGGGATGCCCTCTTCAGGGTCCTCTCCAGGATGCGATGCGCGATGCGAAGCGCGACGATGCGCGATCCCCGAAGTCGGCTCGCGCAGCTTGTGGAGATGCTCTTCGCCGAAGAGCGCCAGGTAGTCGTGATGATCCGGGACATCGTAGACGTACTTCTTCAGGAAGTCGGCCGTCGTCGCCGGCTCCTTGGAGGCCTCCACCCAGGCGCGAATCTGCCCTTCGTCGCGGGCATAGCGATAGCACATCTCGCCGGGATGCGCGCCGAAGGGGGCCTCGACGACGGCATCGACGAGGTAGTAAGGAATGGTCGTCCGATCCGGCCGGCGGCGGATAACCTCGGTGTCGACGATCTCCTCGGCGCTGACGATCAGCCGTTTCGACGCCCGCGCCATCTCGAAGGCGAAACCGCTGATGCCGTCGATCTGGGCGTTGCCGCAGGCATCGGCCCGATGGACATGGATTATGCCGACATCCAGGATCAGCGCCGGCAGCAGGGCGATCGGGGCGCCGGTGAACGGGCACTCGATGACCTTGGCGGCGCTGTATTTCAAGGTATCGGAGCCGAGCATCGACCGCACCGGGATGAAGGGAACACCCATGGCGGCCGCCTTGAAGCGCCAGGCGATGCCGGCGTTGCTCCACTCCACACACCGTTCGACCCGCCCGCTCTCGACTTCGCGCCGCAGACAGTTGGATAGGCCGTAGACCTCCAGCCCGATGTAGGTGATGTCGAGCGCCCTCACCAGGCTGGCCCCCAGCAGCATGTCGAGTTCGAGCACGCCCTGGCCGGCGACGCGCAGCTCGCCGATCCCCTGGCGGATGATCTCATGGACAACGCTCATCGGGCAGCGCACTGTGCCATAGAGCTCGGTGCCGATGTAATCCCCGGGCTTGACGAAACGGCGCACGGCCTCGGCCTCGGTCATCCGCTTGTCGACCAGACGCTTGTCTTTGGCCCGATTCCACTCCCGGAAGGCTTCGATGTCGGGAGGTTGGATCAGGTCGCCGATTCCGCTGTCGAGGATACGCACGTACTCGGGGTGCAGCGCTTGAGGGGTTCCGGCGAGGGTGCGGTCCATACGCTTCTCCTGTCCGGGAGAGGTAACTCGATTCGCCCCCTTCTGGGGCCGGATTGGTCGCCTTCCCCCTTTAGCAGACCTGCCCCCGCGGGGGCAGATGCGTCGTGGGGAGACGATTCATTCTATGCGCTGGGCGCGTGGGGTTTCAACTGACATTCGGCCGCCTTCACTGCTCCGCCCCTTGTCGTCCATGACGCTTGGACCCACCCAGGATGACAGCTATCGCTGAGCGCCTCCCGGGCGTTGTCGTATCGTCAAGGTGTAGCGCATCGCCGCGCAAGGAGGTTGCCATGCTTGTCGGGGAACGAATGAGGCGGCCGGTGATCACCGTCCGGGCGGAAATGCCGATCCAGGAGGCGCTCAAGCTGATGCACACCGAACACATCCGTCGGGTGCCGGTCGTGGACGCCAGAGGCCGGCTGGTCGGCTTGGTCTCGGAAATGGACCTGCTCAAGGCTTCGCCGTCGGAAGCCACCTCCCTCAGTATCTGGGAGGTCCACTACCTGCTCAGCAAGATCACCGTCGAACGCGTGATGACCCGCGAGGTCATCACGGTTACGGAGCAGACGCCGATCGAGGAAGCGGCGCGCATCATGGCCGACAACGAGATCGGCGGACTTCCGGTGATGCGCGGCCGGGAGTTGGTCGGCATCGTCACCGAAACGGATCTGTTCCGGGTCTTCCTCGAGCTGTTGGGTGCCCGCGAGGCCGGTATCCGTCTGGCGGCATTGGTCGCCAACCGCCCCGGCGAGCTGGCCAAGCTGACTTCGGCGGTGTACCAGGCCGGCGGCAACTTCCTCGCCCTGGTGACGTCACTCGGGGATAGCACCGAAAACCGGTTGGTAACTGCCAAGATCGAGGGTATCGACCTCTCCGACCTAAGGCGGATCGTCGAGCCTCTCGTCCAGAAGGTGGTTGATCTGCGTCAAACGACGTCGGCCTGAGGCGCGCCTAGTCGAGAAAACGGTCGCGGTATCCGCCGAGGGAAGTCATACAAGTTTCTGGACGCCCAAATACCTTCGACCGGTTGCGGGCAATCAGGTCGTAGGCCCAATCGCGGGCGCGCCTCGGCACGACGGCGAATGCCATCAACCACGGCCAGGGCGGAGGCAGCAAGCGGAGAATGGTCAAGAGCGCTTCCGATCGCGTCCGGCATCGGCCGCCGTACACCAGGACCATCGTCCCGTCGAGGCGCTCGTCAGATGCGCAGCCGCCCAGGAGCGCAGCGCCCGCCGGCGACTGCAAGGCGGCGAAGCGAAAGCGGGCGTGGCGGTCTCGACGCAGGATGAACGCCACCGACGAGTCGCACAGGTTGCACCACCCGTCGTAGAGGACGATCGGTCCGTCGTCGCTCGGATCGGCGGAGCCGGCGGGCTCAGGCGCTGCCGCTGCCGGTCTCGCGCCGCCGCTCACGCCGCCGCCCTCGTCCTTCCCCACCCCCGGAGGCCCCCCGGTGCGCCGCCAGCCAGGCGGCGCAGTTTTCGTCGTGACCCATCATCA
>CAZMVJ010000236.1:990-3378 GCA_964569445.1 uncultured Anaerolineaceae bacterium | reverse complement strand
CAGGTCTTCAGCATCGCCCTGGCCGAAGGCCGCACCGGGATGTGCTCGACGGCGTCGCTGGCGGTGTTGCTGGGTGAGACCCTTTTTGTCGCCGCCGTCGGCGACAGTCCGATCTACTTCTGCCGCGCCGGCAAATTATCCCGGCTGACGGTCGGCCACACGGTGGCGACGCAGCTGGTCTGGACGCGCCAGATGGATGTGCGCCAAGCCGAGAAGGACCCGCGCGCCAAAGTAGTCACGGACGCTATCGGTTGGCGCGAAACCGTCCAGGTCGACGTCGGGTTCTACGTCGGCACGATGGAATTCCAGTTGGCCAACGAGCGAGGGCGCCGCGGGCTGCCGCTGCTCCCCGGCGACTCGGTCCTGGTATGTTCCGACGGCCTGATCAAGACGTCGCCAACGACCGGTCGTCCGTTCGTTCGCGACGATGAGATCGTGACCGTGCTCGATTCGACGATCGGGGAAGAAGCCGCCCGGACCCTGATCGCGTTTGCTCTTGGCCGCGATCCCGACGACAACGTCTCGGTGGCCCTCATCCAGCTCCCGGGCAAGGGCGGAGGCGTGCGGCGCGCCGGCGGCCGGCGCGCCTTGTGGGCGATGGCGGCCGTGGCCGCCGTGCTTCTGACAGCCCTGGTCTACGCGCTCTTGCAGATCCGCACGCTGACCGATCAGGCGGCCGGCCTGTCGGAGTCGGTTGCGCGTGCCGAGCAGACGGCGCAGGCCCCCACCGCGACGCTGGTCCCCTCGGCGACGTTCATCCCTTTGGCGACCGCGGTGCCTGCGCGCGTGCCTCAGCTCCTCCAATCGGGGACCTCAAGCGACGTCGCCTGGGACGAGCCCATCGATACCCGCCAGACCGCCGCCGCCCTGTTCCTCCCCGCACGGGATCGGCAGGCCGGTGAGGCGTACGTCGTGCTGGGCCCCTCGACGTCTTTCGTGCTCACGGCGCTCGATGGCGGGCGCGCCCTGATCTCCCTCCTGCCGGGTGGGAGGGCCTTGGTCCTCAGTGCCGGCCTGGAACGCGGGGTCAGCCTTCGTCTCGAGCCTTCGAGCGGGCTCGTTCGCTCGCAGGACGGGTGCCTGACGGTGTCCTCGTCGGGCGATCCGCCTTCCGGATGGGAAATCGCCTGCTGGGGCGGGGCGTGTGAAATGCGGCGGGGTTGGCCAGGAGGCGCAGTTGATTGGCGCCGGGGACATACTTTCGATCGTCGGGGCCGCCGCGCTCGAGGCGACGCCGGTGCCGGCCTCGCCCTCCCTGGCTGACGCATGGCGGGCACTGAGCGCCGACCTGCCGGGTGAAGTGGCGACACGCCTCGAAGCCTGCCTCGGGCCTTCGCCGGTGACACCTATCCCGGGCACGACCTCAACCCCCTGAAGGCATACCGCGAAGGCGGTTCCACCTCACCCCTGCCCCGCTCCGCCGCCGGCAATCCTGTTCTGATAGTGGTGATAGCGGAGAGGGGGAAGAGATGAAATCCTCTCCCCCCTGGCAGCCAGGCGGGAACGCGGTCCTCGAGGACCCGGGGCGAGAGGTTGGGGTGTGGGTAGGAAAGGTGCCAGACCCCCGGCCGGCCGCGCAAAGCCGACAGAAAAGAAGGGCTCGCCTTCGGGTCAGCCCCGCAAGTTGAAGGTCAGCACCATCTTGCCGACGCGCACGCGGTCGCCCGGCTGCAGCACGCGCATCGCCCCCTCCGCCAGCTCTTCTTCGTTGACGAAGGTCGGATTGCGGGGATTGAGGCCTTCGATCGAATACTGGCCGGCGCTTTCCGTGAGGCAGGCGTGCTGTCGCGAGACGTACTCGGCGCCGGTCAGGCCCGTCAGATCGACGGCCAGCAGCCGGCTGGCGGACGGGTCCATCTGGACCGCCCGGCCGATGATCGCCGGCTGCCACTCCAGGCGGAAGACGACGCCGTTCCGTTCCTCTTCCAGATAAGCCAGGTGACCTTCGGTCAACGGCAAGCGGGCGCCTTGCTCCATCAGCAGCCGGCCGCGCGACAGGCGCGGCCCGGTGTCGCTGACCAAGATGAGCTCCACCCCGTCCTTCAGCCCGCACTGCGCCAGCGTCCGGGCCGGGTCGAGCGGCTCTGCGGCATCCTTCTCGCGCAGCGACACGTGGGCCGAACGCAGGTCGAGCCGGCTGCGAATTTCGTCCAACAGACCCTGGACCGGAAGGTTGCGCCGCACGTTGATGCGGCGGGGCGCTTCGCCCTCGCTCTGCAGGTTGATGATGATGCGTTCCACGGCCTATCCTCGCGTCACTTGCGCTTCTTGCTTTGCGGAGCCGGAGCCGCCGGGGGTGCTGCGGCGAACTCGGGGACGTCCACGCCGGCCGCCTTCATCTGGCGCAGGAACTCCTCCCGCACGTCCGGATCCATGGCGGCCAGCTCT
>CAZMVJ010000236.1:0-980 GCA_964569445.1 uncultured Anaerolineaceae bacterium | reverse complement strand
GGCTGCCGCAGCGCTCGCCCCTGCACCTCCGCCGGATGCGGCCTCGGGCTGCTTGCCGTCGGGCTCGATCTCGACGCGCCAGGCGGCGCGGCGAGGGCCGCTGCGTTTCTGAATCCGGTCGACCCAGCCGTCGAGCGCCTCTTCGACCTTCTCCGAGACTTCGTCGTAGGGCAGCGCCACTTGGGTCAGCCAGGCGCGCACGGATTTGATGAGGAAGCCCCGCCCGGCCGGGTATTCACCCTTGCCGGCGCCGTAAGGCAACTTGGCGCCCATGCCGCGCGCCGCTTCGGCGTCCTGCAGGATCAGGCTGTAGCGCGGCGAGTCGGCCTGCTTCAGCAGGTCGTCGCGACTGCGAAGCGCCGCCAGCGAGCCGCCGACCACGGCGTGGAACCCTTCGCTGCCGAATTTGCGCGCCAGCTCGCCCAGGGCCTCGGCGCCATTGCGGCCGGCGACGGTGGCGAATTCGTCGTAGTTGTCGACGATCAGCACCAGATGGCGATAGCCGCCGGTACTCCCCTTCTTGCCGCTGGCCGCAACGGCCGCATAGTCGGCCTGCAGACGCTTGATGGCTGCTTCCATTTCGGCCGGTTCGGAGATGGCGGCCAGGACATGCGGCAGCTCGGCCAGGCTGTGCTCCCCGCCGTACTGGAAGAGACCCTTCTTCGGATCGACCAGGATCAGGGCCACGTCCTTCGGGTCGTAGAGCGAGGCGATGGAAAGGACCAGCGAGCGCAAGGCGGTGGTCTTGCCGGAGAGCGGCGGCCCGGCCAGCAGAAAATGCGGTCCCTGTTTTTCGAGGTCGATCATCGTCGGCCGACGATCCAGGTCATTCAGTCCGATCGGGGCCTGGAAGGTGGCCGGCGTCTCGGTGATCTTGGTCAGCAGCTGGCTGAGCTGGATCGCCTCCGGCAGGATCTCGACCGACTCGGGCAGCGCCCCGCTCCAGGCGGCCGCCATGGCCTGAGCGATTTCCTCGTAGG
>CAZMVJ010000235.1:0-3401 GCA_964569445.1 uncultured Anaerolineaceae bacterium | reverse complement strand
CCCCACCCCATACGGACCCGTGCTCGTCTCACTCTTCACCACGTTCAGCGCCGGACTTGGCAGCGATGTCACCGTTACGTCTTCGCCCGTGCTCGAACCCGAAGCGTAGCTGGAGCTGGTCGTTCCGCCGGAGGTCGACCGTTGTGGATCGGAATAGGTCGCTGTCGCCGGGTTCTGATAGGTGCCGTCGGGAACTGACGAGGCAATGTCGACCACAAATGTGATGAGGATTCCGCCTCCGCCCGGCAGCTGGAAGATGCCCCAGGCAGGATTGTTGTCGCCAACGGTCGGGTTCGTCGACGGACTGCGCGTCGCCCCGCCGGTCAGAGAGATGCTGGTGGTGGATGCATAGGTGAAGCCGGACGGCAGGGCATCCGAGATCGACAGGTTGATCGCCGTGCCGAGCCCAGTGGCGTTGGACACGCTGACCGTGTAGCTGGCGCTCGTTCCGCTCGGCCCGTTGACGACCGTCGGGGTGGAAGTCGTCTTGGTGGTGGTCAGGACCGGCAGGCAGAGAATGCCGGAGATGCCTGTGGTCACCTGGCCGTCGGTGACGGACGTCGAGACAATGCCGGCCGCGCCGGGTTGAGCACCGAACGCGCTGGCGGCCGTCGTCGTCGTGCCGTTGACGCCGCCCGTGACGTCGGTCGTGACGTTGACCCCCGAGGACAAGAGCACCACGCCGCCGCCGCCGCCGCCGCCCGGTCCGTGACGGTTGTTGGTGCCGCCGGGCGTGAATTCGCCGGCCGTCCCGGGAGCCTGTGCGATCCAGTTGTTGGCGCCTGCCCCGCCGACGGCGTTGACGGTGAGGGCCGTCGGGCTCCAGGTTTGCGCCGTCAGCAGGATGCTGCCGCCTGCGCCGCCGCCGCCGCTGCCGTCGTTGTCAGGAACAACGCCCGTGCCGCCGTTGGCCACGATCGTGCCGGTGCCGGTGAGTGTACCGGCGCGGATCATGACCATCCCGCCGCCGACCCCGCCGCTGGAGGCGCCCGCGATGGCCGGCGAGTTGTTACGCGTGCCGGCGCCGCCGCCGCCACCCAGGACCAGTCGATCGGGGGCCGCCACGCTGAAGGCCGCTCCGCCGAACCCGCCCACACTGAGGATCGAGTTCCAGGTAAACCCGCCCAACCCGCCGGCGCCGCCGTTGCCGCCGCCGCCGCCGCCGGAGTTCTGATCGTTGGCGGCGGGATTGCCGTCCGTTCCGCCGCCCCCGGCGTTGCCCGGTGCGCCGCGCGCCATGGCGCCATTGGGATAGCCTTCGACGCCGGTGCTAACGACGCTGGTTCCGTTATAGACGAGGATCGGCGTCCCGGCGATGCCTTCGGCTTTGGCGCCGTTCGGGTTTAAGGTGGACAGCGTCCGGTAATCGGTATTGAGCAAACCACCGCTGCCGCCGATCGGTCGCCCGCCGCCGCCGCGGAAACCCAGCCCGCTGACGCTGACCGTGCCGCCCAGGCTGAGTGTTCCAGCGACGTCGATCGCCAAAACGCCTCCGACCGTACCGTTCCACTGCAACGCCGTCAGCGTCGAGCTCAGCGTCGCCGTCGAATACTGCGGGACGCGGATGACCTGGAAGCGCCGCTGTCCTTGCGTGGCTGTGGCGGCGGCATCGGTGTAGGTGAAGACCAGGCCGTTGCCGGCCCCTGCGCCTCGGATGGGCACTGAACCGGCAACGACCGCACCCGTGGCGACGACGTACTCGTAGCTGCCGGTGTTGTTGAGGGCGGTCGATCCGGTGGCGGGGTCGCCAGCCGTTCCGTCGCCGTAGGCGCCGGTGTTGGTCGAGTCGATCGCCGCATCCTGCATTTGGATGACCAGGAGCAGATCGCCGGCGGCAATCGCCGTCGCCGACCCGCTCGGCGACCCGACGGAGATCGAGGTCGACCCGGCAGCTGCGGTGGCCGAGCCTGGATAGTAGGTGTTGACGATGCCGGAAAGGGTTCCGCCCGGCCCATCGAAGCCGGGGATGGCGCACACGCCGGAATCGGCCGACGCCCCCATCGGGCTCGACGAAAAGATCGTCGACGCCACGATGGCCGAGACCAGCAGGATCTGCCCTAGGCGGCGCAGGCGCACTGTCGACCCCGCGGGGTGGCGCCGGCCGGACGTCGGTCGGCCGGAACAGGAGAAGAAACGCCCGTCCCAGGTCGGGACGCGAGGGGATCGCTGGACAGGCAGCCAGAACGAGGGGAGGAAACCGGCGGGGCGGACCTCATCAACACCAGATGACGAATGGGCGGCAGGTACGATTCGCCTGCCGCCCCCTTCCAGTCGCCAATGGTACAGCGAAAGGGGGGTTCCGGCTATGGGTGGGACTTTTCGGACAGGGTCCATCCATATTCGACTGCGCCTGTACACGCTGCCGGCGTTTGGCCTACGGCCCTGTCCTTGCAGCGGTCCACAACGTTGGCGGCCGGCTCGCCACATATTATCGCCTCATATGGAGCTCTTATGTTGAGTTGCCCGAGCCCGAGAGGCCCGAATGCTATAATCATCAGCGGAGGCCCTGAACGCCCGGGGTGCTCCGAGGACGGGTTGCATGATGCGCTTTGACCGCTTTACCGAGCGCGCCCAGGACGCCGCCCAGCGGGCGGCCGAGATCATCCAGCGCTACGGCCACAACCAGATCGACACCGAACACATCCTGCTGGCGCTCATCGAGCAGCCGCAGGGGGTGATTCCGCAGATTCTGGAGAAGCTCAATATCGACCTGGACGCTCTGACCGACCGCATCGACCAGCAGCTGCGCGCCAGTCCCAAGGCCAACATTTACGGCGGCGGCGCCGGCCAGATCTTCATCACCCCGCGCGTCAAGCGCGTAGTCGATATGGCCAACGAGGAGGCCAACCGCCTCAACGACGAGTACATCTCCACCGAGCACCTGTTCCTGGCAATCCTGTCGGAGCGCAACACCGCCATCTCGCGCCTGCTGGCCGAGGAAGGCATCACCAAGGAACGCGTTTACGACTCCGTCAAGGAGATCCGCGGCGGGCAGCGCGTCACCGACCGCAAGGCCGAGAGTCGCTACCGCACGCTGGAGAAGTACTCGCGCGATTTGACGACGCTGGCCAAGGAAGGCAAGCTCGATCCGGTCATCGGCCGCGACCAGGAGATCCTGCGCGTGATCCAGATCCTGTCGCGCCGCACCAAGAATAACCCGGTGCTGATCGGCGAAGCGGGCGTCGGCAAGACGGCCATCGTCGAAGGCCTGGCGCAGAAGATCGCCACCAACGACGTGCCCGAGATCCTGATGGGCAAGCGCGTCGTCTCGCTCGACCTGGGCGGGATGATCGCCGGCTCGCGCTTCCGCGGCGAGTTCGAGGAGCGGCTGAAGGCCGCCATCGAAGAGATCCAGCGCTCGGAAGGCGAGATCATCCTGATGATCGACGAGCTGCACACCG
>CAZMVJ010000234.1:2719-3408 GCA_964569445.1 uncultured Anaerolineaceae bacterium | reverse complement strand
CGTACCGGATCCAGGGCGTCCCCGAGACCTTCTTCATCGACAAGAGCGGCCAGGTGCGCTGGGTCAAGATCGGTCCGCTGTATTCTCCCGAGCTTGAAGACAAGATCGAAGTGCTGCTGGCCGAGCCCTCGGCCGACGAGGCCCCGTAGGTAGTCTCTGACATACAGCGGGTGCCAGCGCGAACGGCGCGACCGCCGGCCAGCCAGCCTTGGCGATTGTCAGGATCACCAGGACAACCACCGCGGCTGCGAGCACGAGACCCGTCCAGTCCTCGGAGCGACTTCCTGGCGGCCGCCATTGGTGGATCATCCTGACGTCATCCGATCCTGGAGGTGGCGCCCAGATGCCGGTAGGCCTTGATCAGGGGGGATTTCCCACTGGCGTTCTTCAGGATCACGGCGCTCTTAAGAATTGAAACCTGCAGGTCGCCTACGCCCTCCGCGGCGAGGGCCTGCTGTATCCGTTGGGCCAGCGCGCTTTCCGGTATCCCATCCGAGGACCCGCTTAGCAGGACCGTCAGCCGATCCGGAGCGTCCTGCGCGACCTGCCATCCGCTGACGGGCAAGAGGTCGAGGATGCGGTGGAACACGAGGGGTTGGATATCGACTAAGGCGCCGGCCGCCGTCGGGAGCGATAGCACGTCCTCCGTCCGCCCCTGGATACCTTCCAGGATCGCGAACGGAAGGCCG
>CAZMVJ010000234.1:0-2709 GCA_964569445.1 uncultured Anaerolineaceae bacterium | reverse complement strand
CTCGTACCGGATCAGCGGTTGGGTGCGGCTGAAGAGGCTGGTCACCAACAGCTTCGCGCCATACCGGCCCGGCGGCACCGGACGATGCCGCTCATCGACAACTTCGACAATCAACAGGTCCTCAAAGGTGTGCCTGTGCCGACAGGCGCTGTGTTCGGCGGCGATGTCGCCGACTTCCGTTGCACCATACTGGTCAAACGGCGCATGGCCCCATGCCTGCTCGGCGCGCCTCCGGGTCGCTTGCGTGAGCACCTCAGAACTGGTGAAGATCAGATGCGGATGAATGTTGAGCCGGCCCGCCAGCTGCTCCTCGGCGAGAACGCGCGCCATTGAGGCATAGGCCACCAGCATTTCGGGCCGCCAGGCATTCAGCCGAGAGACGATCTCTCCTATCGGCTCGCTCGCCGCCAGTCGCAGCGCCGGCATCCACCAGCTGCTCAAGGTGGCGCCGACCTGCGATGACATATGCCAGGGGCTGACGGAGGCGACGGAAGCCATTCGCATTCGGTGCGTCAGGCTGATGTGCACCCCTGCCCACTCGTGAGCTCGGGCGAAGGAGGCCAGGACCTTCACCCACTCGTTTTCATCAAAGAGGAAGATGCCCGGCTGCCCGCTGCTCCCGGAGGTGGCATTCACCCAGTAGCGACCCAGGTAGCGGCGGCTGTCACCGCCTCCGCCCAAGTGGGCCCGGACAGCGTCCAGTCGCACCGTCCGGTCGGTGACCAGTTCGTCGAAATCCTCCATCAGCTGCGCCTTGGTCAGGACTGGCAAGTCGCTGAGCGGGCGGTCCATCTTTCCCTGGTGGAACTTCCGGTAGAAAGGCGAGCGCGCGTAGGCAAACTCCCGCAGGCGGCGAAGCTCGTTGGCCTGGACCGACTCGAGCTGGGGTCGGGCCCACTGATCGTGCTGGGCCAAGTCGCCGGCGGCGCGCAACACTTTCCAGGTGATGCCAATGTTCACGAGGTCCCTCCTGACGAGGGCTTCGCCCCCTGTGATTTGCGGCCCTTCCAGATCCGCACCGCCCCGAGTAAGGCGGGGAGCTCCACCGTGACCGCAACGCCCATCGCCTCGAGGCGCGCCCGAAGATTCGCGCGGACAAACCCATCGTAGTACGGTCCCTCGTAGAGCCGGATCAGCCGGTAGACGAGCCATCGGCCGATGGAGTTGCCGGGCAGGCCGTAGTCGACGATCAAGATCGTGGCGCCGGGCCGCGCCACGCGCAGCATCTCCCTCAAGACCTTCCCACGGACGACGGAAGGCATGTCGTGCAGCGCGAACGAAATCGTGACGACATCGAAGCTATCTGCCCCAAATCGCAGTCGTGCCGCATCGCCGGCCTCGAAGTGGACCAAGTCTGAGTCCTTCTTCCTCCGGCCGACAGCCAGCATCGGTTCCGAGAGGTCAATGGCCGTGACGGCATATCCCCTTCGCGCGAAGGCGATCGCCTGGGACCCCGTGCCTGTCGCCACGTCCAGAACTCTTGCCCCGGCCGGAGCTCCTGCGAACTCCACCGCGATCTGCCTCAGGCGCGATGCCGGGAGGGTCATCAGGTCATACACAGGAGCCAACTTCTCAAAGGCCTGCCGCACGAGGGCGTAGTAACCGCGCTCTTCCTCTGTCATGGTGCTCATGTGAACCTCAACGTCCTGGGCGGATTCCAGTGCTGTCGGGGAGGGTATTCCCACAGGAACCTCGACGCGCGGATGTTTCGGAATTACCCACCGCGACGCGCTCGGGCCTTCATCCGGGCGGTCACCAGGGGCATCGATACGATCAGTGTTAGCAGTCCTACCCAGAGGGCACCGCCCACCCGGGCCACCAAGCCCGGATTGTTACCCCAGCCCGATGCCAGGAAGAAGAGCCCCGACGCGCCCAGGGCAAGTGGAACGTAGATCCGCGCGCTGCGACGGGACACGTCGCTTTCAGCTTTCTCATTACCCATGCCTCGAACCTTTCAGTGCCCGGCGGCCGCCGGGCCGGCCAGCCGCTCCAGCGGCGGCGCCGACGGGAGGGCGGCGGGGGTGCTGCGTGGCCGGCTCGGCTTGAAGCGGCGCAGGAGCAGCGTGTTGAGCGTCACCGACACCGAGCTGAGCGCCATCATCGCCGCAGCCAGTTCCGGGCTGACGATGACTCGGAACACGGGATACAGGAGACCGGCCGCCAGCGGAATGCCCAGGGTGTTGTAGCCGAACGCCCACCCGAGGTTCTGCTTGACCTTGCGCATCGTCGCCTTGGCCACCTCCAGCGCCACGACGACGTCGCGCAGATCGTCCTTGATCAGGATGACATGCCCGGTCTCCTTGGCCACGTCGGTTCCGGAGCCGATGGCCATCCCGACGTCGGCCTGGGCCAAGGCCGGTGCGTCGTTGACGCCGTCGCCGACCATCGCCACCTTCTTCCCCTGGGCCTGCAGGGCCTTCACTTGTTCCGCCTTGTCCTGTGGCAGGACCTCGGCCAGCACGCGATCGATCCCCACCTGCCGGGCGATGGCCTCCGCTGTACGCCGGTTGTCGCCGGTGATCATGACGATCTCCATCCCCAGCCGATGGAGCTGATCGATCGCCTCGGCCGAAGAGTCCTTCAGGGTGTCGGCCACGGCGACCAGGCCTGCCGCCTGGCGGTCGACGGCCACGAACATCACCGTCTTGCCCTCGCCCTCCAGCCTTTCGGCCTGGCGCAGCAGGCCGGCGATGTCGACCCGATGGTCAT
>CAZMVJ010000233.1:0-3481 GCA_964569445.1 uncultured Anaerolineaceae bacterium | reverse complement strand
GCCAGCCACGCCGGCACCCGTGGCTGTTCCAGGATCTGGCGGGCGAAAGCCTGCGCCTGAACGGGCTCGCCGCGCATGTAAAGCATTTCCGCCCTTACCGAGCGAGCCAGGGGATCGCCCGGCTGGTTATCGAGCGCCAGGCCGAGCCAACGGTCGGCTTCGGCGTCATCCTTCAAGTAGAGCGCAGCCCGAGCGGCGATGGCCGGAAAGCTTGGCCAATCCGGATAGCCGTCATTGACTTCGGTCAGCAGCGGGACGATTCCGGGATTGTCGGCGGCCAAGAACATCGCCTGGACGGCGAGGTTGTCGGCGCGCGCTCCGGCCGCCGCCGGCCCGCCTCCCAGGTAAAGACCTTGCAATGCCGTCATCGCCGCTTCGAGGTCGGCCTGCTGGCCCAGGAAGAGGTCGGCGGCGTTGAGGTATTCGTCCATCGCCAGCCGATCGTGTCCTTGGGACCGCAGCACCTCCGCCAAAGCCACATGCGCGTTGGGATCTTCCGGATTCTCCGAGACCCTAGTGCGTGCCTCCTGCATCGCCCCCGATACCTGGGGAAGCGCAGTGGGCTCCACAGCTGCCGTCGGCGCCGGTGCGAGGGGCTCCGAGGCCGCCGACCCAGGCGTGGGCGTCGGATCGCCTTCCCCGGAATTGGCCGCCACGCTCAGAAAGAGGAATCCGCAAAGGCAGGCCATCGCCAGCCCGCCCCCGATCCACAGCCATCGTCTTCGGTTGCGAGGTGGGGATGGCGGGACGGCTCCCGGCGGAACGCTCTCGATGTCGACCCCCGGGTCGGCGCCCTGGGCGGCCGCGCCGGTAGCCGTCGCCGGCGTGGCCAAGCGCGGGGCCACGATAGGCGCCGCCGTTCCGCTGACCGCCTGGCGGAAGGCCGCCACCATGTCGTCGACGCTCGCATAGCGGTCGGCCCGCTCCTTGGCGAGGCTCTTGAGCAGCACCCGCTCCACCTCGGCCGGGACGCGCGGGTTGATCCGGCTGGGGATCGGCAGCGGCTTGTAGATGTGGTCGTGGATGATCGAGAAGGGTGTGTCGGCGTTGAACGGAACCCGCCCGACGACCATCTCGTACAGGACGACACCGAAGGAATAGATGTCGGTGCCGGCATCCAGATTCTTCTCGCCGCGGGCCTGCTCCGGGGAAATGTATTGGGGCGTCCCCAGCATCATGTCGGCGGAAAGGGTCGACTCGCCGGCTTCTCCCATGCGGGCCAGGCCGAAGTCGGCCAGGTAGATCGACCCGTCCGGCGAGATCAGGATGTTGGACGGCTTGATGTCGCGGTGAAGGATCTCCCGTTGATGCGCGTAGGAGAGGGCGGAGCCGGTGGCTTCGACGATATGCAGCCCTTCCTCTTTGGACAGCCGGCCGGAGCGCAGGCGCGCTTTGAGCGTATCGCCCTCGATGTACTTCATGACCAGGTAGGGCTGCCCGGCGTGCTCGGCAAAATCGTAGACCGGGACGATGTTGGTGTGTTCGAGCCGGGCCACCGCTTTGGCTTCGCGCTGAAATCGCTTGAGGAAGTTGGGATCCTGCAGGAAGGCCGGATGCAGGACCTTGATGGCGACGTACCGATCGAGGGCAGCATGGTAGGCCTTGTGGACCGTGGCCATGCCCCCCTGCCCCAGTTGTTCAATGATGCGGTACGGGCCGACGTTCTCGCCGACGGCAAACGTCATCGTGACTCCTCGCGGCGTCCGCAGTAATTATAGCCACCGGCAATTATGGAAACAGCAAGTGAAGGCGGAATGTAAGGATGGTGGTAGGCCGACGGTCCCACCGCTCTGCGTGCGGGACGCCGCGGTGGGAGGAGGTTGTTGCCAGCACGGCTAGCCGCCGGTTCGGTCCACCAGGGATGACCGACGGGGGTCCACAGCGAGGACTACCGATGCGCCGGAAGAAAGGTCGCGCGCGATGGCTAACGCGCGCAGACCTTTGCGTGAGAGCCGACCCCACCCCGCGCCCTCGCATAGCAGCCTGGAAGGCCTCCTCCGCCAAGCCCCAGGGGGAGGGGTGAGTCTTTCAGAGGGGACGGCGCCTGTTGCAACATCGCTTACAGCTCCGACCAATCCTCAGCGAAGAGCTATTCACGCAGACCGTGCGCGCATGGAGCCGGTGGAGCGCCAGCGATACTGGCTGCGCCAAGAGAACCTGGATGATCAAGCAGATATCATTCTGTCTTCCGTCCGGCCCACCGGCCGCGAACCAAGGCTACCAATAACACGATGGCAATCGTGGGTACCACACAGCCAACATCGCCAATCTGGCAGCCCTAACCGCTCTGCTCCATGGCAGGCAGCGATTTCAGGTAGAGCCACATCGCCCGCAGTTCATCGTCGCTCATCTGGCCAAAATACTTCCACGGCATTTCTTCGTTCAGTTGGCGGCCGCCGGGCGTCACACCTGTGCGCATGGTCTTGAAGAAGTCTTCCTCAGACCAGGATGCCATCTCGCCTCCCGGGGTCAGGTTCGGTGTCGGAACTTCCTGGCCGGGAGGACCAAACGGTTTCCCATTAAGGTCAGCCCCGTGGCATTCCGTGCACGTGCGCGATAGGTATCCACCATATGCTGCCGTCACGCCTTGTTCGGGTACAGCCGGCGGCGGGCTCGTGTGGTCGATCTGATCAACGGACAGGGGCGGAAACGCCCCTACCGCCATCATCAGACGCCCGATAGGCTCGATTCGCCTTTCCGGCAGCACGTTGTCCACCGGCGGCAGGCTTTTCAGGTAGGCGATCAGCGCACCCAGGTCCTCATCGCCCAAATAGTGGAAAGTACTCGACGGCATGATAAATAGCGCTCTGCCGTCATGGCCCACGCCGTGCCGGACGGCGCGCACCCAATCTTCGTCGGTATAGAAACCACCGACGCCTCCTGCTCCGGCGGTGAGATTGGGTGTCGGGATGCTCACCATGCCCGGCACAACAAAGGAAAGCTCACCGCTCAGGTTCTCGGTATGGCAGCGCGTGCAGATGTAGATGTTCGCAATATGTTCGCCGCGTTGAACGGCCTCCGTATCCGTGGGAACGGAGATGGCCTCGACGGGCACATCGAATTTCTTGTTGACCTTCGCTCCACCGACAACATATAGGACCACAAAGGCCAGCGCCAACAGCCCGATCAGGCCGACCAGCAAAATGCCGGTCCACTTCAGAATCTTGCGTATCATCAAGGTATCCTCCTTGTTTCGCGCCGCAAATGTGCGGTGGCAAGATCATCCACTCTGGGGGGATAGGTTCTCCCAACTTGTCTATTCATCACTATTCAAAATCCTTCAGTTAAGGGCGGGTGTTTCCAAAGCAGGTTGGACGCTGGACGGCGCCTGAACTTGCCTTGCCAGAGACCAGGCGCCTCGTGCCAGGGCCAGGCCCAAGGCGAAATCCACCAACGCCAAGACCGGGTGCAAAGCGGCAACGACCGGGGCTTGGCTCCGTAGGAAGATGACCACGTCGGCCTGCAAGACATAGGCCGCGAA
>CAZMVJ010000232.1:0-3548 GCA_964569445.1 uncultured Anaerolineaceae bacterium | reverse complement strand
AAGATGGGCCTCATCAGCGTCAGGCCCCATGACGCCCTTCCGGTTCACACGCACGCGGACGAGGACCAGCTCTACTACATCCTCGAAGGGGAAGGCACGATCCGCATAAACGATCAGGAGTTCGACCTGAGGCCCGGCAAGGCCGTGACGATCCCTCCGGGCGTCGCCCACGGCGTCCGCAATGAAAGCGACTTGCCCCTGCGCTACCTGGACATCTTCATCCAATGGAAGAAATGAGGCGGCCGTTGGATCGGATGAATCCAGCTTGGAGGGCGAAATGCCAGATGTCATAACCTTTGGCGAAGCCATGCTTCGCCTGGCGCCTGCGGACTTCGAGCGCCTGGAACAGGCCTCCAACCTCAAAGTGAGCGTTGGCGGGTCCGAACTCACCGTGGCCGCCGGGGTTGCGCGGCTGGGCCTGCCCACGGGCTGGGTGAGCCGGCTGCCCGACAACGCGTTGGGTCGGATGGCGCAGAACAAGGCCAGGGAATTCGGGGTCGACACGCGCCATGTGGTCTGGACCAAGGCGGATCGGATGGGGATCTACTTCGTGGAGTATGGAGCCTCGCCGCGAGCCAGCGGGGTGTTGTACGACCGCAGCCATTCCGCCATCAGCCACATTCGGCCGGAGGAAGTCGACTGGGGCGAGGTCTTCCAGGGCGCGCGTTGGTTTCATACCAGCGGCATCACACCCGCCCTGAGCGAAGACTCCGCCGCCGCCACCCGGCTGGCCCTGCGCGCCGCCAGAGCCGGCGGCCTGACGGTCAGTTACGACCTCAACTACCGCGCCAAACTCTGGTCCACCGACAAAGCCCGGGCGGTTCAAGAGCCCTTCATGGAATTCGTGGACGTCCTCATCACGACCGAAGAAGATACGCAGCGGGTATTCGGCATCCAGGGCGCCGACTACAAGGTCGTCGCCAAGGAACTGGCGGAGCGCTTCGGCTTCAAGGTTGTCACAGTCACGCTGCGGGGAACGCCTTCGGTGTGGCGCAACGCCTGGAGCGCCTTCGCCTACGCCGAGGGCAGGTACGTCGAGGATGTAACGTACCAGATCGAGATCGTGGACCGGCTGGGCGGGGGGGACAACTACTCGGCCGGCTTCATCTACGGATACATCACCGAGGGCGTCGACAAGGCCGTTCGACTGGGCAATGCCTTCTCGGTCCTGAAGCAGACCTCGTGGAGCGACTTCAATTGGGCGACGCGCCAGGAAGCCGAGAGCCTGCTCCAGGCTCCGCCGACGGAGAACCTGAGGATCACTCGCTGAGGCGCAGGAAGATGGGCAAGGACGAACACATCCGTGTCATCGAGCAAGGCGGCGTCGTGGCGATCGTGCGCTTCGATCGATCCGAGCGACTCGTCCAGGTGGCCCGCGCCCTGCAGGCGGGCGGGGTACGGGCGATCGAGTTCACCATGACGACGCCCAACGCCCTGCAGGTCATTGAAGAATCCGTGCGTGAGTTCGGTGAGGACGTCCTGCTGGGCGCGGGGACGGTGCTCGACGCCGAGACCGCCCGGGCGGCCATCCTGGCCGGGGCGGAGTTTATCGTCGCCCCGACGCTCAATCCGGCGGTCATCGAAGTGTGCCGCCGCTACAGCAAGGTGGTCATCCCCGGCGCCTTCACGCCGACGGAGATCTTGAAAGCCTGGGAGTGTGGGGCGGACTTCGTGAAAGTCTTCCCGGCGGAGTTCGGGGGCCCGGCCTACTTCAAGGCCGTCCTGGCGCCGCTGCCCCAGGTGAAGCTGATTCCGGTCGGAGGCGTTTCGCTGGAAACGACCGGCGAATTCATCAAGGCCGGGGCGGCGGCGGTTGCCGTCGGCGGCAACCTGGTCAAGAAGAGCGCCATCGCAGCCGGGCGCTTCGATGAGCTGACCGAGCTGGCCCACGACTTTGTGGAGGCCGTCCGGCGGGCGAGGGGCGAGTCCGGTTAGCCGGCTCTGCCCGAGTCCTTCCCGGGACGCCAGAGAGGAGCGCAGAGGATGCGACGAATTATCAACCCGCCAGGCAAAGGACCGGATCGCGAAGTCCTGGCCGGGTTTCAGGATCTCCTGAAGATCATGAGTCCGTCGTGTGTCGTGGCCGACTCGCAGGAGCGCTGCGGCGTCTTGCGGAGCGATATCCGCCCGCTCTTTGAAAGCCGGTTCGTGGGGACGGCGCTGACGGTCCGTCTCTTCCCCGGCGATTTGGTGGACTGCCTGGACGCCCTCTCGGTTGCTCGGAAAGGCGACGTCATCATCGTCGACGCCGCCGGAGAGACGGAGACCTCCATCTGGGGTGGATTGATGGCCGGTCTCTGCCAGCAGAAGGGGGTGGTGGGCGCCGTCGTCGATGGCGCCATTCGCGACACCGACGAGATCAAGAGCCTCGGGTTCCCGATCTTCAGCCGGGCGATTGTCCCGCGCTCGACGCACTCGCCGTATTCAAAACGACTCGAGCCGATCGAAGTCAATGTGCCCATCCAGTGCGCCACGATCCTGGTCTCGCCGGGGGACGTCGTCCTGGCGGATGAAATCGGAGTCGTGGTGGTGGCCGCGCACGAAGCGGCCGATGTGTTGAAGCGCGCGCAGGAACAGGCCGCGCAAGAAGAAGCCACCCGCCAGCGAATCCGTCAGGGAAAAACGGTCGAGGAACTGCTGGCCGAGTTCGGCAGGCTGTGATCCTGGCGACCTCCGACGCCGGTCCTGGGGGAAGGACGGGCAGAGCGCGGGGGAGGCTGGCCTTGATCCGGAAAGGAGGCAAAGAGGAGACCGCTCGAAGAAACTCCGCGTGACATGTTGTCCAGCAAGTGCCGATACCCATCTTGAAAAGAGGAGGGGAGGAAACTGATGTCTCTCCATCGTTCTCGAAAGCTGATCGTGCCGCTGAGCCTGATCGTGGTCCTCATGCTCATCTTGGCGGGCTGCGGTACACCGGCGGCTGCGCCGACGACTGCGCCGGCGGCGGAAGCACCCGCCGCTGCGCCGGGTGAATCTCAGGCGCCGGCGGCGCCGGATTATTCCGCGTATGAGCCGCCGTACGGTGCCTTGACGCCGGTCGCTCTCAACGCCGGCTCACAGGCCCTGTGCCAGGACCTGGCCTACACGGATGGTACGCCGGATATCGCGTATATGCCGCCGGCGACCGAGTTCAACTACTACATCGCCATCGGTGAAGGCGTCAAGGCCGAAGCGGCCAGTTTGGGCGCCGAGACCTTCATGCTGGCGCCGCAGAGCGGGGCGGACATCGCCGGTCAGATGGGCATGATCCAGGACGTCATCACCCGAGGTGTCGATGCGATCATCCTGTCCACCCACGATGAGGCCGCTGCCGCTCCCCTGGTCGAGCGGGCTGTCGAACAGGGCATCGCCGTGATCATCGTAAACAACGACATCCCGAACTTCCCGTCTCCGGTCCACGGCGTGGTGGGATACAGCCAGCGCCGCGGCACGTACAAGATGGGAATGTACGTGGCCGGGATGTTCGGCGGTGTGGCGAAGGTTGGCGTGCTCGAAGGCCAGCCGGGCTATCACTCCACCGAGCGCATCGGCGGTTACCTTGACGCCCT
>CAZMVJ010000231.1:0-3609 GCA_964569445.1 uncultured Anaerolineaceae bacterium | reverse complement strand
TGACGGCCGCCGGGATTTTCGGGGCCGAAGGGTCATCCCGTTCAGGGTTGCTCTGTCCTGGACCTGACGAAGGGCTCGAGGTGAGGTGTTGGCACCCGTGACGCGGCGAGCAGGTCTTCCCCCCGGCGAGGTCGAATTCGAGGCCTTCCGTGCCTCTGGACCGGGCGGTCAGAACGTGAACAAGGTCGCCACGGCGGTGCGGCTGCGCTTCGATGTGCGCCGCTCGCCGTCGCTGCCGGAGGCAGTGAAGGTGCGGCTGCTGCTGCTGGCGGGGAGCCGGGCCACGCGCGCAGGCGTCCTGCTCATCGAAGGTCGCCGCTATCGCACCCAGGAGAGCAACCGTCGTGACGCCGAAGCGCGCCTGCAGCGGCTCATCGAAGCCGCCTGGAGACCTCCCAAGAAACGCCAGCCGACTCGGCCGAGCGGAGCCTCGAAGCGACGACGCCTGGAGGCCAAATGCCGGCGGAGTCAGACAAAAACCCGTCGGCGTCGAGTCGTCGACGATGGATGAGGAGGGACGGATGGACTTATCGGACGGCGGCGCCGCGCCGCGCCTGGCGCAGCGCGTGCTTCACCTGCGAGCGGAAGGCGCCTATCACGTGCTGGCGCAAGCCCAGGCTCTCGAGGCGGAAGGCCGCCACATTCTGCATCTCGAAGTCGGCGAGCCGGACTTCTTCGCGTCGGAGGAAATCCTGGACAGCGGCATCGAGGCCCTGCGCGCCGGTCGGGCCCGCTACAACCCTCCCGCCGGCCTGACTGAGTTGCGCCAAGCCATCGCCGAATTCGCCGGCCGGCAGCGAGGCATCGACATTCGCCCGTCGGAAGTGTTGGTCAGTCCCGGCGCCAAACCGAACATGTTTTTCCCGACGCTGGCGCTGATCGAACCGGGGGACGACGTGCTCTACCCCGATCCAGGCTTCCCGACCTACGCCGCCATGATCGGAGTTGCCGGCGGGCGCGGCGTGCCGGTGCCGGTGATCGAAGGGCGCGGCTTTTCATTCGACCTGGAGGCTTTCGACCGCGCCCTGAGCCGGCGGACGAGGCTGATCATCCTCAACTCGCCGGCCAATCCCACGGGAGGGATCATCCCAGCGGAGGACCTCGAACATATCGCCGCGGCAGCGCGCCGGCTGGACGCCTGGGTGATCTCGGACGAGATCTACACCCGCATCACCTTCGCCGGCGGCATCGCCCCGAGCATTGCCTCGCTGCCGGGCATGCAGGAGCGCACGGTCATCGTCGACGGGTTCTCGAAGACCTATGCCATGAGCGGCTGGCGCCTGGGCTACGGCATCATGCCGGAGCCGTTGGCACGGCAGGTCGAGCTCCTGCTGACTCACGCCTACGGCTGTACGGCCGAGTTCACCCAGTGGGCGGCCATCGAAGCCTTGCGCGGGTCGCAGGACTGGGTGACGGCGATGGTGGCCGAATACCGCAGGCGGCGCGACCGGGTCGTGGCGCGCCTGAACGCAATCCCGGGCATTTCCTGTCGCGAGCCGCAAGGAGCGTTCTACGTCTTCCCCAACGTCACCGAGCTGGGATTGCGCGTGGACGATCTGGCGGAGCGGATCTTGCGCCAGGCCGGCGTGGCCCTGCTGCCCGGGACGGCCTTCGGGGAAAACGGCGAAGGCTATCTGCGGTTGTCCTATGCCACGTCGATGGAGAACCTCGAGCGGGGCCTGGAGCGGATCGAGGCGTTCGTGCGCGGGCTTTGAGGGTCGAGCTGCGCCAGGCCGGCATCGGTCCCGGCGGAGTCTTCCGAAGCGGGGTCCCGGGGATTCCTCGGCCGGCCCTCTCGGCCGACATCGCCGGTCCCACAGGAATCTGCGACTGTGCGGGAGGATCTAAAGAAACCGGGGCCGGCCTCGGAATGACATTCTAGAGAAGAGACCTGGCTTCCAGGAACCAGCTTCCTGGTGTCATTCCGAGCGCCCCGAAGGGGCGCGACACCTGCACCTGCGGCGCACCGCAGGTGCGGTGCAGGTGGGAATCCCCCGAGCGACGCGGATCGAAGTTCCCTCCGGACGCGCCGCGGCGCGGCTATTCTTCCGTCAGGGGCCCACCCAGAACCCCGCTCAGCCGTTCGATCGTCGCCGCGTCCTGGCCCACGTACAGCACGATAAGGCGATCTTTCGCCCAGAAGTTCGGCTGATCGATCCACATCACCATCGTCGTCGGGTTGGGAGCCCCGTCCGATTGGATCAACTCCGACTCGGCCTGACGGGCGGCTTCGTCTTCATACTCGAAGACCTGGATCTCTTGCCCGCCGAAGGCCAAGCGGCGGCCCTGAACTGAGAAGAACTCCTGGTCGATCGTTCCTGTTTCGCCGACAACCACCCCGGCCTCGCGCAGCGCTCCGGTCAGGTCGTCGTAGCCGTAGGGCACCGCCGGACCGGCTGCGGCGCAAGCGCCCAGTAGGATCCCTAGCACGGCAGAAGCGATGAAAGACCTGGACATTCTCAAGCCTCCTCTGGCATGATCTTCTAGGGCAAGACGGCGCCGACAGGTGGGAAGTTCCCGGGAGGCAGGAGATTGAACCGCGGCGGGGCGGGGTGGTCTAGACATTGCTCGATCGGCTCCAGGCCTCAGCCCGCCGGCCGACGGCCCGGATCATCCGCCGGAAGATTAATGCATCTAGACACCCCTTAGATCTGGCAGCAGGGACCGTCCGTTGATCACGCGGCGTGCTTGCCCATCCAGAAACGCCTCCAGTCGCCGCCCGAGGCGCGCAACGCCAGAAAGGCATAGAGGCTGGCCGTCAGGAAGCCGAGGACCATCATCAAAACGACCCACGCCCAGGCGCGCACCGGGGAGGCCTCCCGGTACAAGATCCAGCCCGAGAACAGGATGAACCCGACGTACAGGTCCACAATGGAGACGATGCCCCACGGCATCGAGAGCATCTGCGCGCCCTCCTCGGAGATGTTACCTAGGGTGAAGGCCTTGGCCAGGGCGGTCGCCATGGCCAAGGCTCCCAGCGCCGTAACGATCTTCGCCAACCGCATGGTTCACACTCCTCGCCGTTGAGCCGGGATGCCCGGCCTAGCTCGATCGCCGCGGGAACCACGGGAGGAACGCGGAGGTGCGCTCCATATACTCGCGGTAGCCCGGCTTGCTGTCCTTCATCGTCTTCTCCAAGAGCCCCACGCCGGATACACGGACCAGAAGGACGGTCATGATCACCGGGCTGAAGACCGTCCATGCACCCCCCGCAGCTGCGGCGATGAGGTAGAAGCCCCACCATTGGGCGGCGTCGCCGAAGTAGTTCGGGTGACGCGTGTAGCGCCAGACCCCGCTGTCCAGCAGCTTGCCGCGGTTGGCCGGATCTACTTTGAAGCGCGCCAGTTGCCAATCGCCGACAACCTCGAAGAAGAACCCGATCCCCCAGAGGATGACGGCCAACGCCTCCAGCAGGCCAAGGGAGGCGGGCGGCGGGCTGGCCTCAGCCGCCACCAGCGGGGCGCTCATCACCCACATCAGGACCCCCTGCAACAGAAAGACCTTGAAGAAACTGAACCACCACCACCGGGGACCGCTTTCCAGGCGCCACTTGGCGTAGCGGAAATCCTCCGGCTTGCCCCAGTTGCGGCTGAGGATGTGCAGCGACAG
>CAZMVJ010000230.1:0-3663 GCA_964569445.1 uncultured Anaerolineaceae bacterium | reverse complement strand
GTGCCGAGGTCTTCCCCGTTCATGCTGAAGACCGTTTTGACCAGGCCTTCTCCCTCGGCAAACCAGTAGGCCATATCCATGTCCGGGATTCCCGAATTGGGCCAGCTGATGTGGTTGGTCAACTTCATCGCCGTGAAGGTCCCGGCCGGCACCGTCACTTCCTCGAGCCCGACCGCCGCGAAGTCATAGTTCACTGTCCAGTTGGTGGTGGAGTCGGGCCCGCTCACATCGCCGTTGAAGGCCTGATGCCAGGTGTCGCCGGGTTGGATGTCTCGCGGCAGCGTCGCCCCTTCATTCTCGCCGACGCTCGCAGTAACCTCGCCGTTGAGTCCAGTGGCGACCGCCACCAGTTCCCCGGTCGGATACTGCACCAGGCCCGCAGGGACGCACGACCACTTCTCGACCAACGTGTACTCTCGGCCGCTCGACAATTCCCCGATCTTCTCAACCGAGAATCCCTGCGCCGCGACATCTTTGATCGTCCCCGTCTGAACCGTCTCCCCGGCGCTGGAGGAGACTTGCCACGTCGAGGTCGTGCCTTCGATCACAGGGAAATAGGCATTCTCGCATCCGATGCTAGCGGTGGTGGCTTGTGGAACGGCCGAAGAGACGACGTCTTGCGCGCCGGTGGGCGCCGGCGACGGGGTGCTCACAGAACCGCAGGCGATCGCCGTCAGCCACAAGAGAAGCACAACAATCCCAAGGCGAACCTTCACCTCCGCTCCTCTCACTGCACGTTGGCCAGGATCAATGCCGGAGCCGTTCATGTCAATCCTCCTTTGGCGATGAGCCGCGCCCGAACGGGGCAGGTCAGAGATTCAGCCGCGCTTGGCTGACGCCGCGCGCCGCACAAGCTCGGGGAAATCGTCCTTGAGGCTGGCGCCCCCGACCAGGGCGCCGTCGAGGTCGGGCATGGCCATGAACGCGCCGATGTTCTCGACGGTGACGCTTCCGCCATAGAGCACGGGCACCGTCTCGGCCGTCCGTTGGCCGAAGAGATCGGCCAGCGCACCGCGGATCGCCAGGGCAACGGTGCGGTTGGCGTCGGCCGGCGTCGCCGCACGGCCGGTGCCGATCGCCCAGATCGGTTCGTAGGCGATGACGCCCTTCTGCACTTGTTCCGCGCTCAATCCATCGAGCGCCGCACGCACTTGGCCGCCAACAACTTCGGCGGTCTGTCCGGCCTCGTTCTGAGCCAGATTCTCGCCGACGCACAGGATCGGGATCAGCCCGTGGGCGAAGGCGGCCTCGACCTTGAGGTGAAGGGCGGCGTCGGTCTCGTCCGATCCACCGCTGGCTCGCCGCTCGGAGTGGCCGATGATCACGAAGGTGCACAACCCGGTCAGCATCGGGGCCGCCACGTCGCCGGTGAACGCTCCCTTCAGCTGGCTGTGGATATTCTGCGCGCCCAGGCCGAGGCGAGTGCCGCGGACGACTTCCTCCAAGGCCGCAAGGGCCGTGAAGGGTGGGCATAGGACGACTTCGACGCCCTCGACCTCACCCAGCGCGCGGCGTGTCCTGCGTACGAATTCGACGGCCTCGGCCGGGCGGCCGAGGTTCATCTTCCAGTTAGCGGCGATCAGCGTCTTGCGCATCGGGGGACTAGGGCGGGCGGTCAGCTCTGTCCGTCGGCCTCGGCCACGAGCGCCATCACGGCTTCGCGCGTCAGCTTGGCTTCGCCGCGGGCGATGGCGTCGAGCGTGCCGTAGGCCAGTTTCAGCGGGATCTGGTAGATCGCCAGGAAGGCCCGCGACGGGACGGTCAGGGCGTAGGCCTCGGCCCGCCCCAGGCAGTCCCGGGCATACGCCGCCAACCGCTCGACGCTGTAACCGGGCGGGAAGAAGTTGATCCCGCGTGCCAGGTCCTCCGGGCGGTTGCGCACGATGTTCACGATCTGCAAGCCCCGACCGAACAAGAGGGCCTTCGAACGATCGACTTGGGCCCCCTCGAAGAAGGCCAGCAAGTCGCACAGCAGGATCCCGACCGATCCGGCGACGCTGAAGGTGTAACGATCCAGGTCCTCCAGACTTCCGATGACCCAATTGACCCCGGCCCAGTAGGCCATGCGGTCGGCCATGGCCGACACCGTCTCCCAGATACGCGGGGCAATGGCCGCCGGCGCGAGCATTGCCCAATCTGCCAGACGAAGCGAGACATCCGGCAGATGCTCTCGATGCGGTTGCAGGGCCCGGTCGACCGGGGCGCGGTCGAATGCGTCCAGCGAGCTCTGCCCCTGAAAGGCAAGGCTGAGGCCTTCGAGCAGGTCGACCTTGGCGGAGTTGGAAAGCCCCGGATGATCTTCGATCTCATCCAGGCCGCGCATGCACAGATAGCCGCAAGCAACGGCTTCCCGCAATCCGGCAGGAAGCCGGATGACCGGCAGGTAGAACGTGCGGCTGGTCTCTCTCAGAGCAGCCAGCATGTCGAGCATCGAGGACTCGGCTCCTTGAGCGCAGGGCGCCGACGGCGACCGGCGGAACGCTCTATTCTTTGCGGGCAGGCCTTCCTTGTCAAGTGCGGCGCCGGGTCGATCCGTGGGCTGGGTCCGTTAGGTGGCTGTAAGGTGGCCGGGCGACCGATTTCCCCTAAACTGACCCCATAAGGTCGGAAATGAACCTGGCTCGTCCGGCGTCCGCCTTCATGGGGAGGGCACATGCCAACGACCATCAGCGACGGTGACATCGAAACGTTCTTGCGGCGGAACGCAGGCGAATATCCGTCGCAGATCAGTCTGATCCAGGCAGCCGTCCGCCTGCTGTGGCCCAAGGGGGCTCCAACCGGAGGGGCGGAAAGGGTAGTCCAGGTGTGCTTGGGTCAGAGGCTGGATGGTATCCCCAGAGCCGCGGTTTCGCCGCGGTTGCCTGCACAGCTCCCGCAACCCCACTGAGGCGCGTCGAACCCGCGACTCCTTCACACCGGAAGCCGTCCGGGCATATCCCAGCCCGCCTGTGATCTTGCCCAGACATGCCTACCGGTTCATTGCCGGGCCTGGTCCGGACCCCTAGAATCGACCGCATGCGCAAGGTAGACTCGGATCATGTCACGGCGATCTGAGGTTTCATTTCCACCCCGGGCGGCGTTGGCGATCGTGCTGGCGGCGGTCATGGGGGTTCTTCTCGTCGGCTGTCAATCGGTTCAGGCATTGATTCTCCCGGCAACGGCGACCGCCACACCGACGGCTACGGCCACCGACACTGCAACGCCGACATCAACTTCGACCGCCACCCCCACGGCGACAGCCACCGACACCCCGACCAGCACGCTGACGCCGACGATCACCGAAACCCCGACGATCACGCCGACACCCACATTTGATTTCCCAGACGTGACGGTGAGCGAACAGGCTCATTGCCGCTACGGGCCGAATAAAAACTATCTGCATGCCGGCGACCTGTACGCGGGGGACCACGGGATGCTGTGGAACCGCAACTCCAACGGGACGTGGCTGTGGGTTCGATTCGACAAGTTGTGGTACGCCTGCTGGGTGGCGGCGTCGGTCGTCGACGTCGACGGGGACATCTTCAGCGTCGTGCGCATCACGACCCAGCTGCCGCACTCGGTCCTGTACGGCCCGCCGGACGTCGTCGACGCCACGCGTCAGGGGAATGAGGTCGTCATCACCTGGGAACCGGTCTGGATGACGACCGACGACGATCGCGGCTA
>CAZMVJ010000229.1:0-3682 GCA_964569445.1 uncultured Anaerolineaceae bacterium | reverse complement strand
AGCTGCGCCGCAGGCGCAGGTGCGGTGCAGGTGTCGCTTCGCTCGGAATGACATCTGAGAGGCAGGGCCTGCGCCTCCCTTCATGTCATTCCGAGGGCGGCTGAAGGCCGGCCGAGGAATCCCCCGTACCATCCATCGAATGCCGCGGCGCGGGTGAGGAGTCGCGCCTCGGGGATTCCTCGCTTCGCTCGGAATGACAAGATGACGATGGGGTGTGCGGCTTGAAGTCCGAGAGGCGTCGGCGTTCTCTCACCTTGTTTCCGACGGCCCGCCATAGAGGTACCAGAACGACCCTTCCGGGTAAACCTGCTCCAGCTCCGACGGCCAGGCGAACCGGCCCGGCCGAAATCGCAGCCGGAGTTGCTCGTCCGCCCGGGCCAGCTGCCCGGCCTCGGCTCCAACACTGCCGCGCAGGATCGGAAGCAATCTCTCGATGATCACCCGATGCCGGACTTCCGTGCTGTACGCCGCTGCTTCGTTCGGCTTCTCCGCCAGATCCTGAAGATAGGCGCGCCACAGGTTGAGGCGGTGCGGGAGTTCCGCGCCGGCCTTGGCCTCGATGGCAGCCGCCTTCGATGTGCGTTCCGTCTCCCAGAGGCGCAGCGCCTGATCTGTACGCGTGTGAAGTTCGCGACCGACGTCGTTGGGGAGGACGGACAGGGCATCCGCCGCGAGCAGCATTCCGCCCAGGCTCAGGTCCTGGGCCGTGCCGGGTGGCGGAGGATGCAGCGGCCGAAAAACGTCGGGGGAGAGGAGGAAGGCCGACAGCTCTTCGAGAGCGGTGGAGAACCAGGCGAGTTGGACGTCAGGCGCTGGCGCCACGGCCGGGGGACGAGTCGAGCGCCTTGTGGATGGCGTCCACCAGTTGGCCGCGCGTCGCCGGTTTGAGCAGATACCCGACCGCCCCCAGACGCTGCCCGATTTCCCGGTCCTCCGGGCGGTCGCGCGCGGTCAAGATGACGACCGGTGCCTTCTCCGAGGCGCCGTGCAGCTCCTGCAGGCTGCGCATCAGGTCGAACCCGGTCAGGTCCGGCATCATCACGTCGAGCAGGAGCAGATCGAACGCCTCCTCGAGCGCCAGGCGCAAGCCCTCCTGGCCGCTGCGGGCGGACTGGATCTCGTAGCCGGCCGTCCGCAGGGTCAGCTCGAGCAGTCCGACCGTGTCGGGCTCGTCATCGACGACCAGGATCTTTGCCGGGTCAGCCATGATGGGAAGATTGTATACCGTCCGGAGCGGACGGCCAAGGCGGATCCAAGGGCCCGGGGCGACGAACTGAGAGGCGTCATTCCCGCGGAAGCGGGAATCCAGGAGTCGAGACTCAGCCTGGCTAGACGGACGCGGCCAGACCACCCCACATAGAACTACGCTCGAGCAATGGTGAATAACCTGGACCCCCGCCTCCCCTACGGGATCCTCTTCAGGATGCGAAGCGCGATGCGAAGCGCTATTCGCGGGGGCGACGAGACCCTCTTACGTGAGGTCATTCCCGCGAAAGCGGGAATCCAGGAACCGCATGCGGGCCGGCCCTTCCGGCGAGAAACGAAAACGCGCAGGGGAGCTACAGGAACAGGCGGAGGGGGTGTTCGAGGTAGGTGCGCAGGTGCTGCAGCCAGCGGGCGGCCTCGGCTCCGTCGGTGACGCGATGGTCGGCGGACAGCGTGACCTTCATGCGCCATCCGGGGACGACCTGACCCCCCTCGACGACGGGCACCTCGCGGGCGGCGCCGACGGCCAGAATCGCCGCCTCGGGCGGGTTGATGATGGCGATGAACTCGTCGACCTGGTACATCCCCAGGTTGGAGACGGTGAAGGTCGAGCCTTCGATGTCCTCGGGGCGGACGCGCCCGTCGCGGGCACGCGCGACGAGCAGGCGCAGCTCGGAAGAGATCGCCGGCACCGACTTGAGGTCGGTGTCGCGCACGATCACCGTCAGCAAGCCTCCGTCGACGGCCACCGCCGTGCCGACGTGCACCGCCGCGTGGCGGACGATCCGATCACCGTCGAGCGAAGCGTTCAGCGCCGGGAAGGACCGCAGGGCCAGGGCAGCAGCCCGCAGGACGAAGTCGTGGATCGACAGGCGGGCGTCCTCGGGCAGCGCGGCGTTAGCCTCGGCCCGCATGAGGACCAGTTGTGCGGCGTCGAGGTCGGCCGTCAGATAGAAATGGGGGACCTGCTGCTTGGACGCCGTCATGCGGCGGGAGATCGCCTGGCGCAGGCGGGTGGGGGAGATGAACTCGTCCTTCTCTGGGCGAGGGAGCAGGCCGGGCGCGGGCTGAGTCGATCCGGGCGGCGGAACGGCCGCCGGCCGGCGGAGAGCCGCGGCAACATCCGTCTTCGTCACGCGGCCTCCCGGTCCGCTGCCGGTGACCGCGCGCAGATCGAGGGAGGCCTCGCTCGCCATGCGGCGCGCCAGGGGAGAGGCGCGCAAGCCGGACGGCAACGGGCCGGCCGCCTCGACCGGCGGGGGACTCGCCAGGGCCGACGACGGACGTTCCGCCGCGACGGCTGGCCGCGAGGCCGTCGGCGTCGGGACAGCGACGTCGTCGATCGGTTCGTCGGCGGTGCCAATGACGGCGATCGGCGTCCCGATCGGGACGGCTACGCCTTCCTGGACGAGGTGCTTGCGGACGACTCCCGACTCGACGGCTTCGACCTCGACCGTCGCCTTGTCGGTTTCGATTTCGGCCAGGACTTCGCCTTTCTGAACGGTCTCGCCGATGCCGCGCACCCAGCGCACCAGGGTGCCCTCGGCCATGTCGAAACCCAGCTTCGGCATCGTCACGATAGTCGCCATTACAGCACCTGTCGAACGGCGGCGATCACATCGGCCAGCTGCGGCAGCGCCGCCTGCTCGAGGTCACGATTGTACGGCAGCGGGACCTCTTTCTGGGCGACGCGCACGATCGGCGCATCGGCGTAGTCAAAGGCTTCTTCGTAGATGCGGGCCGAGACTTCGGCGCCGACGCCGAACGAGCGCCAGCCTTCCTCGACGATCACCGCCCGGTTGGTGCGGCGGAACGAGTCGAGCACCGGACCCATGTCGAGCGGTCGCAGCGAACGCAGATCGACGATCTCGACCTCGATGCCTTCCTGGGCCAGCTGCTCGGCCGCCTGCAGCGACACCTGCAGCATCTTGGAGTAGGTGACGAGGGTCACGTCGCGGCCGGGCCGTTGGATCTTGGAGACCCCGATCGGTTCGAGCACTTCGCCGTCGGGGACCTCGCCCTTGGCCTGGTAGAGGGTGGCGTGCTCGATGAAGAGCACCGGGTCCTCGGATCGGATGGCGGACTTGAGCAGGCCCTTGGCGTCGTGGGGAGTCCCGGGGGCGACGACCTTCAAGCCGGGGAAGTGGGCGAAGACGGCGTCGGGGGTTTGCGAATGGGTGGCGCCGAGCTGGCGCCCCCCGCCGCTGACGGCGCGGATGACGACCGGGACGGTGAACTGCCCGCCGAACATGCTGCGCAGTTTGGCCGAGTGGTTGACGATCTGATCCATCGCCAGGAAGGCGAAGTTGATCGTCATCAGCTCGGCCACCGGCCGCAGGCCGGCCATGGCGGCGCCGTTGGCGGCGCCCACGATCACCCCTTCGGCGATCGGTGTGTCCAGGACGCGTTCGGGGCCGAAGTGGTCGTAGAAGCCCTTGGTGACGGCGTAGGTGCCGCCCCACATGCCGACCTCTTC
>CAZMVJ010000228.1:0-3720 GCA_964569445.1 uncultured Anaerolineaceae bacterium | reverse complement strand
GATGGCACTCCGGTGACCGCCGCCGACCTTGGCGTTCAGGCGGTGTTGGCCGGCCTGCTCCTGAGCGCGTTCCCCGAGGATCTGCTCGTCGCCGAAGAAAGCGCCGAGATGCTGCGCCGGCCGGAGGCGACGCACCTGCGGACGGAGGTCGTCGCCGCCGCCCGCGTCGTCTCGCCGGAGGCCGACTCAGATCAAGTGCTGGCATGGCTGGATCGCGGGCGCGGCGAGCCGGCGCGGCGCTTCTGGACCCTCGATCCCGTCGACGGAACCAAGGGTCTGCTGCGCGGCGGGCAGTACGCCACGGCGCTGGGGCTGATCGACGACGGTGACATCGTCGTGGCCGGGCTGGCCTGCCCGCGCTATCCGGAGGGCGCTGCGGCGGCGGGCGGCAGCTTCGCCGTGGCGGTGCGCGGGGCGGGCGGCTGGACGGCGCCATCGCTGGATGGGCCCTGGACCAGATTGGCCGTTTCGGCCGAGACGGATCCGCACCGGTGTCGACTGCTGCGATCGGTGGAATCAGGTCGAAAGACGGATGAGAGACTGGCCGACCTGCGCCGGGCGCTGGGGACAGCGGCGCCCGAGATCCGTATGGACAGCCAGGTCAAGTATCTGGCGCTCGCCGCCGGCGTCGGCGATCTGATTGTGCGGCTGCCGCGCAAAGGCGGAGCGCTCCGCGAGAACATCTGGGACCACGCCTGCGGCGTGCTGTTGGTGGAAGAGGCCGGCGGTCGGTGCACGGATGTGTTGGGCCGTCCTTTGGATTTCCGGACAGCGCGGCAGATGGAGCGCAACCTGGGCGTGGTCGCAAGCAACGGCTGGCTGCACGAGGCCGCCCTGGAGGCGCTGCGAGGCACCGGACCGGCAGAGCAGGCCGAAGGGACGGTGGACGATGCATCCTGATGGCCGATCGCGGCGGCGCGGACCTGAGAGGGCCGGATGACGGCGGTGACCGCCGGCGGAGCCGCCGCGGGGCAACGCCCAACGAGGAGGCCGCGCCGGGCGGATGCCGCCGCCGCAGCCCTGGCGCTGCTGACAACAGCGGTCTCGCTGTGGATCGCCTTCGACGTTGTCGAAGCGATCCCCCATGTCGAAGACGAGTTCGCCTACTTGTGGCAGGCGAACGTGATGGCCGGCGGGCGGATCGCACTGCCGTCGCCAGCGGAGCCCGAGTCGTTCCTCGTCCCCTTCGTCGTCGACCACGCCGGTTCCCGATTCGGCAAGTACCCGCCCGGGTGGCCGGCGGCGCTGGCGGTCGGCGTGGCAACCGGCGCGCCGTACTGGGTCAATCCGCTGCTGGCCGGGTTGGCCGTTTGGCTGACCTATCGACTCGGTCGAAGCCTGGCGGGCGTTGCAGCGGGATTGCTGGCAGCTCTGCTGACGGCCTCTTCCCCCATGCTGCTGCTGCTCTCCGGCGGACTGATGCCCCACATGCTCAGCCTGGTTCTGACCCTCGGGTGGATGTTGGCCTGGTTCGACCTTTTCCTGCCGACGACGAGGATCGTCGCCCCCGGCCGGGCGCGCCGGCTGCGTATTGCCGTCGCCGGTTCGTGCCTGGGTCTCCTGGTTCTCACACGGCCTGTGACGGCGATCGCCGTCGCGTTTCCCTTTGCTCTGCATGCGCTCTACCTTCTCTTCCGGTTCAGGGGCCGATTCCTTGGCGATCTCTCCGGGATCGCGGCGTTGACCGTGGTCGTGGGGGCGATCCTCCCCCTGTGGCAATGGACATTGACGGGAGATGCCTGGCGCAATCCATACACGCTGTGGTGGCCCTACGACCGAATGGGATTCGGGAAGGGCGTCGGGCCTCTGGAGACGGGCCACACGCTGCGGCAGGGGTGGGTCAACACGCGCCTGAGCCTGTTTGCCTGGCAGCACGACCTGTTTGGATGGCCGTTCATCTCCTGGACCTTCCTCCCCCTCGGCCTATGGAGCTTGCGGCGCCGGCTGGATGCTTGGCTGGCGCTGGCGATCTTTCCAGCGCTGGTCGTCGTGTATATGGCCTACTGGGTCGGCTCGTGGCTTCTCGGGCCACGTTACTTTGTCGAAGCGCTTCCCATGCTGGCTTCGATCAGCGCCGCCGGGATGGTCTGGGCGGGAGGCTGGGCGCAGGCCGGCGCACGCGGCGGGCGCGTCCGGCGTCTGACCGCTGCCGCGATCGCCGCGACGTTGTTGTTGGTGAACATCAGCCTGTATCTGCCGGTTCGTCTTGGCGGACTGCGAGGCCTGTTCGGAATCAGCCGATCGGCGATGGTGGCTTTCCAGGAGGTTGACCCGGGCGCGGCGGTGGTGATCGTGCACCGCAATCCCTACTGGCATGGATATGGCAATCTGCTGACGCTGACGCCGCCCTTCCTCGAGAGCGAGCTGACGCTGATCTACGAACGCGGGCCGGAGATCGATGCCCGCGCGGCGGCGCTCTTCCCGGACCTGCCGGTCTATCACTATTACCCAGATGAGCCCGGCAAGCTATACGACGCGCCGCGAGGGGAGTGAGGGCATTGCCTGGCGGCCTAGACCCCACCCCCTACCCCCTCCCCGTCCAGCTCGGATTCCTTCGGTGGTGCTCGTGGCGGGGAGGGGGAGGAGATTCGAGGAGGAAGGGGGCGGCAAAGCCGCCCCCTTCCTCCTCAAGGAAAACCTCCCCCCTCGGCAAAGGTCCTTCGGCTTCGAGGCACCGATCCCGCCGAGGGGGAGGGGAGGGTGGGGGTGAGAAAGGACCGGCATCATGGGGCCTGATATCGAAGGCTCGGAACTACTATACGGATGACCCTGGTCGGCTGTACGCCCGGCGCGCGGAGAGTGAGGCCGGGGGGTCCGCCATATCCTAGGAAAGGGTTGACATGTGCGCCGTGGGTGCTGCGCCGAGGATCAGATCAGCCGATCCCCCTTCTCCTGGGTGGCGTCTCGCCGGTAATGGCAACCACGACTCTGGCGATTGTGACGGGCTGCCTCAGCCACGATCAGGGCGGCTTCCACCGCGTTGCGCAGGCCGATAAGGCCATCGCTCAACTTCGTCGCCCGGTAGAAGGTCTCGATCTCGTTCAACAGGTGTCGCAACTCGCGGATCGCCCTGGACAGACCTTCCGGGCTGCGCACCAGCCCGACGTAGTTCCACATGATGCTCTGGATGGTCTGCATGTCCCCCTGGATCAGCGTCGGGTCCGGCTCAGCCACCAGGCCGGTCTCGTCCCAGCGAGGGATCGCCTCCGCCGGAGGCGGTCGATCCATCTCCCCGCGAAGGAACCCGTCCTCCAGGTGCTGAGCGGCCCGACTTCCCCAAACCAACCCCTCCAGGAGCGACGTGGATGCCAGGCGGTTGGCGCCGTGCACTCCGGTGCAGCTGACCTCGCCGATGGCGTACAGATTCTGGACGCTCGAGCGGCCCCACTCATCAACGAGCACGCCGCCGCAAAAGTAATGCGCCGCCGGGACGACCGGGACGGGTTCGTGCGAGAGGTCAAAGCCTGCTTGCAGGCAGCGCTGGTAGATGGAAGGAAAGCGCGCCTGGATCGCCTCGGGCGACATCGATGACGCCAAATCGAGCATCACATGGGAATAGCCGTGGGTTTCCATTTCAAGAACGATGGCACGGGCGACGATATCGCGCGGGGCGAGGTCTTTCCACTCGGGGGCATGCTCTTCCATGAAGGGCCGCCCGTCGGGGCTGAGCAGCCGACCGCCCTCCCCCCTCACCGCCTCACTGATCAGGAACCCCTCGGC
>CAZMVJ010000227.1:0-3759 GCA_964569445.1 uncultured Anaerolineaceae bacterium | reverse complement strand
CGGCGCCCTTCGACGGAGCCTGCCCCGAGCTGAGCCGAGGGGCTCAGGGCGCCTCGTAATGACGGTTTCCCCAGTGACCACTGCCCACCGCGCTCAGAAGGCCAGCAGCTCGGCGATGGCGGCGTCGATCGACTCGGCGTTCGGCAGGACCTCCGCCATCAGCTCGGCGGAGTAGGGTGTGGGGCAATCCGGCATCGTCAGGCGCCGCGGCGGCGCATCGAGGGCGGTGAAGGCTTCGGCCGTCACGACCGCCAGGATCTCGCCGGCGAAGCCGCCGGTGAGCGTGTCCTCATGGACGACGAGGCACCGCCCGGTCCTGCGCACCGAGGTCAACACCGCCTCCCGATCCCACGGCACGATCGTGCGCAGATCGAGAACTTCCACCCGGCCGGGATGGCGCGCCGCCGCCGCCAACGCCGGGTAGACCATCGCTCCCCAGGTGATCAGCGTCAGCGAATCCCCATCCGTCAGGAGAGCGGCCTGGCCGAAGGGAAGGGTGTGCCCGGGACCGGGATCGGGGCGGCGGGCGTCCGGCGCATCGAGCAGCGCCCGATGCTCGAAGAACATCACCGGGTCCTGCCCGCGCAGCGCGCTGCGCAGCAGTCCGGCAGCGTCGGCGGCGTTCGACGGAAACGCCAGACGCCAGCCAAGCGTATGGGCGAAGATCGCCTCGCCGGTGACCGAATGCCAGGGATCGCCGATCCGCTTGCCATGGCCGACGGGGATGCGGACCACCATCGGCGCGGCGAACTTGCCGGCGGTGCGCCAGCGCAGCGTGCCGGCATCGTTGATCGACTCGGTCGCCGGATCGGCGTACTTGCGGAACTGGATCTCGGGGACGGGCAGCAGGCCGGCCAGCGCCATCCCGATGGCGCGGCCGATGATGCCCTCTTCCGAAAGTGAAGTGTCGAAGACGCGACCGGCGCCGAACTTGGCCTGCATCCCGGCGGTGGCGCCGTGGACCCCACCCTTGACGCCGACGTCTTCGCCGAAAACCAGGCAGCGCGGGTTGGCAGCCAGCTCTTCCTCCAGGACCAGGCGGACAGCCTCGATCAAGTTAAGGCGGCGCGTCGGGTCCCTCGCCGGCGGGAGGGTGTCTGCCGCCTGGCGCGGCGGCCCTTCCGAGGCGGACCCGCCCACTTGCTGCAGGCGCCCCTCGAAGAACAAATGGCGCGTCGCATCCCCCACGGGAACAGGCAGGGCGCGTGCCATCTCGACGGCGCCCCGCACCTCGTCGGCCGCCTGGCTTTGCAGCGACTGCCAGACGTCCGGCGGGAGATGCTCGGCCAACGCCGGCAGCGGATCGCGGCGCGCCTCGCCTTCCCGTTCGGCCGTGGATTTGTAGGCCTGGTTGTCGACGAAGGTATGCCCGGAGAGGCGCGGCACCGTCAGGCGAAGCAGACAGGGTCCATCGGTGCGGACGTGCTCGACGGCGCGGCCGATCAAAGCCGCGGCAGCCTCCGGTTCGCTGCCGGATCCACTGAGCACCAGCAGTCCATCGAACGATTCCAGGTTGCGAGCGATATCGCCGCCGGGAGTCTGGAGAATGCTGGGCACCGACAGGCCGTAGGCGTTGTCCTCGATGAAGAAAAGCAGCGGCAAACGCAGGGTCGTGGCGATGGTCAGCGCCGACCAGAAGCCGTTGGTCGCCACTGAGCCGTCGCCGCCCAGCGCCACCGCCAGCGCGCCCAACCACGCCGACTCGCCGAGGACCCGCGTTCGATAGGTAATCGCCTGGGCCCAACCGGCGGCCGGGGTGTACTGCGCCCCGACGTCGCCCGAGGCGGGAAGGACCGTCGGTCTAGCGCTTCGCATCGCGCTTCGCATCCCGGAGGGGAACCCGGAGGGGTCGTCGCGCGGAGGCATCGAGAAGACGACGCCGACGTCCCGTCCTTCCGACGGGCTGCCGGTGCGTCCCATCCCGGCCGCCAGGGCCTCGGTCGGGGTCAGGCCGCAGGCCAATAGGAAGGGCCGGGAGCGGTAGTAGACCGTGGCCGCGTCGTGAGGATGGGTGAGATGTTGGGCGAGCAGGACCTGGGCCAGCTCGTGACCTCGGGCGGAGAACTGGTAGGGGACTTCGCCGGCGGGCGCCAGCTCGGCCTCCTCCACGTCGTCCAGCAGGCGCGACCTCAGGACGTGGCGGGCGACGATCCCCCAATCGATCCGCAGCTGGACGGCAGAGGCGCGCTGTGTCTCCACGTCTAGTGCAACCGGAGCATTATAGTCCGGGAAGCCGGCGAGACCGGCGTTCACACCTTCTTGACAGCGTAGGGGCACGGCATGCCGTGCCCCTACAAACACTACAGCCGATGTGCGTCCGGCGGAAAGACCGCGCCGGAGCTGTCTCCCCGAACTGGGAAAACCCCCTGAGCGTCCCCTGGACATCGCCGGCGAACCCAAGTATGATTTAGGTAAGCCTAAACTACGTCTTCGGAGTTCCAAATGGAAAAGCTGAGCCCCCAGATGCAGGATTACCTCAAGACGATTTACCTGCTCGAGGGCCGGCCGGGCGGCGCCGCGACCAGCGCCATCGCCCAGGCGCTCGGCGTCCGACCGGCCAGCGTCACCGGCATGCTCAAGAAGCTGGCCGAGCTCAAGCTCGTGCGTCATGTCCCCTACCAGGGGGCTCATCTCACTCGGCGTGGCGAGCGAATCGCACTGGAGATCGTCCGGCATCATCGCTTGCTCGAGGTCTTCTTGGTGGAAACCCTGGGCTACACCTGGGACGAGGTCCACGCCGAGGCCGACCGTCTGGAACACGCCATCAGCGAGGACTTCGAGGACCGTCTGGCGGCGCGGCTCGGCGATCCGCAGATCGATCCCCACGGCGATCCCATACCGGCCAAAGACGGCAGCCTGCCGGCCGCCCGACCGAGCAGCCTTTCCAGTCTCGCCATCGGCCAGGCGGCGCGTGTCTCCCGGGTTCATGACGGGGATCCGGCTCTCCTCCGCCATGCCGCTGAGTTGGGACTGCTCCCGTCGGCGCACGTGACCCTGCTCGAGACCGACCCCTACGGCGGATCGTTGCGCGTCCGCGTCGAGGGCGTCGAAAGGTCCGTCGGTCCCGACCTGGCCCGCCAGGTCTTCGTCACCCCCGACGCGATCCAGGCCTCTGGTTCTCGCCGCCGGAAGTTGGAGGTCGTCGGTGCCTGAGCCGTTTCTCCTCCTGACCGGCGAGGAAATCCACCTGACCCCACAGGGGCGCGCGGAGGGCGCGCGCATCATCCGCGCCCTCCGTTTGTGGGAGCGCCACGTGGCGGACGATGCCGGGCTCGCCGAGTCCGAGTGGCACGAGCTGGCGGAGCGCCAGGAGCACCGCCTGACAGCCGCCGAAACCGAGTCCCTGGAACCTGTTTGTTGGACTGCTGGGCTTCGCCCTGCTGGTCGCCGTGCTGGCGGGAGGCGATTCGAGCGGCGCAACATCCGGGTGGGCGGTGAGGGCGGCTGGCAGATCGCGTTGCCGTGGCGACAAGTTGCCCCGCGCACCGGATAACGAAGGATCCGCAATGCACTCAAAGGGTAGAAGCCGGAAGCCATCGAAAGATGCCCTCAAGCAGCTCTCCGGCTCTGCCGTACACGTCGTCAAACCGGGCGATGTGACGACCGTCAACTCGGCGCATCTGGTGCTGGAGGGGAAAGGCCGGAAGGGGTTCCTTCCGCGCCTGTTGCCTTTCCTCGGGCCGGCCTTCGTCGCCTGCGTGGCCTACATTGACCCCGGCAACTTCGCCACCAACATTCAGGGCGGCGCCGAGTTTGGCT
>CAZMVJ010000226.1:0-3770 GCA_964569445.1 uncultured Anaerolineaceae bacterium | reverse complement strand
CGATAGCGAATCCGGCCGGGGTTCCTCCCGGCGGCGAAGGCCGTATCCGGCGCCTCGCCGACGGCGCGCAGGCTGAGCCCCCAGCGAGTCCGGAAAAGGACCCACCATACCAGAACAGCCGTGGGCAGGACGAGGTAGATCAGCGGATCGAAGCTCAGCAGGGAACCGTACAGAATGGGCAGGTTGGAGAGACCCGGCAACGAGAGGCGCGGCAGCCCGACGATCTTGGCGCCGACATAATCCCGGCCGATCCAGGCGCTGAGGCCGAAGCCGAAGAACATCAGCGCCAATCCGCTCGCCAGCTGGTTGGCCTTGCGCGTGACGACCAGATAACCGAGGACTAGGTTCATTAACCCGCCGGCGAGCATGGCCACGAGAACGCCGACGTAGGGGTTTCCCGATACCGCACTCGCTGCAAAGCCGGAAGCAGCGCTCACCAGCAGCACGCCCTCCAGGCCGAGGTTGACGATCCCCGAGCGCTCCCCCACGATCTCACCCAGGGTGGTGTAGAGCAGCGAGGTACCCGAGAAAATGGCGCTGGAAATGACCCCCAGGAGGGCGAGCGGAGTCATACGGTTTTCCTTCGGCGCTGGAATCGAGGTCGCGCCAGCACCACAAAAAGGGTCATCGCCAGGAGAATATTGATGACCGAATACGGCACGTCGCGTGTCAGCTGCAGCAGGTTCCCGCCCGTCAAGATGACGGCCACGACGAACGACGTCACCAGGATGCCGAGCGGGCTGCCGCCTGCCAGCCAGCTCACCAGGAAACCCATGTAACCTAGCCCGCGGGAGAAGTTCGCCAGCAGAACCCCGTAGTAGCCGGAGACCTGCGCCATTCCCGCCAGGCCGGCGAGTCCGCCGGCCACAACCATGACGCCGACGATGTAGCGCTGGACCGGAATCCCGTTTCGCCGCGAAGCCCACGGGTTGCCGCCGATCGACCGCATCTCCAGCCCCCAGCGAGTGCGCGTCATGACGAACCAGAACAGCGCCAGCAATCCGACGCCGATAACCAGACTCAGGTCGACCCGCGTTCCAAACAGCGTTGGCAGGCGGGCGGCGGGGACGAAGTTCGGCGTCTTGTTGGTATCCATCGGAGAATGCCAGAAGCCGAAGACGAAGAAAGCCACGATCGACGGCGCCACGACGTTCAAGAGCAAGGTGGTGATGGTCTCGTTGACGATGCCTTTGGCCCGCAAATAGCCGGCCGGGACCGCCCACAGGCCGCCGCCGATCATCCCCAGAACGATCATCATCGGCAACAGCAGCCAACTCGGCAGATGGCTGAAGCGCAGCGCCGCCCAGGTCGCCAACAAGGCGCCCATGTAGAGTTGGCCCTCGCCACCGACGTTGATCAGGCCCAAGCGAGACGGCAGCGCCACCGCCAGTGCCGTCAGAAGCAGAGGGGTCATCGTCACGAAGACCTCGGAAATCCCGTAGGCGCTGCCCAACGTGGAGGTGAAGATGTCTCGGTAGGCTTGGAGAGGATCCTTGCCGGCGAGCCGCAGGATGACCCCAAAGAGAACGAACGCCAGGGCCGCCATCGCCGTGTATCGAAGCCCTCCGTTCAAGATCCGGCGCAGGCCGGCTGTCGCCCGGCGGTCAGTCGGCTCGGCCATTCTCGCCCTGTGATCCGGTCATGAGCCGTCCGACCGCGACCGCTCCGGTCTCTTCAGGTCTGAATCGACCCACGATCCGGCCTCCGTAGAGGACCACCAGCCGGTCGCTGAGCAGGAAGATCTCCTCCAGGTCTTCCGAGATGAGCAGCACAGCCGCACCCCGCGCGCGGGCCTGGAGCAACGCCCGCTGCGCGGCGCGCGCGCTCTGCGCATCGAGCCCGCGCGTAATGTAGGAGGCGATGATCAACTGTGGATCGTGAGAGAGCTCCCGCACAATGACCATGCGCTGCAGGTTCCCGCCGGACAACGACCGGGCCGGCCCAGCGAGCGAGAAGGAGAAACCGAGCTGCTGCATGGCATCTTCGGCGTCGAGGCGGACCGCCCGCCAGTCCATCCGCAATCCCCCGTCACGGGCATAGCGGTCCGTTCGGGTGACGGCGATGTTCTCCAAGACGCTCAGCATCGGGACGGCAGCCATCGTCAGCGGGTCTTCCGGGATGAACCCGACGCCGTCGCGCCGCATCTCACCGATGGCGGCGTGGGTGACATCCTTCCCGTAGAGCCACTTGCTCCCTCTGGCACAGGCCAGGTCACCCAGGATCACGTCCCCCAGCTCGCGCTGGCCGTTCCCGGACACGCCGGCGACGCCGACGATTTCACCCGGATGAATCTTCAGGTCAATTTGACGCAGGGCGATCGTCGCTCCGTGCGCCTCCGTCGCCACGCCGCGCAGCTCCAGGATCGGTCGATCGGCCGGGGGGCGAATCGCCGGACGATCGACCGAGAGGCTTGAGAAGTCCCTCTCGAACATCAGGCGCACCAGCTTGTCTTCGGTCGCCTCGGCACGGGACAGCCGCCCCGCCACTCGCCCCTGGCGCAGCACCGTAATCCGGTTCGCGCCTTGCAGGACTTCGTTCAGCTTGTGGGTAATGAAGATGACGGCCAGACCATCGGCGGCGAGGTGCGCCAGGACCTGGAACAACCCCTCGACCTCGTGCGGCGCCAGCACTCGCGTTGGCTCGTCCAGAATGAGAATGCGGGCCTGCGCCAGGAGGAGCTTGAGCAGTTCCGCCTTTTGCTGTTGGCCGATCGAAAGATCCTGGACGTGCGCCCACGGGTCGACTCGCAGGTGGTAGCGGTCTCCCAAGGCTTCGAGTTCGCCGGCGATCGCCGGCAGGTCCATCACGATCGGAAGATCGGGCAGGAAGAGGGCAACGTTCTCGACGACAGTCAACGCCGGGATGAGCGTCAGGTTCTGGAAAACCATGCCGATGCGGCGCCGGCGCGCCTCTTGCGGTGTGCGGAGGTCCGCCGCAGACCCATCGACGAAAATCTCGCCGGCGTCTCGTCGGTAGTACCCATAGATGCATTTGACCAACGTGCTCTTACCGGCCCCGTTCTCCCCCAACAGCGCATGGACTTCGCCCGGGAAGACATCGAACGAAATCGAGTCGTTGGCCAGGACGCCGGGGAAGTGCTTGGTCAATCCCCGCACCCGTAGGAGAGGACCATCTCCCGTCGGAGATACCCCGCTGGAGGCGGCATTCATTTCGACACCGACGGCTGACCTCCCGATCCGCGTCGAGGTCTGGGACCTTTGTGAGAATTCTAGCAATCAGCCTGGGTAGATGGAATATCAAAACTCACCACCTTGGGCGTGGTCTTTTGTGTGAAATCGACAACCCGCTTGGGGCGATCTGGTTGCGGAGCGAGGGCTGGAAGCGGACGAGGTTTGTCGCCGTTGTTGGAGCAGCCCGGCTCAGTGTCCCGTCTCAGAAGTCCGATGGCGAACTCATTCGGACTTTACAGGACTACTGCCATCCCTGGAGGCCTTGGCTGGGCTCATCCGGACTGATACCCCACGGGACGGCGATGCCCGTGGACTTGGGGATCTGAAGCCTGCCAGGCGGAATCTGTGCACATGTCTCTGAGACGGGACACTAGCGCGGGCGCTCCGCCGGCGGAAACCGTCCAATCAGTGGATAGAGCTGCAGGGCCAATTCGATCTCCAGGCGCTGCTGAGGATTCTCCGAGAAATCGCCAAGGATCTCTTTGGCCCGGGTGATCCGGTAGCGCAGGGTGTTGTAGTGGACAAAGAGAAGCTTGGCTGTCTTGGCCGAATTCTGATTGTGTTCGAGGAAGGTGCGAA
>CAZMVJ010000225.1:0-3820 GCA_964569445.1 uncultured Anaerolineaceae bacterium | reverse complement strand
GAGGATGATGCCGACGTCCTCGTCCGCATCCTGCGCGAGGCCGCCGTCGGCCATGCCTTCGCCAATCGGGCGGCGACCCCCGTCGAGCGACTACGCGCCTGGCTGCGCCGTCGCTTCAGCCGGATCTTCGGCGCGCGGCCGCGCGCCCTCGGCTATTCCGCCAGCATCTGGCGCAAGGCCTCGATGGCCGTCTTCCGCGCCATTGGCGACCCGCAGGCGATGCTGACCTCGCCGCCGGCCCAGGCCGGAGCGATGCCGGCCCTGGCCGCCCGCCCGGCCACGCTTTCCTACTACAACCTGCACGGCATCGAGGACGGCCCGGAGTGGTTCGGCCACCGCGATCCGCTGCGTGACAAGGAAGCCGACACCGAGTTCCCCGTCGCGCTGCGGCCGCAGGATATCGTCAACGGCGGGCGAGCGCCCAAGGTCGTGTTCAGCGAGGCCTGCTATGGCGCCCACGTCGTCAAGCGCACCTCGGAAGACGCCATCGCGCTCAAGTTCCTGGCCTCGGGGACGCACGCCGTCGTCGGGTCGACCGAGATTTCGTACGGATCGGTCACCCCGCCGCTGATCGCTGCCGACCTGCTCGGCCGCTATTTCTGGGATCAACTCAACCAAGGACTGCCGGTCGGCGAGGCGCTGCGGCGGGCGAAGCTCAGCCTGGCGGCGGAGATGCAGCGCCGGCAGGGTTTCCTCGACGGCGAGGATCAGAAGACGCTGATTTCGTTTGTCCTGTATGGTGACCCGCTCTACGTCGCACAGCCGCTGCCCCACGGCACCGCGCCCAAGGCCCCTTCCCGGCCGAGTCGCCGTCCCAAGGATATGAAGGTGGCCTGCGCCCTGGGCGCCGCCAATATCCCAGTGGACGAGCTGCAGCCGGAGACTTTCGACCGGGTCAAGACGATCGTGTCGCAGTATTTGCCTGGGCTGGCCGACGCCAAGGCCCAGGTCCATTCGCAGCATTGTGGCTGTGAGGGGAGCGACCACCTTTGCCCGTGCTCTCAGCTCGGGATGAAGTCCGCTCCGACCGAGGGGCAACAGACGGTCGTCGTGACGCTTTCCAAGCACATCCCGGACGGCGGACGCAACCATGTCCACTTCGCCCGGCTGACGCTGGACTCCACCGGGAAGGTGCTGAAGCTGGCTGTATCCCGGTAGGTGCTGCACTCTCCGGCGTCTTTGTAGGGGCACGGCATGCCGTGCCCCTACCGTTTTAGCGCTCTCAGCTCATCCCGACTGTCGCCTTCGGCACGCCTCTTGCAACAAGGAGCCCACAAGGGCATCCGATGTTGCTCACTACTTCTCGTCTCGGCTTCCAGTACTACCCCGATGACCGGCATTACTCCCCGACCGATCTGGCGGCCTGGCTGCCTGTCCTCCGGTCCTTCGGCGCCGGCTGGCTCGTCCTTCGAGCTTCAGCGGCCCGGTCGGTTCCCGAAGAGTTCCTGCGCGGGCTGTTGGACGAAGGGGTCGAACCAATCGTCCACTTGCCGGCTCAGGTCGGCGCTCTGAGTCCCACTGATGTCGAACCTCTGCTGCGGGCCTATGCCGCCTGGGGGGTCCGTCACGTCGTTTTCTTCGACAAGCCGAATCTGCGGTGCAGCTGGGAATCTTCCGAGTGGAGCCGCGTCGGCATCGTCGAACGGTTCATCGACCGTGCCCTCCCGTTCTGGAATCTCCAGGCCGACTTGGGGATGGTCCCGATGGTCTCGCCGCTCGATCCAGGTGGAGACTACTGGGATACCGCTTTCCTGGAGGGCATCCTGCGCGGGCTGGCTCGGCGCGGCCAGGAGTCGCTGCTGGACCGCCTGGCGCTGGCGGCGTATGCATGGACCTTCGGGCGAGCGCTCGATTGGGGCGCCGGCGGCCCGCAGGCCTGGCCGGAGAGCCGCCCGTATCACACCCCCGACGGCTCGCAAGATCAGCGCGGGCTTCGGCTGCCCGAGTGGTACTCGGCCATCGGCCAGGCCTCCGTCGGCAAGTCCATGCCGATCTACGTCGTTGGAGGCGGGTCGCTTCCCGCTCGCACGGCGAACGACGATGGCTCTTCCTTCGAACAGAACGCCGGCGTGGCGCGCTGGATCACGGGGCCGGAAGCTCCGGAGAACCTGCAGGCCTTCGCCTTCTTCTTGCTGACGGCTTCGCCGACTTCGCCGGAAGCGTACGCCGCCTGGTACGTCTCGCCCGATCGCCCGAACCGCGACGTCGACATGGTGCGCGGCGCCTTGTTGGCGGCGGCCAAGACGCAGCGGCCGAAGTCCCTGGCGCACTACATTCTGCTGCCGCCCGGCACGAGCGATCCGGTACTGTGGGCGTTGGCCGGACAGGTGGCCGTGCGCACGGCGGGCGCCGTCGGCTGCTCGACGGTCGAAGCCCGGCTGGCCGAGCGCGTGACGATCCTCGGTTCGCGCGAATCGATGGACGAACAGACTGCGGCCCAACTGGAACGCGTCGGCTGCCGGGTCGAGCATCTCGACCCGATCACCTTCGCGGCGGCCGCCAGGGCTTAAGGAGACGATGATGACCGACAACATGCTGGCACAGACCATCCATGCGCCTGCCCCGGCTCAGGTCGGGACGGCCGTGGTGAAGATCATCGGCCTCGGCGGCGGCGGACAGAACGCCATCAACCGGATGATCGAGCTCGGCCTGGATGGGGTCGACTTCATCGCCGCCAATACCGACGCCCAGGCGCTGTCTTCGTCGCTGGCGCCGGTGCGCATCCAGCTCGGCCCGCGCGTGACCCGCGGCCTGGGGGCCGGCGGCGATCCCAAGATCGGCGCCGCCGCCGCGATGGAAAGCAGCCGCGAACTGGCGGGCGCCCTCTCCGGCGCCGATATGGTCTTCATCACCGCCGGCTTGGGCGGCGGGACGGGGTCCGGCGCCGCCGCCGTGGCGGCGGAGATCGCCCGCGAGATCGGCGCCGTCGTCATCGCCATCGTCACGATGCCCTTCGGCTTCGAGATGACGCGGCGCATGCGCAACGCGGCGGAGGGCATCCGCCTGCTGCAACCGCACACCCACACCTTGATCACCGTCCCCAACGACCGGCTGCTCAAGATCGTCCCGCGCGAACTCAGCCTGGAAGTCGCCTTCCGCCTGGCGGACGACGTCCTGCGCCAAGGGGTGCAGGGCATCTCCGAGCTGGTCACGCGCGCCGGGCTGATCAACGTCGACTTCGCCCACGTCCGCGAGCTGATGCAGCGCGGCGGCGGCGCTCTGATGGCCATCGGCATCGGCGAGGGCCACCGCATGGCCCACACCGCGATCCGACAGGCGCTGCGTCATCCGCTGCTCGAAGTCGACAGCCTGGAACAGGCCAGTGGTCTCCTGGTGCATTTCACCGGCGGCGACGACCTGACTCTCTTCGACATCGGCGAGGCGATCGAAGACCTGCGCCAGTCGTTCTCGCCCGACATCGACCTGATCTTCGGCGCCACAACCGAACCCGGCATGAGCGGCCGCGCCCAGGCGATTCTCATCGTCACCGGGATCGGCGGCCGGGCCGTCGAGACTGCCCCGGCGGGCGAGGCCGAGGACGTTTCCGTCGTCCACACCGCGCCGCAGGCCGAACAGAACCTCGACCTGCCGGCCTTCCTGCGCCGCCGCACGTTCCTCGGCAGCAGCGGAGGTTGAAATGGAGAAGGGCACGATCCAGAAGGTCTCGCGCCAGGTCATCCGGACCTTCCCGGAGATGGACGGCGTCTCGCCGACGGTCCGCGCTCAACCCGGCGGCGACGCCAGCCAGTTCCTGCTGACCTACAAGGGCAAGGCGGCGCTGCCGGGCGGAAAGAGCCTGACCCGCATCGTGCGCGTCGTC
>CAZMVJ010000224.1:0-3874 GCA_964569445.1 uncultured Anaerolineaceae bacterium | reverse complement strand
CGTAGGGGCGAAGCACCCTGGCACCGCCCGCCAGGGCAGGTGTGCTTCGCCCCTACACTCGCCGGACAAGGGACCTTTCGCATGTGAGGTAGTCCCGGGCTTTAGCCCGGGTCCGTCTTGGCGCCGGCGATACCCCGGCTAAAGCCGGGGACTACCCAAACGATCGGTGGGGTCCGCCCATGGCGATGCCTGCACGTTCGAGCGATGCGCGCACTTGATCACATTCGTCACCGCTCAACGGAAGCAGCGGTAAGCGCGGCGGTCCACCATAGCGGCCGGTCAGGTCCATGGCGCATTTGAGGCCGGGAACGCCGAACCGCGAGGTCACGGCGGCGTTGGCGTCCACCAGGCGGGCCTGGATTTGCCTCGCCCCCTCCACATCGCCGGCGTGGAACCTGAGCAGCAGGTCGTTCAGCTCGCCGGCGGCGATGTTGGCCAGCGCCGCTACCGCGCCAACCGCCCCCACGGCAAGCGCCGGGAGGAAGAAGCCCGCCGACCCGGCCAACACCTGGAAACCGGCTGCCGATTCGGCCGCCATGCGCGCCAGCTTCACCACATCTCCGCCGCTGTCTTTGATGCCGACGATATTCGGGTGGTGCGAGAGCTCGATAACGACTTCGGCCGGCAGGTCCAACCCGGTATGGGCCGGCACGTTGTAGATCACGACCGGGACGGGCGAACGATCGGCGACGGCGGTGTAGTGCGCCGTCAGGGCGGCGGCGGTCATCCGGGCTTTGTAGTAGAAGGGCGGGACGACGATTAGCGCGTCGGCCCCGGCGTCCGCCATCGCTTCCCCGAGGGAAATCGTGGCGGGGGTGGATTCCCTCCCGGAACCGGCGATCACCAGCCGACCCGGAGCAGCGCGCCGCCGCACCTGGCGGACCACCTCCACGCGTTCTTCCTCGGAAAGCAGCGGGAACTCGCCGTTCGACCCTCCGACGACGAAGCCCGCCATCGGCTCTTGCCCCCAGAGGCTCAGGTTATCCGCCAGGTGCTCATAGAGGATCTCTCCCCCGGGGCCGAACGGCGTGGGGATGGGGGGGAAGACTCCTGCCAGGTTGAGGCGATGGCCGGACATGGACGGCTACTTGTTGTACGAGGCGACGGCGTCCGCGACCGCCTGACGGATGCGCGGATCGCGGATCTCGTCGACCGACGTGTACCGCTGCTCGCCGATCCAGATCTCCAGCGAACCGTCGGCCGCCGTGCCGAAGTCAACCCGCGTCCCGGCCAATCCCGGGAGGGATGCCAGCCGCTGGTTGACGAGATCTTCAACCGCTTCGCTTATCGGCTCCGCCTGAAGTTCGTCTCCGATGGAGATCGGCCGCGCGCGGTCCGGGGCGGCGACCCGGACGGCGGGACGGACTGAGGATCGACGCCAGGTGAGAAGCAGACCGGCGGCGATCAAGGCCACTCCCAGAACGACCAGGACCACCATAACGGTGTCGCTCATCGACTTCGACGTCCTCTCTAGGCCGCTAGGAGGCTGCGGAAAAACCCGCTTCCGGCCCACCCCCTACCCCCTCTCCGCGGACTGCGGGACGAAGATCCGCAGGCACATGGCGGAGAGGCCCTCCGCTACGCTACGGGCGGCTTCGCACGGGTAGGAGGTCTGGGGGGTGGACGGCGGTCACCGTCTTTCCGCAATCTGCTAGGCCTTGGCCAAAACGGCGCGCGCTGGCGCCCCGTCGCTGCCGACGAGCTTCATCGGCAGACAATACAGCGTGTACGATCCCGGAGGGACACGACTCAGGTCCACGCCTTCCACGACGACGACACCGGCCGACAACAGGATCTGATGCGTCGGGCGGCTATTGCCGTACGGGGCCACCGAAAGATAATCGACGGCGATGAGCCTGATCTTGCGCCGCACCAGCCACTCGGCGCCGCCGGCATCGATAGCGACGAAGTCCTTTTGAAACGCTCGTTCCCCCCGCTTCCAATAGTCCGAGTTACGCGTCCGCAAGAGCAGGCGCGCCGTGCGAGGCGGGATGCGAGCTAGCTCGAGAGCGGCGGCATCGACCACTGCGGCGCGGCGCAGGTCGGCAACGTAGGCTATGCCCAGCAGGACGTCGAGCGGGAGCGCCTCGACGGTCGACGCACCATCGAGGAAGTGGTGGGGGGCGTCGACGTGCGTCCCGACGTGCACGCCGCACGCCAGCGACGAGACGTTGGCGTTGGCCCCCTGGGCGATTGATGACACTTGCTCGAGCCGCACGGCGGGATCGCCGGGCCAGACCGGCATCCCATTCTCGATCGCGACGGTGATGTCATACAGGCGCATGGCAACCCTCGGCGCTAGATTATAGTAGGGGCGAAGCATCCCGAGATGTCCCTCCGAATCGTTCTAGCCGGCCGGGATGCTTCGCCCCTACCGAACCGCTGGAGGCGCCACCATGACCGACATCACCGCCGTTGACGGAATCATCACTCGCCGTCTGGAGGCTTCGCTCGCCGACCTCTCCCGCCTTTGCTCGCAGCCGAGCGTCTCGGCCAGCGGTCAGGGCATCGCCGAATGCGCCGCGCTGGTCGGAGAGATGCTCCAGGCGCGCGGCTTCACGGTGCAGAAGATCGCCACCCCCGGCCATCCGGTCATCTTCGGAGAGCGGCGGGGAAAGTCCGATCGGCGCATGCTTTTCTACAACCACTACGACGTTCAGCCTCCCGAGCCGCTCGAGCTTTGGCTTTCGCCCCCCTTCCAGCCGACGATTCGCGACGGAAAGATGTACGCCCGCGGCGTCAGCGACGATAAAGGCCACATCGCCTGCCGCCTGGCGGCCATCGACGCGCTGCTCGAAGCCGACGGCGAACTTCCCTGCACGATCAAGTTCGTCATCGAGGGGGAAGAGGAGACGAGCAGCGCCAACCTGCAGACGTTCGTCCGATCGCACAAGGAGCTTCTGGCCGCCGAAGGCTGCCTGTGGGAATTCGGCGGGGTGAACGAGGAAGGGACGCCGATCCAGTATGCCGGGCTGCGCGGGATCGCCTATGTCGAGCTGTCGGTGGAGACGGGGACGCTCGACGCCCATTCCGGGCTGGGCGGCTCGATCTTCCCCAACGCCGCCTGGCGCCTGGTTTGGGCGCTGGCGTCTCTGAAGGGTCCCGACGAGCAGATCCTTCTGCCCGGCTTCTACGACAAAGTCCGCCCTCCCACGAAGCTCGACCTCGAGCTGCTGGCGCAACTTCCGGACGAGGCTCAGGACATGCTGACCCGCTATGGGCTCAAGGCGTTCATCAAGGGGTTGACCGGCGGCGTCGAACTGGCGCGCGAGGAGATCTTCACGCCGACCTGCACCATCTGCGGCCTTACCTCCGGCTACCAGGGGCCCGGGTGCAAGACGGTCCTGCCGGCCCGCGCCTCGGCCAAAGTCGATTTCCGGCTGATCCCGGACATGACTCCCGAGGACGTCCTGCACCAGCTGCGGGCCCACCTGGACGCCCACGGGTTCGCCGACGTCCAGATCGAGGACCTGGGCAGCGAGCCACCGGCCCGCACCGATCCCGAAGACCCGTTCCTTCAGATGGTCGTGCGCACGGCGCAAGACGTCTACGGCCGTCCGCAGTTGATCGTCCCGATGTCCGGCGGATCCGGGCCGAACTACCTGTTCGTCCAGGATCTGGGAATTCCGGTGGCGACCGCCGGCGTAGGCTATCCCGGGAACCAGGTCCACGCACCGAACGAGAACCTGGTCATCGACAACTTCGTCAGCGGCGTCCGCCACACGGCGCGCATTCTGACCGCCTTTGGAGAGATGACGAAGTCGGCCTAGACCTTCCAAGGAAACCGTCCGTCACCCCCGCGAATGTCGCTGCGCATCGCGCTTCGTCGCGCATCGCACCCCGGAGGGGGCATCCTGTAGAGGATCCCGGAGGG
>CAZMVJ010000223.1:2591-3932 GCA_964569445.1 uncultured Anaerolineaceae bacterium | reverse complement strand
ATCCGTACTGCTCGTCGATCTGCTGCATGTACGCCACCAAGCAGGCGATCCTGGCGCGTCAGCGCATCCCGGACGCCGAGTGCCGCATCTTCACCATGGACGAACGCGCCTTCAGCAAGGAGTACGAGTTGTACTACCAGCAGGCGCAGCGGAGCCATGGCGTCCACTACACGCGCACACGCATCTCGGCCGTGGCGGAAGATCCCGCCACCGGCAATTTGCTGTTGCGCTACCCGGGCGGCCGCGGCCACGGCGACCCGTCCGGCACCCAGGGGCCGATCGGCGAGGAAGCCTTCGATCTGCTCGTGCTGGCCGTCGGGATCCGCCCGCCGGAGCGGGCGATCGAGATCGCCCGGACTCTCGGGATCGATCTAAACCCGTATGGATTCTGCGAAACCGGCAAGTTCTCCCCGCTGGCCGCCTCCCGCCCGGGCGTCTTCGTGTGCGGGGCCTTTGCCAGCCCGAAAGAAATCGCCGAGACGATCCTCGACGGATCCGGCGCTGCGGCCGAGGCCATGGCCCTGTTGCGCGGCCGTCTTGGACAGCGCTCCTTCAGCCGCAGCCAGCCGCACCTGGCGGCAGCCGCGCCCGGCGGCACCGAAAGGGAGACGGCCGAGGCGGCCATCGGCGTGGCGCTGTGCGAGTGCGCCGGCGAGATCAGCGACACGGTCGATCTGGGCGCCGTTGCCCGGCACACCTCCCGCCTGCCGCGCGTGGCGCGTGTCGAAACGGTCCCCCTGGCCTGTCTGCCGGAGGGACAGGCCCGCGTGCGGGCGCTGGCGGCGGATCCGCGGATCAATCGCCTGGTCGTCGCCGCCTGCAGCCCACGCACGCATGAGCCTTTCTTCCAGCGCCTGGCCGGCGAATCCGGCCTGCACCCGTCCTTCGTCGAGATCGTCAACCTGCGCGAGCACTGCGCCTGGGTCCATCGCCAGGATCCGGCCGGCGCGACCCGCCGCGCCTTCGAACAGGTGCGCGTCTCGGCCGAGCGGTTGACCCTGGCCCGCCCGATCGAGAAGATCGAACGGGCGCCGCAGCGCGCCGCCCTGGTCATCGGCGGGGGAGTCTCGGGGATGACCGCCGCGCTGGCCATCGCCGACGCCGGCTTCGATGTGCACCTGGTGGAGCGCAGCGGTGAACTCGGCGGCAACCTGCATCATGTCTACTTCGTCGCCGAGGGCGAGAACCCACAACGCCTGCTGCGGGACCTGGTCAACCGCACCGTCGCCCATGAGCGTGTCCACCTCCACCTGAAGGCGCAGGTCGTCCGCCACAGCGGCAGCGTCGGTGATTTCCGCGCCGTCATCGAAACGATGGGCGACGGCTTTGCGTCCCCGAAGC
>CAZMVJ010000223.1:0-2491 GCA_964569445.1 uncultured Anaerolineaceae bacterium | reverse complement strand
AGCACCGCGCCGGGGAGGCTGCTCCCGCGGCGCGCCGGACGGAGATCCGCCATGGGGCGGTGATCGTCGCCACCGGCGGAGTGGAAGGCTCGACGCCGCATTACCTCCTGGGTCAGGACCCGCGCGTCGTGCGCCAGTCGGCCTTCGAGGAAATCCTGATCCACCAGCCGGAACGGGCGGCGGGCCTGCGGTCGGTCGTGATGATCCAGTGCGTTCCGCCCGGCAACGGCCTGGACTACTGTTCGCGGGTGTGCTGCACCAACACCATCAAGAACGCGCTGCGTCTGAAGATGCTCAATCCGACGTGCCAGGTGGTCGTGCTCTACAAGAACATCATCACTTACGGCTTCCGCGAGCAGTACCACCTCGAAGCACGGCGGCGCGGCGTGTTGTTCGTTCGTTATACCGACGCCGCCCCGCCTCGCGTGTCCCTGGACGGAGACGATGGCCGAGCGGTCCTGTCGGTGCAAGTCGATGAGAGTGTCTTCGGCGAGACGTTGACCTTCGAGCCCGACTTGATGGCGCTGTCGATGCCGATCGAGCCGGCGGCCGGGACAGAGGCGCTGGCCCGTCAGCTCGGCGTGCCGCGTTCGACGGAGGGATTCTTCCTCGAAGCCCACCCCAAGGTGCGCCCGATGGACTTCGCCGACGACGGTCTCTTCCTGGCCGGCATGGCCCACTACCCCAAGTTCATCGAGGAGTGCATCACCCACGCCAAGGCCTGCGCCGCGCGGGCCCTGACGATCCTGACGCGCCCCAGTCTGCAATTGGGCGGTGTTGTGGCCGTTGTCGATCCGGCGAAGTGCACCGGCTGTCTGACCTGTGCCCGGACCTGTCCCTTCGGCATCCCGGCCGTCCGTTCCGAGGTCGCCGGGGTCGGGGGCCTGGGCGGCTCGGCCTGGATCGATCCCGCCCGCTGCCAGGGTTGCGGCACTTGCACGGCCGAATGCCCGGCCCGCGCCATCCAGCTCGAGGGCTACCGCGACGATCAGCTGCGCGTGGGGCTCGGGTCGTGGCTGGTTCCCGAGGCCGAGGCAGCCTAGATGAGCCCGACCTCACCCCTGGCTTCTCGGGGCGCCATGCTCGATGACCGCCGCTGCTCCGGTTGCCGGTTGTGCCTGCCCGCCTGCGAGGCGCGCGCGCTGATCTGGGTTACGGCCGACCCCCAATGAGCGACTCTCCCACGTTCATCCCCCAGGTCACGGCCTTCACCTGCAACTACTGCGGCTACATGGCGGCCGACACGGCCGGTGCGCTGCGCGAGCAGTATCCGGCCAACATCAAGCTCGTGCGCCTGCCCTGCACCGGCAAGACCGATGTGCAGTACCTGCTGGATGCGTTCGAGCAGGGCGCCGACGCCGTCTTTGTCGTCGGTTGCAGCCTGGGCAACTGTCACCACGTGCGCGGCAACGAACGCGGCCGGGCGCGCGTGGCGCGCGGCCGGGCGATTCTGAAGCAGATCGGCCTCGAGCCGGAGCGGCTCGAGATGTATTTCGTCTCGGGGGGGATGGGGGCCACCTTCGCCCGCATCGCCCAGGGGATGACGGCGCGAGCGGCGGCTCTGGGGCCGAACCCGCTGCAGCCCAGAGGCGACACTCCTGTTCCGGCGGTTAGCTCCTGTGCTGAAGGCGCGCCGCCATCCTGACATCGTCATTGATGCGCTCGGCGACGGGCGCCTCCGCTGCGGTTTGTTTTCGCCTGGCTAAGACCAAGTAGCTTGATTTCGCGTCGAACCCGGAGAGGCTGTGGCGCGAGGCGCTTTAGCCCACCGCCACATCCGGCGAAGTGCGGCCTTCCCTGAAGCGGGTCATCGACAAGGCGCTCAGCCTGCGCAGCGCGTCAGGCCAGCCTGGGAGTTTTCGATCGACGGATCGAGCTCGAGGGTGCGACGGTAGTAGTCGGCGGCGCGGGGGCAATTGCCCATCGTTTCATAGACCCCTCCGATGCTGTCGAGCAGGTAGGGGTCGCCCGCTCCCAGCGTGCCCGCGCGCTCGAGCAACGCACTCGTATCGTTGACATCGGCCGAGTACTGGTAGTAGGCGGAGGCCGCTTGCAGCGCAATCCACCCGCTCTCCGGATCCAGCTCAAGCGCCGCGTTGAAGTGCGCGTAAGCCTCTTCGGGATCTCCTTGGTCGAGGAGCGTCTGGCCAAGCGTCTGCTGGAGCCAGGAATCCTGCGGGTTGGCGGCGATCCCGCCCTCGAGAGTGGCCACCGCCTCCGGTAAACGGCCGGACTCGACGTAGAGCTCGGCCAAGCCGACATAGGCCGAGACGTAACCAGGGTCGACGGCGAAAGCCTGCTGGTATTCGCCTTCGGCGGCCGCCAGGTCTTCCCGCTCCCAGGCCAGCTCGGCGGCGTTTTCATGTAGAGCCGCACCCGAACTCGTGCCAAGCGCCTCCTGTGCTACCAGCCACGCCGCCTCGGCCCCTTCGGCCATGTAGGTCGCGTCCGTCAGCCCGTCCCAGGCGTCGATGCTGCCGGGATCCAGGTT
>CAZMVJ010000222.1:0-3955 GCA_964569445.1 uncultured Anaerolineaceae bacterium | reverse complement strand
GCCAGCGCCGCGCCGGCGAGCGACAAGGCGCCAACGGTGAGCAGGCTGACGATGACGAAACGCTTGAGCGAGCGAACGCGAACTCGCACGCGCCGTTTTCCCCCTGGCGCAGGTAGCCGCAACTCCCGAACCTCGCGCTGAGCGAAGTCGAAGCGGGAGGGAGTACCCGAGTACTAGTAGGTTACCTCAGGACCCGGCCGGTTTCAAGACGAACAAACGAGGGCAGGCTGCGCCAAATCGTGCCAAGAGGCCTCGGCTGCTTGCGCGAATGCCGATCCAAGTAATCAGGCGCAGGGCGCCATCGATCGTAAGAGGCGCGACTCCATCTCCGTCGAGCTCAAGCCACAAGTCTTGCGGAAGAGTCTTAGCTCACTTGGGTGAAGACAACACCAATGAATCAGACGTAAGGCGCCATCGAGCGCAAAAGGCGCGACTCCATCTCCGTCGAGACCAGGCCATTGCAGGGGGGTGTGGGGGGGAAGCTCATTCCCCCCCACTGCCCCCCCTCTGCGAAGCGCCCCGGAGCGAAGCGGAGGGGTGAGGGGGGGCTAAAGGGGGGAGAAAGATAAGGGGGTGGAAGATAAAGGGAGGACCACAGGGGGTTGAACGTAAGAGCGCGGTCCCACTCGCCGCCGCCGGCCGGACCGCCTCGTTCGGTCACCCCAGGACCTGCTCGAGCTGCTCGATCGCATCGCCTAGCCGAAGGGTGCTTGCACGACAACGGCGGAGTTGCTCGGCCGCTCATCCACAGGGAACTCGAGGGGCGCACCTTAGACGGACCTCGGCTCATCTCCACCTCTCCTTCTTGACAAATGACCGAATGTGACCATATAGTCGTTGTGGTGTGATTGATTGTGATTGAATGTGCACGAACAAGGTGGGGTTTGCATGGAACATGACCTGGGCCTGACCAGCGTGGAGCGGCAGGAGGACATCCTGCGTCGCGTGGGTAGCCAGCAGCGAATCTCGGTCCCCGAGATTTGCGCTGCCTTCGACGTCAGCGAGGCGACCGCCCGCCGCGACTTGGAGGCGCTGGCTACCCAAGGCCTGATCCAGCGGGTCCACGGCGGAGCCCTGGCGATCCGCAAGGCCTCGCCCGAGTCGCCGATGCTGGTGCGCAGCCAGGAGCAGGCGCAGGAGAAGCAGTGGATCGGGCGAGCCGCCGCGGCGCTGGTGCAGGACGGCGAGACGGTCTTCCTGGGCAGCGGCACCACCGTCCTGGAAGCCGCCCGCGCCCTGCGCCAACGAAACCGCCTGACGGTCATCACCAACTCGCTGCCTGTCCTCAACCTGCTCGCCGGCGTGCCGGGCATCACCCTCATCGGGTTGGGGGGCTCGCTGCGCGACTCGGAATCCTCGCTTATCGGCCACCTCACCGAACAGGCCCTGGCCGAAGTGCGCGCCGATCGGGTCATCATGGGCATCCGGGCGGTCAATCTGGAGCACGGCCTGACGAATGATTACCTGCCCGAGACGCTGACGGATCGCGCCATCTTGCGGGTGGGCGGACAGGTCATCATCCTGGCCGACCACACTAAGTGCGGCGCCGTGGCGGCCGCCTTCGTCGCGCCGATCTCGGCGATCCAGGTCCTGGTCACAGACCAGGGAACCCCTTCTGACTTCCAACAGGCGCTGAAGGCCTCCGGCGTTCAAGTCGTCGTCGGCCGAGAGAAGTAGTGCTGCTCAAGGACTTCCAACCCCGTTCGCAGCTCGTCACGAAGGTCACGACCGTGTCCCAGCCGCGCTTTCCCGTGATCGACGCCCATAACCACTTGGCGGAACCGTTCGGGGGAGGCTGGGACAAGCGGCCAGCAAGCGACCTGCTGCACGTCCTCGATCAGGCCGGGGTGCGCCGCTACGTCGACTTGGACGGCGGCTGGGGCGAGGCGGTGCTCCATCAGCATCTGGACCGCTTCAAGGCCGCCGCGCCGGAGCGCTTCTCCATTTTCGGCGGTGTGGATTGGACTCAGTGGCTGGCGCAGGGAAGCGCCTTTCCGGATTGGGCGGCGGGCCGGCTGCGCCTGCAACAGCAGCGCGGCGCGGAAGGGCTCAAGATCTGGAAGGGCTTCGGCTTGAGCGTGAAGGACGACGACGGGCGCCTGGTGAGCGTCGATGACCCACGCCTCGATCCGATCTGGCACACCGCCGGGGAGCTGCGGCTGCCGGTGATGATCCACGTGGCCGACCCGGTGGCCTTCTTCGATCCGATCGACGAAACGAATGAGCGCTGGGAGGAGTTGGGCCAGCATCCGGATTGGGCTTTCCCCAGCCCGCCCTTCCCGCCGTTCCGCAGCATTGTCGGGGCGCTCGCCAGCCTGGTGGCCCGCCATCCGCAGACCACCTTCATCGGGGCCCATGTCGGCTGCTACGCCGAGAACCTTGCGTGGGTGGCGGCGCTGCTGGAGCGATTCCCCAACTTCCATGTCGACATCTCGGCCCGCCTGGGCGAGCTCGGCCGCCAGCCGTACAGCGCCCGACGGTTCTTCGTCCAATTCGCCGATCGCATCCTCTTTGGGCTGGACCTGGGCCCGGACCTCGAGAGCTACCGGTTGGCCTATCGCTTCCTCGAGACCGACGATGAGTATTTCAACTACAACACCGGCCCGGTTCCGCTGCAGGGGCGCTGGCACGTCCATGGGCTCCACCTGCCCGAAGAGGTATTGGAGAAGGTCTACTTTCGCAATGCTGAAAGGGTTCTGGCGGCAGGATGACGCACGATCTCCGGATTGAACTGGACGAGACGCTCGGGCTGAGTCTGCGCCGCGACGGCCGGGCGGTCGGGACCGCCCGCTTCGAGATTCGGCGCAACGGCGTGGACCTGCTCAGCGCCAACTCGTCGCAGGTCGTCTCGCACGGGCCGACGGCGGCGGAGATCGTCTATGGTGTGGGCGGAGGTCAACTCCTGCGCGTGAGCGCCACCGTCACCGAGGTGGGGCACCCGGAGGCTCGCCGCGTCGACTGGACCGTGACCAACGCCGGGTCGGATCCGATCTCGCTCGACGGGATCGCTGCCCCTCGCCTGGTGCTCGATAACATAGCCTTCCCGGCCAAGCAACCCATCTGGACTCTTCAGGGCGCGGCCGTGAAATGGGGTCAGGACTTCGCCTTCCCTCTTGCCGAGGGCTTCTCGCGGGACAACTTCCTGGGCCACCTGCAGGATGCCGAAGGCGCCGGGATTCCGCTCACCTACTTCTGGAACCAGGAACTCGGCCTGGCCCTGATGCACGTCGCTCCGTCGCCCAGGGACTGGTACATGCCGGTGGTCTCCCGGGGCGATGGGATCACGGCCGCCTTTGAACTTCGGCGCCGAATCGAGCTTCAGCCCGGGGAGCGCCTGAGCAGCTTGCCGGTGGTTCTGTCGGTGCACACCGGGGACTTCTTCGAGCCCTTGGCTCTCTATCGGGAACTGCTGGCGGCGCAAGGCGTGCGGTCTCCGCATCCGAGTCCGGCGGACTATGAACCCGCCTGGTGCTCGTGGGGCTATGAGTTCGACGTCCGGCCGGAGCAGATGACAGGCGTGTTGCCGGAGCTCGCCAGGTTGGGCATCCGCTGGCTGACCCTCGATGACCGCTGGTTCGATGCCTATGGCGATTGGAACCCGCGTCACGACACCTTCCCCGGCGGCGCTCAAGACATGCGCCGGATGAACGACGTCATTCACCGGGCAGGCGCCTTCTGCACCATCTGGTGGTATCCGCTGTGTGTCGAGGATGGCCACGGAGCCTGGGACAGCCACGCGTACGGCACGGCCCGTCTCTTCGAGGAGCATCCGGACTGGGTCATCCTGGATGCCGATGGCTCGGTAGCTCGCAACAATCGGCACCTGGCGATGCTCTGCCCGGCCCTGCCGGCCGTGCGACACCACTTGGCGGAGCTGACGCGCCGGTTCATCGCCGAGTGGGGCTTCGACGGGCACAAGCTCGACAACATCTACACCATCCCCGCCTGTCACAAT
>CAZMVJ010000221.1:0-3967 GCA_964569445.1 uncultured Anaerolineaceae bacterium | reverse complement strand
GCCGCGGGATTCTCTACTTCCTGGCTTCCACGACGATGGTCACGCTCGCCTGGCGAGCCCTCTACATCCGCATCTTCACCGCCCCGGCGTTCATGCGCCGGGTCCTGATCGTCGGCGCCGGTGTCGGGGGAAGGACCCTGCTGAGGCTCTACAACCAGATCTGGCCGAAGCCCTTCCTGCTCCTGGGTTTCATCGACGACGACCGGAAGAAATGGAACGACAAAATTGAGGGGCTGTCCGTCCTGGGTGGAGCGGCGGAATTGCTGCGAATGATCGACTCGACCGGCGCCACCGACCTCATCGTCGCCATCCAAGGGGAAATGCACGGTGCTCTGTTCCAAAGTCTGCTGGATGCCCAGGAACGTGGAGTCGAAATCAGCCGGCTGGCCGTCGTTTACGAGGAACTCCTCGGGCGCGTGCCCATCGAGCACCTGGAGGCCGATTGGTTGCTTCGGTCCTTTGTCGATGAATTGCAGGTGAGCGGCATCTATCTGCTGGGCAAACGCATGGTCGATATCGTTGGGGGGCTTTGCGGCCTGTTTGTATTGGCGCTCCTGCTCCCCTGGGTGGCGGTGGCTATCCTGGTCGAGAGCGGAAGACCGGTCTTCTACCGACAAGCGCGGTTGGGGCAGGGTGGCCGCCCGTACAACCTGCTCAAGTTGCGAACCATGCGACAGGACGCCGAGGCCGACGGCCAGGCACATTGGGCGGAGGTTGCCGATCCACGGACGACGCGGGTCGGCCGTCTGCTGCGCAAGGTCCACCTCGACGAATTCCCGCAATTCTGGAACGTCCTGCGCGGGAGTATGAGCCTGGTCGGCCCGCGGCCTGAACGCCCGGAGCTGGTGAGCGAACTCGAACGGAAGATCCCCTTCTATCGCGCCCGCTTGCTGGTCAAGCCGGGCGTGACGGGGTGGGCGCAGGTCAATTACGGCAAAGGCTCCTCCATCGAGGGTTCGGCCGAAAAACTGGAGTTCGACCTCTATTACATCAAGCATCGCAGCTTGTGGATGGATCTGCGGATCGTGCTGAGCACGGTCGGCGCCGTGTTGGGGTTCAGGGGAGTCTGAGCCGTGACGCGGGTGTTGGTCACCGGCGGAGCCGGCTTCATCGGCTCGCATCTGGTGCGAGCCCTGCTGGCGCGCGGCGACGACGTGCTCGTGCTCGACAACCTGTCGACCGGCGCCCGCGCCAACCTGGCCGATCTCCCGGTGGAGCTCCTGGTCGCCGACCTGGGCGAAGCGGATCAGGTGCGGGCGGCAACACGCGGCGTCGATACCGTATTCCACCTCGGGGCGATGATCTCCGTCCCGGCCTCGCTCGAGAATCCGGCCGGCTGTTATCGGACGAACGTCCTCGGCTCGCTGCACGTGTTGGAGGCGGCGCGCCGAGAGCGGGTGCGGCGCGTCGTTCTGGCCTCGTCGTGTGCCGTCTACGGGGACCACGACGGCCCGGTCGCTGAAGACGCCGCCCCCCGGCCGGTGTCGCCCTACGCGTCTTCGAAGCTGGCGATGGAGGATCTGGCGCGGCTCTACACCTCGGCCATGGGCCTGCAGACGGTCTGCCTGCGCTTCTTCAATGTCTACGGGCCGCGCCAGGACGTCCACTCGCCCTACGCCGCCGTCATCCCATTGTTTATCGAAGGCCTGCTCGACGGACGGCCGCCGACGATCCACGGCGACGGCGGACAGTCGCGGGACTTCGTCTTCGTTGAGGACGTGGTTCAGGCGATGCTGCAGGCCTCTGAAGCGGCCGTCGGGGGCCAGCTGTTCAATATCGGGCAGGGGCAATCGCGGACGGTCCTGGAGTTGGCCGAGGTCCTGGCCGCCATGGTCCCGGGGTCCCTCGCGCCGGTCTTCGGGCCGGCCCGGGCAGGGGACATTCGCACCTCGGCGGCCGACATCGGCCGCGCGACGAAGGCGTTGGGTTACCGCCCGGCCTGGGACTTGCACCAGGGCCTGCAGGCGACGGTAGAATGGATCCGGGCCTGGCGTGGGCCCGCCCCTGTATGAAACACCCGTTCCAAATCCGCAACCGCTTCTTGCTGTTGGCGGACCTCGTCCTGATCGTGACGGCCGTGGTCGCCAGTTTCGCGCTGCGCCTGGATATCGGCCCGGCCTTTGTCAGCTATCTGCCGCAGGCCGGGTACATGATCGCCATCGCGTTAGTAGTCAAGCCGACCGTCTTCTACCTCCTCGGCATGTACCGCCGCTACTGGGTCTACGCAAGCGTGCGAGAGATCCAGGTCATCGCCGTGGCGACGGCCACGGCCTCCGTCTTCGTCGCCTTGTTCGTCATCCTGCTCGTCCCGTTGACAGGGCGGAGCGTCCCGCGCTTGGTGCCGGGGATCGACTGGCTGCTGACGCTCTTCCTGATCGGTGGCCTGCGTTTCTCGGTTCGGCTGCTGGCCGAGGCGACGCAGCGCAATGGCCGCGAGGCGCGGCCGGGCGGGGTGCGGCGGGTGGTCGTGGTCGGGGCGGGCGATGCGGGGGCGCTGATGGTGCGCGAGATGCAGCGCAATCCGCAGCTCCATCTGCGACCGGTGGCGTTCGTCGACGACGACAAGGAGAAACTCAAGAAGGATATCTACGGGGTGCGCGTCGCCGGCCGCCTCGATCAGCTGCCGACGGTCGTCGAACGAAATCGTGCCGACGAGGTCATCATCGCCATCCCGACCGCCTCCGGCCCGACCGTGCGGCGAGTGACCGAGGCCTGCCGGCAGCGCGGCATCCCCTTCCGCACCATGCCGGGGATCTACGAGCTGTTGGGAGGCAAGGTCAGCGTCAGCCGTCTGCGCGAGGTCGAGATCAGCGACTTGCTGCGGCGCGAGCCGGCGGCCATCGACGACGAGGCGGTAGGACGGACGCTGGCCGGGAAGCGCATCCTGGTCACCGGCGCCGGCGGCTCGATCGGCCTGGAGCTGTGCCGGCAGATCACGCGTTGGCGGCCGGCCGAGTTGGCGCTGCTCGGCCATGGGGAGAACAGCATTTTCGAAGCGCTGCTCGAGTTGGAAGACAACTACGGCGATCTGCCGATGCATCCGGTCATCGCCGATATCCGCGACGAGCCTCGCATCCAGACCGTTTTCGAACGCTTCCGGCCGGACGTCGTGTTCCACGCCGCCGCCCACAAGCATGTGCCGCTGATGGAGATCAACGTCGAGGAAGCCGTCAGCAACAACGTCCTCGGCACGCAGACCGTCGTCAACGCTGCTCTGGCCCACGGCACCGAGCGCCTGGTGCTCATTTCGACCGACAAGGCCGTCCAGCCGTTCAACGTCATGGGGGCCACCAAGCGCATCGCCGAATTGATCGTGCGCGATGCCGCCCGGCGCTCCGGACGGCCGTACGCCTCGGTTCGGTTCGGAAACGTACTGGGCAGCCGGGGCAGCATCGTGCCGCTCTTCAAGCGTCAAATCGCGCAGGGCGGCCCGGTGACGATCACCCACCCCGACATGAAGCGCTACTTCATGACGATCCCCGAGGCGGTTCATCTCGTGTTGCAAGCGGCCGGGATGGGGGAGGGCGGCGAGGTCTTCGTCCTGAGGATGGGCGAGCAGGTCTCCGTCCTGGATCTGGCCGAAGATCTGATCCGGCTCTCCGGGCTTCAGCCGGGACGGGACATTGAGATCGTCTTTACCGGGGCGCGGGCCGGCGAGAAGCTCAGTGAGAGCCTGTGGGACGAAGGCAAGAGCTACGATCCGACCGATCACCCGGACATCATGCGGGTGGAGGACGACATCCCTCTGCAGGGCGAGAGCCTGGCAGCCACCATCGACGAGTTGGAGCGCCTGGCGCGCGAGGGGGATGTGGCGGCGATCGTCGGTCTGCTCGGCGAACGGGTCCCCGGCAATCTCTTGGGACAATCTCCGCCACCGGACATGAAGGCCGTGCTCTGAGGCGCCGTTCGACTTGGCGTGCTTCGCATCATGCGTAGGGGCGGGTTTCAAACCCGCCCCTACGATTCT
>CAZMVJ010000220.1:0-3982 GCA_964569445.1 uncultured Anaerolineaceae bacterium | reverse complement strand
CACAGCGGCCGGGATGGCAGTCCTGCGCCGCCTGAGCCAAGAACCGCAGCTGTATGCACATATGAACGCGATGGGCGACCGCTTTCGGACCGAGATCAACCAGTTTGCCCGGGAAGGGAACTATCCGGCCGCAGCAATTGGCGCGGGCTCCATGTTTTGGATGCACACGGTGCGCGGACCGGTCAATAGCGTCCGCGACGTGCGCGAGGGGGACCGATTCGCCAACGCTGGCCTGAGGCTGCTGTACCGCAAGAACGGGCTGCACATTTCGCCCAATCATGGGTTCATGAGCGCGGCTCACGCAGACGAGGACATCACGCGATTGATCGAGATTCACAAAGCCGCGATGGAGGAATTGAGGGCGCAAGGCGTGTGGTGAAGATCGCGGATTACCCTTCATGGGCCCCGCGCAATACTCGCCATGCAGTCGATGGGCCCCTGCAAGTCATCGCTGGAAAGTGTTGCGGTGCTGGCTCATCTGCGCGATCCCGATGATTGAGCTGTTCGCTGGGGAGGCAATCGTGAGGGCGGCTCAGCTGCCACTTCTTCGCGACGGGCTTGCTTAGCCCACGACGACCCCCGTCTTGTGGGTCGTCGGGATGGGGGTGTCCTTGGCTGGGGCGTGGCTGGCGATCAGGCCCATGGTCAGCACGTCCAGCGACGAGAGTCAGCCCCTTGGCGCTGCCATGGGACTGTACACCTCGCGCCTAACAACTCGATCGAGCCCCCTCCGCTTCGCTTCGCGCCCTTGGCGCCCTGCACCCCTTCGGGTGCCCTGAAGAGGGTAGAGGGCGAAGCACCCTGAAAGGGCCGGGTATCTTCGACCGACCCGGGCTTGGCAGGTGTTCCTCCCGCAGCAGCGTGGGCGCAGTACGTCAAGCTGGCCCAGACCAAGCGCTCGAGAGCACAGCCGCATACCTCTGTAGCCCACCCCAACTCACAGTTGACTCCTGGCCGCCGCGATTCGATAATTCCCAGCGACGCTCGTAGGGGGACTGCATGCTGGCACAGGGCGGCCGGTTCCTTTTCGGCCTTTTCATTGGACTCCTCGTCGCAGGTCTCCTCGTCCTGCTGTTGGCTGAGCCGCGCGGTCTGGCGATCGAGCTCCTGCCGGCGCCGACGGCCGGCCCTCTACGCGTGCACGTCGCCGGCGCTGTTCGCACCCCGGGGATCGTCGACGTCCTGCCAGGCGCGATCGTGGCCGATGCCATCGAGGCCGCCGGCGGCGCGCTCCCCGGAGCCGACCTGGACTCGCTGAACCTGGCGGCGTCCGTGGGGCCTGGTGAGCGAGTCTTTGTCCCTCTGCCGGGCACTGCGGCGCCGGCCGTCAGCGGGATCCCGGCCATTTCGACCGCCGGGCTGGACCTCAACCGGGCCTCCGCTGCTGAACTGGAAACCCTCCCAGGGATCGGGCCGTCGCTGGCCTCCGCCATCATCCAGTACCGCGAGCAGAACGGCCCTTTCCAGTCGGTGGAAGGCCTGCTGAGCGTCCCCGGGATCGGACCGACGCGGCTTTCCCAACTTCGACCGCTGGTGCGGGTGGATTGAGCAAGGGAATCTCCAATCTCCAAATCTCCGGCACTCAGGTCTAGGGATTAGAGATGGAGATCGATCACCCACGGACCGCCTCCGCTCAATTGCCGACGGTATAATCCGGCGCATGCCCGAGTTGCCGGAAGTCGAGACGATCGCCCGACAGCTTCGCAGCGGCGGCTCGGCACACCCCCCGCTCCCCGGCCGGGTCATCGACGCCGTCACCCTGCGCTGGCCGCGGCACATCGCTGCACCGGCGGCGAGCCGATTCCGCAGGGAGATCCTCGGCCGGACGATCCGCGATGTCAGCCGACGAGGCAAGTACCTCGTCTTTCCGCTCGACCGCGGCACGCTCCTGATCCACTTGAAGATGAGCGGCGACCTGGGGTTGTTTCCGTCGGTGGAGCCGACCGGACCTTACGACCATACCGTCTTCCACCTCGACGGCGGCTGGGACCTGCGGTTCGGCGACGCCCGCAAGTTCGGCAAGGTGTTCCTGCTCGACGATCCGGCCCGGATTCTGCTGGCGCTCGGCCCAGAGCCGCTCAGCCGGGATTTCACGGCTCGGACGCTAGGGCGGGATCTGCGTCGGCACGCCCGGGCATTGAAGCCGATGCTCCTCGACCAGACTTTCGTCGCCGGCGTCGGGAATATCTACGCCGACGAGGCCTTGCACCGGGCTCGACTCCATCCGCTGCGGCGGAGCAACTCGCTGACCGACGATGAGGTCCGGCGCTTGTGGCGCGGCCTGCGCGCCGCGCTGCGGGCCGGCCTGCGCCACAACGGCGCCAGTATCGATTGGGTCTACCGCGGCGGCGACTTCCAGAATCACTTCCGGGTTTACCAACGTGACGGGCAGCCGTGCCCGGTGTGCGGCACGACGATCCGCCGGATCGTGGTCGGGCAGCGCGGCACGCATTACTGCCCGACGTGTCAGCCGAGGCGGAGGCGCTGACCCCGGGCGGGTCCGTCCACGGAGCCGATCATCGACTCGTCTCTTCTTTTCGGCCTTCTGCTGATCGCCGCCGGTTTCGGCCTCGGCGCAGCGGCGGTCTATTTCCTGTACCCACGCAGGCCCAACGAGACCGAGGAGAAGGCGACGGCTTCGGTGGAGGTCGCGTCCGCGGAGGCCGACCCGCCTTCCGCCTCCGCAGCCGAGGAATTGTCGGCGGAAGTCACCTGGGCCCTGCGCCCGCTCGAGACTTCTCCGGCCCCCCCTGCCTCGCCCGAGCCAAGCCCATCAGCGGAGTCCAACGGAGAGCCACGTATGACCGAACAGGCACCCCCTACCCCGCCCGTCCCCGATCGGCGCCTCTTCCCGGTCGTGACGCTGCTGCGCGACGAGGTGACCGGCCAGCTCGCGCTGCAGGTCGGCCAGCGGGTCTACCAGGACCCGCAGGCCTTGCGCGAGTCCTCCGATTGGACACGCGTCGAATTCGCCGCGCGTGACCTGGCACGTTGGATCGAAGGCAGCGCGGCGCCGATACGCCGGCCCGAAGAGCGCCGCGCCGAAGACTCCCTCAAGTCCGCCAGCATGGTCGAGCAGATCAGCCGCATCCTCGAAACGAAACTTGCCGCCCAGTCGGCCACCGGACGAGGCGTGCGGCTGATGGAGGGCCCGGGAGGGTCCGTCCGGGTCTTCATCGGCGTTCAGTCGTACGGGTTGGAAGAAGTGCCCGATCCGGCGATCCGGGCGGCTATCCGTGAAGCTGTGGCCGAGTGGGAAGCGAGTCAGTAAGGGTCGCCGCGTCCGCTTCGGCGACGACGCGGAAGTTGCGGCCGTCGCGTTCCAGCCGGCCGACGGGCAGCGCCGCATCGTGTTCGAAGAACAGCCACGCGCTCCGTTCCGCCGCCCACTCCCGCCAGATCGTCTTCGTCCGCAGCGTTTGCAGCGGGTCCACATCGTAAGCCGTCATCCATGATAGACGCTCGAAATGCACGGCGTAGCTGGCCAGATCGGCCACGAAGACGCCGGACCAATCGCCCGACTCCAACACGACGCACTGGTGCCCGCGCGTATGGCCGGGCGTCACGACGCAACGCACCTGGTCGGTGATCGTCGTGTCGCCGTGCAGCAGGCGCAGGCGGCCGGCCTGGAGCAGCGGCTGGAAGTTCTCGGGCAGGTAAGTCACCTGGGTGCGCGCATCCGAGTGCGAGGCCTCGGCCCATTCGATCCGCTGCACCAAATACGTCGCCCTGGGGAAGACAGCCTCGACGGCTCCCTGTGGGCCGCGCGTATTGCCGCCGCAGTGATCGGCGTGCAGGTGGGTATCGATCACGATGTCGACATCTACCGGCGCGATCCCCAGTTTGGCGAGCTGCGTCACCAGGCCGCCTTCCGGGCGCTCGAGCTGCCAGCGCAGGCGGGCCTCGTCGGAGAGCTTCTCCCCCAGTCCGGTGTCGATCAGAATCGTCTGGCCGCGGGAACGGACGACGAGGCAAGTCAGCG
>CAZMVJ010000219.1:827-4031 GCA_964569445.1 uncultured Anaerolineaceae bacterium | reverse complement strand
ACGTCAAGCCGCCGCCGCGCCGGCGCTGGCTCGAGCGGTCGGCGTTGGCCGCGGCCCTTTTGGCATTGCTCGCCTGTCCGGCCGCGGCCGCCGCCACGGCGATGTTCTATCCGGATCTGCTCAATGGTGGAGCTTCGGCGGCGCCGGTGGCGCTCGATGGGCAGGGAACGGTGGATGTGTTGCTGACCCTCAATGCGCCGGCGGCCGGCACCGAAGTCCCGCCGGGAGCGATGCAAACCGCCGTCTATGTGGCGGTGGTCCAGACGCTGGCGGCCAACGGTACTTCCGTGAATGAGCCGGCCGTCGAGGCGATCGTGCTTGGGGGAGGCCCGGCGGGTACCCCTACTCCCCTCCCATTCGGATTGTTCTTCCCGACGTCACCACCGGCTCCGACCCGCACTCTCGCTCCGGGCGAGAGTCCCTTGCCGCCCACAGCCACCCCTTCGCGAACGCGGTCTCCGACTCCCGGCCCGTCCCCGACTTCCGGCAGCACGCTGCTCATCCTCCTGACGGATGTCGGCCCGTCTCCGACAACCGCGATCGCCGCCAGCGCGACCTCGCCGGGGCCCACTCCAACGACGGCCTTGCCAGGGACTGCCAGCCCGGCGGCGCCTACGGCCACGCGGACGGCCACGCCCGGCCCGCCGACGGCCGCGCCGACGAACACCTCAGCTCCGCCAACGAATACGCGGACGCCTGTCCCGCCGACGGCGGGGGCAACCAATACCTCCGTTCCACCCACCTCGACGAGTCCCCCGCCGGCGCCGACAAAGACCCCGAAACCGGTCAATCCGAACGCATGCAGCGACGACCCGGGCCATCCAAACTACTGCACTCCAACACCGTCGTCCTGATTGCCGAGACCCCCTGCCCGCAAGGTGGTTGTTAGCCCGCCGCAAGTCGGGCGACGGGTATCCGAGCAGGTTTCCCGTTTATCATGAAGCCATAGGCCGGAATCGACCTGACGGGCGCCGCCGCGGCGCGCCGAACGAAGATTTCGAGCCCATCGGAGGCGGTGGTTGAACGGACTGATCGGCCGGACGATCAGCCATTACACCATCCTGGAGCAGGTCGGCCAGGGCGGGATGTCGAGCGTCTTCTCCGCCGCCGACCTGGCCGATGGCCGCGTCGTGGCGATGAAGATTCTGTCGCCGTACATCGCTCACGAGGAGCGATTCCAGGCGCGCTTCGAACGGGAGATCAAACTCCTCTCCCGTCTGCAGCACCCCAACATCATCCCCATTCTGGACTTTGGCGAAGCCGACGGACTGGCCTTCATCGTCATGCCCTATATCGCCAGCGGCACGCTGCTCGATCGTCTCAACCGCGGTCCGCTTGACCCGCGCCAGGGCGGGCGGATCGTCGACCAGATGGCTTCGGCGCTGATGCTGGCCCATCAGAACGGCGTCATCCATCGCGACGTCAAACCCTCCAACGTCCTGGTCGACGAAAAGGGCAACGCGCTGCTGTCCGATTTCTCTTTCGCCCGCTCGCAGGACGCCTCCCAGAATCTCACCGGATCCGCTCTCATCGGAACACCGGCCTACATGTCCCCCGAGCAGTGCCGCGGCAATGCCGTTGACGCCCGCTCGGATCAGTACTCGTTCGCCGTCATGCTCTTCCAGATCACCACCGGGGCGTTGCCGTTCACCGGCGATACGCCCATGGCGACGGCGCTGCAGCACATCAATGTCCCGCTGCCGAGGCCGCGGGCGATCAATCCGAACCTTCCGGCAGAGATCGAGCTGGTGCTGATTAAGGCCCTAGCCAAGGATCCGGCGCTGCGCTTCGACTCGATGGAGGCCTTGAATCGATCCTTTCAGGCAGCCCTGGCCGTAGCCCTGGATCCGCAGGCTCGCGCCGCCGCCGAGGGCAAGACCGTCAGCTCCCAGCGGACCCTGGCGATGTATCGCAAGTACCAGAACATCAAGCCTCCGGAGCGGCAGGGACGGCTCCAGCGGTCGGCGATCCTGGCGGCTCTGCTCCTGCTGGCGGCCTGCACCGTCTCGGCCGGGGCCATTGCCGTCATCCGGCCTGACATCTTCACCGGAGCATCGGCGCAGGGGATCCAATTGAGCGAGGCCGACCTCCAGGCGACGATCGACTCCCGGCTGGCGACGGCGCTGGCCGCGGGGACGAGCATGCCGACTGGCGCCCTCGAAACCGAAATCTACGCCACGGTGCTTGCCGCCGTGGAGGCCACGCGGATCGCCGCTGGTGGACCGAGTCCCACGCCCTCGCCGACTTCCTCCGCGGCACCGACACTGGACGGCGGCGGGTTCATCCCGACGCCCACGTTCCGCCCGACGAGGACCCTTCGCCCCGGCGAAACGCCGCCGACATCGACCAACGTTCCGCTTCCCTCGGCGACACCGACGCCGTCTGCGACAGGTGCAATCACCGCCACGGGCGGGGCAACCTCGACGTTGGCGAGCACTCCGACCGGGACGACCGCCCCCACCAATACGCCCGGCCCCTTAGCGACATCGACGCCCGCACCGCCAACCGCTACTTCCCCTCCGCCCACAAGGACGCCGCAAACTCCGCCTGGTCAGCAGACGCAGGCAGCCAAGACGGCTGCCGCAGAGACCGCCTCAGCCTCGACTCCAACGCCCTGACGTTCCCCGCGGCGATCCGGCCGCGGCCCCACTCCCTGATCGCGCCTCGGTGATTCCCACCTGCACTTGGCAGCTGCCCTGCCAGGGCAGGTGCAAGTGTCTCTCGGGCCTCCCACTCCGCTTCGCTTCGGGGATCATGGTGCGGCCCTCGGTTCGCGGAGCATTCCGAAGGAACAGAATGACATGCGGGAGGAGGCGACTGTCCACAGTGGAAACCACGCCCTTCTATGTCATTCCGAGCGAGCCCCAGGTTTTGCCTGGGGCGAGAGAGGAATCCCCGATGCGCGGCCCGCCGACGGGTAGCGTGGCACCCGCGATTTGCCCTATGGGTTGAGTAGCCTCAGGGATTCCTCGCCCCTCCCTCTCCGCTTCGCTTCGGGGACCATGGTTCGGGGCTCGGAATGACAAGCTTGGGGGCGGCTCTCACACGCCGCAATTTCCGCTGAAGGCGCCGTCGACCTAGGCGGGCTCTCCCCCCTCCGGCCGATCGAGCGTCTCGTCTTCCCACGAAACAGGGTCTTCCGCCGGTTCGACGTGGGTGGAGACGGTCTACCGCCGACGCGTGCACGACGTCCTAGGCAGAGAC
>CAZMVJ010000219.1:0-817 GCA_964569445.1 uncultured Anaerolineaceae bacterium | reverse complement strand
ATCTTCTCCAGTAGCTCGTGACCGCGCTGGACGCTCCATTTTCCCGGCACCTGGATGTGGACCGAGACGAACATGCGCGCCCCGGCCTGGCGCGTGCGCAGCGCATGGAAGCGCGCCCCGCGCGAAGCGTAGGACTCGAGCACGCCCGTCACCGCCTGGAGCTCCGTCGGCGGGAGCGCCGTATCCATCAGGCCGAGCCCGGAGCGCCGCATCAAGCGGACGCCGGCCAGGCCCAGGTTGACACCGACCAGCAGCCCGATCACGGGATCGAGGATCTCCCAGCCGGTGATCAGCACCGCCCCGACGCCGACGACGACCGCCACCGACGTGGCGACGTCCGAAAGCAGATGCTGGGCATCGGCCTCGAGCGTGATCGAGCGTTCCTTTCGCCCGACCCGGCCCAGGACGAGGGCCACGCTGAAGTTGATGCCGGCGGCGGCGAGGGCGATCAGGATACCGAGGCCCGGCTGCTCGATCGGCTGCGGTTGGACAAAGCGCCGACCGGACTCGACGCCAATGACGATGGCGGCAACCAGGATCAGCGTGCCTTCGACGCCGCTCGAGAAGTACTCGACTTTGCCGTGACCGTAGGCATGGTCCTCATCGGGGGGCCGGGCCCGGACGGAGAGGGCGACCAAGGCCACGATCGCCGCCCCCAAATTGACCGTCGATTCGATGGCGTCCGACAGGAAGGCGACCGACCCGGTCACGAAATAGGCGGTGGCCTTGATCGCCATCGTCACCAGGGCAGCCCCGATCGATAGCCAGGCGTAACGCGTCAGGGTCGAATGCGGCGTCATCGTCACGCGACGATTCT
>CAZMVJ010000218.1:0-4048 GCA_964569445.1 uncultured Anaerolineaceae bacterium | reverse complement strand
GCGGCCTCCCCGTCAGCTCGACCGAGAACGCGTCCGCCCGCCGCTCGCGCCAGCGCGAGAAGGCGTTCTCCAGAGGGGCGGCAAGAAACCCCAGGATCGAGAAGACCATCAGCAGAATCAAAAAGCCGGCCGGGTCGGTGGGGGCGGCCAGCGCGCCGCGCGCCACCACTTCTGACAGAATAAAGTCGGCGATCCACAGGTTCACCAGCATCACGCCCGCCGCGGTAAGAACGCCCAGCGGGATGTCGCCGTGCACGTGGTGTCCCAGCTCGTGAGCGAGCACGGCTTCGATCTCATCGGCAGGAAACTCGTCGAGCAACGTGTCGCCCAGGACGATGCGCCGCGTTCGCCCCAGCCCGACCAGGGCGGCGTTGGCGGATTTCGTCCGGCGGCTCATGTCGAACGAGTAGACTCCGCGCACCCGCCGGCCGGCGGCCTCCGAGAGGCGGATCAGACGGTCCACCAAGTCGGCGCGGTCGTCGCCGAGCGGTCGAAAGCGGTTGAAGAGTGGAAGAAGGACGATCGGCGCCAGAATCGACAGGACGACGGTGAGCGCCAAATAACCGGCCCCGGCGATCGCCCACCAGGCGTCGGGCCAGGCGCGCATGATGGCGTATAGTCCCACAAGGAGCGGCACGCCGAGGCACACGCCCACCAGAAGACTCTTGGCCAGGTCGATCAGCCACCCGCCCATCGTCTGGGTCGATTGGCCGAACCGATGAGGCAAGTGGAAGCCGGCGTAATAGCCGAGGGGGATGGTGATCAAGAACCACGGCACACCCAGACAGGCCGCCGTCAAGAACAGGCTGACAGGCCACTGTGAAAGGAAGGCCTGGCTGATCCGGCCGGCCAGCTGCATTGCCGCCCCGCTAACGATCCACAGCAGCAGATACCCCAACCCCAACGCCATCTCGAGCAGTCCCACGCGGCGCCGGAGTCGCGAGTAGATCCTGGCTTGGGCCTGACGTTTGGGGTCGAGGCGAGGTCTCTCCGTCGTCACGCCGGCATTCTACCTTGCCCGCTGAAGCTTCCCGCGAGCTACAAGCTCGCGGGAAGCTTGGCTTGACGATGCACCGCCCTGGCCCCTAGACTCTGCCGGTCCAATGAATGCCCCGCTCCGCGTCGCCGTCAATGCTCGTGCCCTGGAAGCCGGCGGTTCGCCGTTGGCCCGACTCACGGCGGCGCATCTGGTGTCTCGACTGGCGGCCGAATCAGACTTGCGGCTCGAGCTGTTCGCGACGGAGCCAATTCCAGCCGGTCTATCCGGCAGCCCTCAGGTTCACTTCGTGACCCCATCGGGCGGACCTTTGCGGGCGGCGACATTCGACCAGCTCACATTTCCGCGGGCGGCGAGGCGTTCTGGGGGGCAGCTTCTCCTCTACCTGCACCCGTCGGCGCCGATCGCCGGCTCTGCGCCGACGGTGATCTGGTACGGCGACGGGGTGAATCCGCTGGCGAAGGGGCGGCAGGGGGGTCGGCTGGCCCGCTCCTTGGCGCAAGCCGGCATGCGTGGCGCGGCGGCCGTTCTCCGTTCGGTGGACATGCCGGCCGATCCCATCGACGTCCGTTGGGTTGCCGTCCCTCCGAGTGTGCCTTCCGCTTTCTTCTCCAACGGGACCGCGCCGGCGGCGCCGGCCTCGGCGGACTTGCCGGAGGCATTCGTCCTGGCCGTGTGCGAGTCGCCGGCGGCGCTGCCCCTGTTGTTGGCGGCGTGGACTTGGGTCGAGAGCTCTTTGGGCGACACCTACGCCTTGCTGCTGGCCGCCCACAACGAAGAAGCGCGCCACGCCGCGCAACTCGCTGCGGGCCGGATGGGACTGTCGGAGACGGTTCGCTCCGTCGTCCTCGCCGACGAAGCCTGGCCCGCGGTCTTTCGTCGCGCGGCGACGCTACTGCACGCAGGTGAGCGACAGAATGCCGTGGCCCTGCGCTGGGCCCTGGCTAGCAATTTGCCTGTGGCTGCATTGGCGACGCCCGCCAGCGAGTCGATCGTCGGCACGGCCGGCTATCTGGTTTCGCCGCCCGAGGCGCGCGCCCTCGGTGCCGCCTGCCTGACGCTTCTTGTAGAGGAAGAGATCGCTGCGTCCCTCCGGGAGAAGGGAAGCGAGCGGGCCAGATCTTATCGGCCGGAGGCCGCCGCTCCGGCCTGGGCCGCCGCCCTGCGGGAGGCAGCTACAGGGCGCGTTCGAGGATCTCCGTCAGCTCGCCCTCGCTGAGGACGATCGGATTCGTGCGCGTGCTGTTGGCGACGGTCGCGCGCTCGACGACCGTCGCCAGCATCTGGCCGGTCAGACCAAAGGCCGAGAGGCGCGGGATGCCGAGGTCGGCGACGAGCGAGGTGACCCAGGCGACGGCATCTTCGGCCGTGGCTGCTCTGCTACCGGTCAGCAATGGGCCGAGTTCCTCGAAACGCCGCAGGGCATCCGAGTCCGGCATGCGCTGGCGCAGCGTGCGGAGGTTGACCTCCATCCCGAATGGGAGCAAGGCGGCGCAGATCGATCCATGCGGAGCCGGTATCACGCCGCCGATTGGACCCGCCAGGCCATGAACGACGCCCAGCCCGGCGTTGGCCAGGGCCAGACCCGAGAGCAGCGCCGCGGCGGCCATCGCCTCGCGTGCGTCCGAATCGGAACCGTGGCGGAAGGCAGTCCGCAGCGCAGGCGCGGCGCGGCGGAGCCCCTCGCGGCAGATGGCATCGGTCAGCGGCTGGGCGCGTGTCGAGACGAACGGTTCGATCAGCTGCGTGAGCGCATCGCAGCCGACGCGCGCCGTCAGGTCCGGCGGCATTTCGGACGAAAGGTGCGGGTCGACGATCGCCAGCCGAGGCAGTAGCTGCGGGCTGCGCAGGCTGACCTTGACGCCGTGCTCGGGCGAAGCCAACACTGCGTTGCGGGTGACTTCGGCGCCGGTGCCGGCCGTCGTCGGGATGGCGACCATCGGGATGCCCGGCCGGTCGAGGTTCTTCCCGCCGCCAACAACTTCCAGGTAGTCGAGGACGTCGCCCGGAGCTGTGGCCAGGATGGCTACCGCCTTGGCGGCGTCGAGGGCGCTGCCTCCACCTATCCCGACCACGACGTCAGCCTGGCATTCGCGCGCTAGGTGAGTTCCCTCCCGGACGAGCTCCACCGTCGGTTCGCCCGGGACGGACAGGACGACCACCGTCAGGCCTGCTTGTCGGAACCGCTCGAAGAGCGCGGCGTGGCGCGTCGTGTCCCGGCCGACGACGACCAGAGCACGTTCTCCCAACGCACGCGCGGCGGAGGCCGATTGGGCCGAGGCGCCGCGGCCGAACACGATGCGGCCGGCCGTGGCGAATTCGAAGGCGAGCCCCGATGACGCCAAGGGCTCTAACCCCAGCCTTCATCGGCCGGGAAGACGTTGCGGTAGGCCGACCGCGTGCGAGGGGCGGCCATCATCCCGCCGACCGCCTCCGCCCACCGCCTGTAATGTGCGGTCTCCTTGTGGCGGGCGGCGTCCGCCGTCGTCCGATACACCTCGACCAAGGTGAAGCGGCCAGGCTGCTCGACGTCCTCGAGGATGTCGAACCGCGCCACGCCCGGTTCCCGCAGGCTGTTGCGGGCGTTATCGAGAGTCGCCAGGCGAAAGGCCTCGACCGACTCGGGGAGAACGCTGATGAAGACGTGGACGATGTGCATGGTGCCTCCCTAATCCCTCCTGAATGGGCCTTCGGCCTCACCCCCTTACCCCCTCTCCGCGGACAGCATTCCCCGTTTCGGAAGAACGTTGGCGGAGAGGGGGTGAGGAATCTGGAGGGTGGGGGGAGCCTTGCTCCCCCCACCCTCCAGAAACAACCTCCCTCCCCCTGCGAGTCAAGACAGGATCCGAGGTCAAGCGGGGGCAGGGGGAGGGACAGGGTGGGGGTTTGGCGGGACTTGCCATACTTCCGGATCCTAGGGTGAGGGAGGGCCGGATGAGATCTCGAGCTCTGGTGGTGGGAAGGGAGGCGCAGGAACTGCTCCATCTGCCTGCCAGCGGTCGAGCAGTCCCTGGAGGGAGGCCATGGCCGAACGCAATGCGGCGACGTCCA
>CAZMVJ010000217.1:0-4095 GCA_964569445.1 uncultured Anaerolineaceae bacterium | reverse complement strand
CGTTGGTGTGGCACGAGGCGCAGTCGGTCAGGCCGGTGTGGTTGAAGGTCGCCGGCTTCCAGGCGTTGGTGGTATGGCATGCGCTGCAGTTTGTGCCAAAGTTCCCGTCGTGGGCATCATCGGCGGCATGACAACCGACGCAGGTCGTCGGCGTCCCAGCGAAGCGGCCTCCGCGATGGCAGCCGGCGCAGGTCGCCACCTGGGCGTGGGCGCCCGTCAGCGAGAAACCGGTCAGACGGTGGTCGAAGTCCCCGTCGATGATCGTCGACCAATCGTCCGCCGTATGACAGGCGCCGCAGTCGGTCCCGAACTTCCCCCCGTGCGGGTCATCGGCGCTATGACAGTCGACGCACGCCGTCGGGATTCCGCTCAGTTGTCCGCCGACATGGCAGGTCTCACAGGCCACGTCCAGATGTCCGCCGACGAGGGGGAAGGCGGTCAGGCTGTGATCGAGGTTGGCGGTGCCCCAGCCCGCCGGCGTGTGGCAGCCGGCGCAGTCGGTGCCCAGGCTCCCCTGATGGACATCGTCGGCGGCGTGACAGGCAACACAGTCGGTCGGCGTGGCGCGCAGATCGGTCAGGTCGTTGGCGCCGCCATGACACGTCGAGCAGGCGAGGTCGACGTGGAGCCCGTCCAGCGGGAAGGCCGTTGCCTGATGCTCGAACCGTTCGCCGTAGGTGTCGATCCCGTCGTGGCACGCCAGGCAGTCGAAGCCGAAGTCGAGCTCGTGGGTCGCCATCCAAGTCGCGTCCAAGTCCTGGTGGCACCCGATACAGGTGTCCTGGGAGAAGGCCTGCGTCGTATCGACGTGGCAGTCGCTGCACGCGAACGGCCGGCCGTCGGCGTGGCTGAGGTGGCCGATCAGGTAGAAGCCGAACTCGGCGTGCGGGTACAGATCGGGGGCGTACAGCGTCAGCGAGGCGTGGCTTCCCTTGTGTTCGGCGTGGCACTGGCGGCAGGTCTGCGGCGAGGCGATGCCGGCGTGCAGGCTGGCAGGCGTGGCCAGCTCTTTGGCGACATCGGTATGGCAATCCAGGCAGCGATCGCCCATCAGGTCGGCCGACCAGAACGGCGTGTGGCAGTCGCCGCAGGTTAGGTCGGCGTGGCTCCAGGCGCCGCCAATCGGCGCCGGCCCCTGGTCTGCGTTGAGGGGCCCGGCGCTGAAGATATCTCCGCCGGTGGCGAAGGCCGTCAGCAAGACCAGGAGCGGCACGAGCGCCGCCCCGACGACCCCCGATCCCGTGAACAATCCCAGGCGATTCATTCCGGCCGCCGGCTACTTCAACAGGGTGGCGAAGTACATCGCCGCGCCGATGTGCGCGATCGCCGCCGAGAACATCATTAGCCCCAGTGGGACGTGCAGGGTATGCCAGGTGGCCATCAGCCGCCGGGCGGACGCCAACGTGACCACCTGGCGCTGCAGCTCGTCCCGCCGCCGGATAAGGCTTTCGACGCGGGCGCGAGCGGCGCGGGCCTGCGGGTCCAGACGACGCCCCCGATCCCACGCGCCCCAGGCGTCGCGCCAGCCGTAGAGAAACCGCCCCAGGACCATCAACATCCCGCCGACCGCGCCGGGATCGCGCAATTCCCGCGCGGCGGCGCGCTCTCCCCGGATCTTGGCCAGCGCCGCTTCGGCTGAGTCCAGCCTGCGCAGGACTTCGGCGCGCTCCAGGACGACTCCGTCAACCGTGCGCGGCACGGCGGTGTAGATGTAGCGCCCGAAGAAACCGCTGGCGACGACGACGGCGGTCATCAGCAGCGTGATCCCCGCCAGGCCATGGAACTTCCAGGCCGAATGCAGGAAGACCAGATACGGGCCGACCAGCCCGGTGAAGATGTGGAACTTGAGCCAGGCGCTCATCCGGCCCCAGCTGCGGCCGCGGGTGCGCTTGCGCCACGAATACAGCGTCTCGGTCGTCAGCATCAGCCCGAAGCCCAGGATCCCGATCGAGTGACCGAACAGCCCGCTGGCGGCCGGGACGCCCAGCAGGGCGAGGATCGCCAGATAGAGCACGGTGATGGCGAGGATCGCCAGCCCGGCCAGGACGAGTTCGTCGTCGAGCCGGATCCCGCCTCGCCGCGGCTCGATCCCGCCCATCTCAGCCGCCCGACTCATGCGACCGCCTGCATCCGGTGCAGCACCTGCTGTTGGCCGTAGTCGAACAGAACCTGCACGGCGCGTTCGGGCGTCTTCAACAGCTGTTGGCGGAGCCGGCCGAGCGGCACGCGCTCGCGGACCAGCTCGGTGAGCGGCCGCGAGAGAGTCTGGTCGCCGAGGATGATGGCGCCCACCAGGCAATCTTCCCCGACCACGAGCCGGATGCGGCTGGTCTGGTCGTGGCTGTGGACGGCGAACGAGTCGAGACCTTCGCGCCAGGTCTCGCTGTCGCCGTGGACGATCGACACCAGGTCGGGGTCGTCGTGAGCCTGCCCGACGTGGCCAACGATCGTCACAATGAGTCCGCCGACGCGGGTGACGTTGAAGGGAATTCCGCGCAGGTAGGGGCTGGCGCCGCCGGCCATGTTGGCGCCGGCTGCCTGGCCCTGCTCGGCCGCCATCCACCACAGCGAATCGAGGGTGTGCTTGCCGCTGGCCGGGTCGAAGACCTGGGCGGCATCCCCGGCGGCGAAGACGTCGGCGGCGCTGGTGCGCAGGTATTCGTCGGCGAGAATCCCACGGTCGACGTCCAGTCCGGCGGCGCGGGCCAGCTCCACGCGGGGTTGGATACCGATGGCGAAGCCCACGATCTGGCACGCCATCGACTCGCCCTTCTCGGTGAGGACTCCTTTGACGCGGCCGCGCTGACCGAGGACTCGGACCGCGTTCGTGTGGTAGTGCAGACGGATGCCGTGGCGGACCATTCCCTGCTCGACCAGACGCGACTCATCCGGGTCCAGCACCTGGCCCCAGAAACGTTCCTTGCGCATGAAGTAGTGGGTCTCGACGCCGCGCGCCGCCAGCCCCTCGGCGATCTCGACGGCGGTGATGCCTCCGCCGATGACGACGGCGCGGCGGGCGCGTTTCGCCAGCGAAAGAATGCGGGTCGCATCGTCCAGTCGGTCGAGGGTGATGACCCCCTGGAGTTGAGTCCCGGGGATGTCGGGGAGCAGTGCAGGGGCGCCGGTGGCCAAGAGGAGGGCGTCATAGGCCAACGTCCGCCCGTCGGAGAGCGTGAGGGTGTGGGCGACGGTGTTCAGGCCCGCAGCCCGTCCGTGCAGGAAACCCGCCTTCAGGCCGCGCAGCTCGTCGGCCGGCCACGGGAACAGCTGGCCCTGCGGAATGTCGTTGGCCAGGTAATAGGCCAGTCCGGGCCTGGAGTACGGCAGATGCCGTTCATCGGCGACGAGCGTCAGTTGAGCGCGGGGATCGGCGGCGCGGATCGTCTTGGCGGCCGAAAGGCCGGCGATGCCGGCGCCGACGAACACATAACGCTGCGGCCGAGACGTGGAGGGCAAGCGCGACTCCCCTTAGTCGAAAATCGGGCTGGGTTCGAGCGATAGGACCCCGCGGGGACAGCGAGCCACACACTGCCCGCATGACAAGCAGTGACTGTGGGTGATTGGCGAACCTTCCCGAACGAGACGGCGCACATCGACATCCATCGGACAGCTGTACGAGCAGATCCCGCACTGCACGCAGCGGATGGGCTCAGCGCGGACGATGGCTGTGGCCAGCGCCTGACGGCGACGAGTTTCCTGTTCGAAGAGTTGTCCCAGCAAGTGGAGCCCCCGCCAAGAGGCCACCCCCAGTATTTTCCGGGCAATCTGGCCCAACAATGTGACATTGGTCCCGTAACCTTCTTCGGTCCGGAAGCGTTGAAATTTAGAAGAGGGTTTTCTGATTTATTGAGGGGGCCGAGGGGCACTAGACAGAATCAAGCAGCGGTGAACCCTTGCGACGACCGGGCCCAGCCCGCCAGCGAGATCACCGGGACGGAGAAGAGGCTGCGCAGGAAGGGCAGGCGCCAATCGAAGACGATCGCCGCCAGGCCGAGCAGCCCGCCCCAGACCCCCAACGGCGGGCGCCGGAAGATTCATCTCTGGGGGCGTTGGGGAGGTGGCTTACAGCCCCCTCCCCTCACGCCCCCAGGACCC
>CAZMVJ010000216.1:0-4097 GCA_964569445.1 uncultured Anaerolineaceae bacterium | reverse complement strand
TTCGGCGCGGCCTACGGCGTGCTGGCGCTCAAAGAGCAGGGTGGCCCGATGCGCATTCTCGGCGCGGGCTTCGTCGCGCTGGGCGCGGTCATGATCGGATTCTTAGGATGACTCCCCTGGGCTCGCTTTCCGCGGGGGATGTTTTCCGCCTCACCCCCCTTACCCCCCTCTCCGCATATGTCGATCCTCACCTGACCGGGAGGCTTGCGGAGAGGGGGGAGAGGTCTCTGGAGAGGAGGGGGATGGCAGGGCCATCCCCCTCCTCTCCAGAAATCCACACCCCTCCCCCTGCCCCAGACTGGCGGATGCAGGGCAATCCCCTCGCAGGGGGAGGGGTAAGGGTTGGGGGTGGGAGATCAGTCCGACGATGGGGTGCTCACGGATGATCCTCGCCGAGAAGCCGTCTCACAAGCTCATCTTGATGCCCTCCGGACGGCAGGGCCAGGTGCCGCACGGAACGGACCTATTGGCCGCGGCACGGTCCCTCGGCGTCGAGCTCGAGTCGATCTGCGGCGGGCGTCAAACGTGCGGCAAGTGTCAGGTCGCCGTCGAAGAAGGCGCCTTTGCCAAGCATGCCATCACCTCGAGCGCCGACCACCTCTCGGCCGTCGGCCCCGTCGAAGCCGACTATTGCGAGGCGAACAACATCGTCGGGCGCCGGCTGGCGTGCGCCGCGCAGGTCGTCGGCGATCTGCTGATCGTGGTACCGGAAGAAAGCCAGGCCCGCAAGCAATTTATCGCCAAGGCGGCCGGGGAACGCGCCATCGACGTCCAACCAGCGGTCCGGCCGTACTACCTCGAAATCCCCGCCCCGACCCTGGAGACGCGCCCGGGAGCCTGGGAGCGACTCCAGCATTCGCTGGCCGAGGACTGGAAGCTTTCCGTCGACTCCTTCGCCCCCACGTTGCTGGCGGAGCTCCCGCCGGCTTTGAGCGCAGAACGGGGAAAGCTCACGGTCCACGTCTGGCAGGACCGCCAGGTTCTGCGGGCCCAGGCCGGCTATCGCGAGGCGGCCTACGGGCTGGCGATCGACATCGGCTCGACGACGGTCGTGGCCCATCTGTGTGATCTTCGCACCGGGGCGCTGTGCTCGACGCAGGTGTCGATGAACCCGCAGGTGCGCTACGGCGAAGACCTGATGAGCAGGGTCAGCTACGCCATGCGCGAGGCCCAGGGCACGGAACGGATGCACCGGGCGATCGTCCGAACTCTCAACGAATTGGCCGAACAGGCGTGCGCCGCGGCCGGGATCGCCGTCGAAGATGTGCTGGACGTCGTGATCGTCGGCAATCCGATCATGCATCACCTGGCCCTCGGCATCGACCCGTCCGACCTGGGCGGCGCGCCGTTCGCGCTGACGGTCAGCGGGCCGGTCGACGGGCGCGCCGCCGACATCGGCCTGCGGCTGCATCCGGCCGCCCGCTTGCATCTGCTCCCCTGCATCGCCGGCCATGTCGGCGCCGACCACGTCGCCGTGCTGTTGGCCGAAGCCCCGCACGAGTCGGACGAGGTCAGCCTGGTCGTCGACGTCGGCACCAATGCCGAGATCTCGGTCGGGAACCGGCAGCGGATCGTGTGCGCCTCCAGCCCCACCGGCCCGGCCTTCGAGGGCGCTCAGATCACCCACGGCCAGCGGGCGGCGCCGGGAGCGGTCGAGCGCGTCCGCGTCGATCCGACGACGCTCGAGCCGCGCTGGAAGGTGATCGGCTACGAAGATTGGCTCAGCGGCGAAGGGGTTGGCCTGCCCGCCGCCCAAGCGACCGGCATCTGCGGCAGCGGTATCATCGAGGCCGTCGCCGAGCTGCGCATGGCGGGGCTGCTGCGCCCGGACGGCCTGTTCGACGACGACCGCCCCACGCCGCGGTTGCGCCAGCGCGGCCGAACCTTCGAATACGTTCTGGTGGGAGCCGCCGCCTCGGCCACCGGCAGCGATATCGTCATCACCCAAAGCGACGTGCGCGCCATCCAATTGGCCAAGGCGGCGCTGTACGCCGGGGCCAGCCTGTTGCTGCGCCGCCTGGGGATCGACCACGTCGATCGGGTGCTGTTGGCGGGAGCCTTCGGTTCCTACCTGAGCCCGCTGCACGCGATGGCGCTCGGTCTGATTCCGGATTGCGAGCTGAGCCGGGTGACGGCGGTCGGCAACGCCGCCGGCGACGGGGCGCGCATCGCCCTGCTCAACCGCCAGGCGCGCCTCGAGGCGAAACGGTTGGCCGGATGGGTGGAGCACGTACAGATCGCCACCGATCCGGCATTCCAAGATACGTTCGTGGCGGCGTTGGCGCTGCCGCATGCATCGGATCCTTTTCCCCATCTGGAGGGCCTGCTGCCGGAACCGGCACAGGCGCCGGCGGCATCTGGCGGACGCCGCCGGCAAGCCCGCTCACCGAGGAGATCATGACCGAACCGCTCGATCTGACGAAGCTGGAAACGCCCGAGCTCATCCCACAGATGCAGGACGATCTGTATGACGGGCTGGCGGTCGAGGTCACGGCCGGCGTCCGCATCCTGCTGGAGCGCGGCCTGACGCCGTACGACGTCCTGACGAAAGCCCTCGTCGGCGGGATGGATGTCGTCGGGGCAGATTTTCGCGACGGCGTGCTGTTTGTACCGGAAGTGCTGATGGCGGCCAAGGCGATGAAAGCCGGGATGGAGATCCTGCGGCCGCTGCTGGTCGAGACCGGGGCGCCCCAGATCGGCACGATGGTTATCGGCACCGTCAAAGGCGACATTCACGACATCGGCAAGAACCTGGTGGCGATGATGATGGAAGGCGCCGGGTTCAAAGTGGTCAACCTGGGGATCAACACCGACGCCGAGAAGTTCCTGGCCGCCATCCACGAGCACACCCCCGACATTTTGGGGATGAGCGCCCTGTTGACCACCACCATGCCGTACATGGGCGTCGTTATCAAGACGCTCAAGGAGCAGGCGCTGCGCGATAAACTGATCGTGCTCGTCGGTGGGGCGCCGCTCAACGCCGCCTTCGCCGAAGAGGTCGAAGCCGATGCCTACTGCCGCGATGCGGCGGTGGCGGTGGAGACGGCCAAGAAGCTGATCGCCATCCGCCGCAGCCAGGAGGCCTGACGATGAATCGCTGGCAGACTCTGCTCGATCGCGGTGGGAACGCGCTGGCCGACGGCGCCATGGGCACGATGCTCTTCGACCAGGGCCTGGAGAGCGGGGGATCGCCCGAGCTTTGGAACCTCGAGCACCCGGACAGGGTGGCGGCGATTCACCGCGGCTACCTCGAAGCCGGGGCCGGCCTGATCCTGACCAACACCTTCGGCGGCAACCGCTTTCGCCTGGCGCTGCATGGGCTCGAGGCGCGCGTCGACGAGCTCAACCGCGCCGGGGCCCTGCTCGCCCGCCAGGAGGCCCGGGCGCTGGGGGACCACGCCGTCGTCGCCGGCGACATCGGCCCGAGCGGCGGGATCCTCGAACCGCTGGGCGACCTGGCCTTCGCCGCCGCCGTCGACGGTTTCGCCGAGCAGGCGCGGGCCCTGATCGACGGCGGGGTCGACGTCGTCTGGATCGAGACGATGTCCGATCTGGAGGAGGTCCACGCCGCCATCGACGGTGTCCGGCGCGTCTCGGCGACGCTCCCGCTGCTGGCGACGATGACCTTCGACACGCGCGGTCACACGATGATGGGCGTCACCCCGGAGCGGGCGATCGAGGCCCTGCACGGCTGGGGCGCCGCCGCCGTCGGAGGCAACTGCGGCAACGGGCCGGACGAGATCCTGGAGGTGATCGAGAAGATGCGGCGCCATTCGCCGGACGTGCGCCTGGTGGCCAAAGCCAACGCCGGCATCCCGGCGTGGAAGAACGGCCGAGCCGTCTACGGCGCCGGTCCGGCTGAGATGGCTGCCTACGCCACGGCCGTCGCCGAGCGCGGCGCCTGGCTCATCGGGGCCTGCTGCGGATCGACACCGGCTCATCTGCAAGCGATGGCGACGGCCCTCGGCGAGCGCGTGAGATGACGTCCACTTTCTCCCTGCCGCGAAGCCGAATTCAGGAGACGAGTCAATGACGGCCAGCCCGGAAGAGCAGATGCGTCAGGCCGAGGCACGCTGGCTGGAGCGCTGGAAGGACGG
>CAZMVJ010000215.1:0-4099 GCA_964569445.1 uncultured Anaerolineaceae bacterium | reverse complement strand
CGCGCCTGGCCCAGCAGCCGGGTGAGCTCGGCCTCCAGAGCGCCGAGCGCCTCCAGGATGTAGTCGTCGGCTTCCCGCCTCAGGTTCTCGGCATCGGCCCGGGCCTGGGCCAGGATCTGCTCGGAGCGGGCCTGGGCGGCCTGGACGATGGCGTCGCGCGTGACGATCTCTTCCGACTTCGACTTGGCCAGCCCGACGGTGCGGGTGGCCTCTTCCTGCGCCTGGGCCATCAGCCGGTCGCGCTGGGCGATGACCTGCTGCGACTTCTTGACCTCTTCTGGAATCGAAATCCGCATCTGGTCGATGATTTCCAGAAAGCGGTCCTCATCCACGATGACATTGTGCGTCAGCGGGATCGGGCGGGCCTGGTTGAAGAGCTCCTCGAGCCGATCTACAAGATGTAGGATGTCCATGGCCGCCTCTGGCTGGAGTGCTCTCTCCGCCCGGGGTGCAAGCTTCGGGCCGAAGGGTACACCGAACAGATACCACGGTCAACCGTGCGTGGCCGGCGGCCTGTGGCGGGTGACCAGTGACGCCAGGCTAGCATAGGCAGGTCCGTCTCAGGGAACCGCCCCAAACCGACCACTGACCATTGACGACTGGCCACTCCATCAGTCCCGGAGCGACGTCATCGGGATCATCCCCGGCCCGTCGTCGCCCAGCTCGCGCAGGCGCCGCTTCAGGGCCTGGCCCACGTGGGGCGGCACCAGGCTGGTCACATCGCCGTCCAAAGAGGCGATCTCCCGCACCGTACTTCCCGTCAAGAAGCTGTGCTCCTCGCTCGTGATCAGCGCCACGACATCGATCTCCGGCGCCAGCCGGTGGTTGGCCAGGGCCATGCGGAACTCGTGCTCGAAGTCGGAGAACACCCGCAGGCCGCGCACGATCACCTGGGCCTGGACCTGTTGGCAGTATTTCACGATCAGCCCGCTGAAGACCGTCACCCGAACATGTTCCTTCCCGGCGAAGGCTTCCTGCACCAGCGCCAGGCGGTCCTCCGGGGTGAACAGAAGCGACTTCAGGGGTCGATCGTAGACGGCGACGATCAGCTCGTCGAACAGCCGCTGGGCCCTCAGGGCGATATCGATGTGGCCGTAGTGGATCGGGTCGAACGTGCCGGGGAAAACGGCGCGCACCATCAGCTGATCTCTCCCTTCCCGGGTCCCAGGCCGGCCTGCAGTTGGGCCCGCAGCGCCTGGTGCTCCGGCTGAGCCAGCTCGGGGTCGCTCTCCACCAGGAGATCGGCCTCGCGGCGGGCGCGTTCGATCAGGCGCACATCGGTCAACCGCGCCATCCGCAAATCGGCCAGGCCGGCCTGGCGCGTTCCGAGGAAGTCGCCGGGACCGCGCTGCTCGAGGTCGAGCTCGGCCAGGCGGAAGCCGTCGCTCGTCTCTTCCATCGCCCTCAGTCGTTCGTTCTCCACCGCGTCATCGGTGTCGGGGAGCAGCAGGCAATAGGATTGATGCTGGCCCCGGCCAACTCGGCCGCGGAACTGGTGCAGCTGAGCCAGCCCGAAACGGTTGGCGCCTTCGATGAACATGACCGTGGCATTGGGGACGTCGACCCCGACTTCGACCACCGAGGTCGAGACCAGGATGGGATACTCCCCCCGGCGGAAGGCGGCCATGACTTCGTCTTTCTCGTCGGCCCCCATGCGGCCGTGGAGCAGCCCGACGCGGTAGTGCGGGAAGATCTCGCGCTGCAGCCGTTCCTGCTCCTCGACGGCAGCCTTGGCGGCGACCTTCTCGGACTCCTCGACCAGCGGGTAGATGAAATAAGCCTGGTGCCCGGCTTCCACCTGCGCCTCGACGAAGGTGTAGCCGCGCGATCGTTCGATGGGAAACAGGATGCGCGTCTCGATCGGCTGGCGCCCCGGCGGCATCTCATCCAAAACGGTCAGGTCGAGGTCGCCGAAGACGGTCAGAGCCAGCGAGCGCGGGATCGGTGTGGCGGTCATCACCAGCAGGTTCGGATTCTCGCCCTTGGCCCGCAGGGCGGCCCGCTGTTCCACCCCGAAGCGGTGCTGCTCGTCGATCACCGCCAGCCCGAGGCGGGCAAAGCGAACCGGACCTTCCAGCAGCGCGTGCGTGCCGACGACGACCCGGATCGCGCCTTGCTCCAGTCCCTCCCGAATCTCGGCCTTTTCGCTTTCAGGCGTGGCGCCGATCAGCAGACGCACCTCGGCGGGCGGAATGCCGCAGGCGGGCTCGAGCAGGCCGCGCAGCGTCTGGAAGTGCTGATCCGCCAGAATGCTCGTCGGCGCCAGCAATGCCGCTTGCCCACCGGCGGCGACGGCGATGCCGATGGCGGCAGCGGCGACGACCGTCTTCCCCGAGCCGACGTCTCCCTGGAGCAGCCGGTTCATTGGCCGGCCGCTGGCCAGGTCCCGCAGCAAGTCGGCCACGGCCGCCTCCTGCGCCTGCGTCAGAGGATAGGGAAGCCCGGCTCGGAACCGAACGATCCACTCGTCGTCGACGGTGAGAGGTTGCGTGGTGAGCGCCGACCAGTCCTTCCGCTGGCGCATCACGCCGAGCTGGAGCAGGAGCATCTCGTCGAAGGCCAATCGCTCCTGAGCCTGGCGGAGGCTGTCCCAGCTCTCGGGGAAGTGAACTTGCTCGATCGCCTCGGGGAGCGAGGCCAGCGCCTGTCGCTCGCGGATCTCCGCCGGAAGGGGATCGGGGAGGCGCGGCCCCAGGCGTCGGACGACCGAGTCCATCACCCGCCGCAGCCAGCGCGCCGTCACGCCGGCGGTCAGCGAGTAGACCGGGACGATTCGGCTGGTGTGGAGCTGCTGGCGGTCGAGGGGCTCCCATTCCGGCGAATTCATCGTTAGTCGGCCGAGATACTGGTCGATTCGCCCGGAGAGGGCCACCGCTTCACCCGCCGGCAGCTGATTGGCGATCCACGGCTGGTTGAACCACGTCACCCGAAGCGATCCGGTGCCGTCGCCGACCACGGCTTCGACCAACTTCATTTGACCGCCGCGCGTCGGGCGGACTTTCATCTCCTCGACCGTGGCCAGGACGGTGACCTCCTCGCCGTACCACAGACGGTTGATGGTCTTCAACTGGCTGTAGTCGATGTAGCGGCGAGGCAGGTACCACAGCAGGTCGCCCAGGGTGTTCAGGCCCAGGCGTTCGAGGTTCTTGGCAGATTTCGGACCAATGCCGGGGATCGCCGTCAGCGGGGCATTGAGCCCGGGTGGCGGGCCCACCGGCGGCGCGGCTTGTTCGCGTGAGGCGGTGCCGGCCATCGATCGCTGCGGGACTTCCCTGTCCTCGTCGGCGCCGGCGTCCAGCTCGTCCGAGTCCACTAGGCCTTCGTCCGCGGCGGCAACCGATTCGGATTCGCTGTCGGTCGCCTCCCCTGAGGGCCCGTCCGCCTCGACGTCAAGCAGACGCGCCCGCAAGGCCTGCAGCGTGTCGCGGCGCGCCTCGGGTGCAAGCGTCGGGTAGGTTCCCAGCGCAGCGGCGACCTCGGCGACTGTCTCGCCGGCGATTCCGCCGGCGATGGCGTCCTCCGGCCAGGTCTCGGCCGCCCGTTCCAGACCGCCCATCACGGCGCGGTTGTCATAACCGCGGCTGGCCTCGAGGTCGATGTACTTGATCAGCTTCTCGACGGCGGACAGCGTCATGCCGGGTGACTCCCGCGAGCCGGATCAGCCAATATGCCGACCAGGCCGAGCGATCGCGGCCCGCCGGCGGCGCTGTCGGTCACGATGGCGGTGGGGGAGGGAGCTGGACTCAACGGTGACTGCCTTCTCGTTCTAGCGCAATGATACCGGTGCTGTCGGGTCCCAGATAGGTCGCCACCGACGGGCCGAAGGTGCTGACCGTGATCGGCGTCGACGGATGCAGCGATCGCAGGCGCTCTACGATCAAGCGCGACTCCTCGGTCGAGTCGGGCTGCCCCTGGAAGAGCACCAGGTGCTCCAGGTCGGAAAACTCGCTGACGAACTCGACGACCTTCTCCACCGCCCGCGGCCGAGAGCGGACTTTCTCCATCGGCACCAGCTTGCCGTCCTCCATCGTCAGGAAGGGCAGAATGCCGAGCATGTTCCCCAGCAACGCCTGCGACCGGGTGACCAGACCGCTGCGTT
>CAZMVJ010000214.1:512-4116 GCA_964569445.1 uncultured Anaerolineaceae bacterium | reverse complement strand
CCTGGCGGGCATTCGCAGGGATCGACCATCGATTACCTCCTCGGGATACGATCGAGCGCGGGAACGGCTCGATTGTATCGGAAGCGGAGGTGAGGAGGGCTGCCCAACTAGGGAATGGACCGCAAGAACTCCGCCAGGTCGGCGAGGTCTTCGTCCCCCAGATCCCAGCGCGGCATACTCCGGCTGAGGTCGGTCCCATCCGGGTGTTGCCCCTCGACGACGGCCATACGGAAGGCGGCCAGGTCGTAGCCTGCCATCGCCTCGTCATGCTCGCCCTGGGGGAGGGACTGCCCGTCGGGGGTTTCATCCATCTCTGCGGCCAGCGTCGACCAGCGGATGTCGGGGGGGTCCATGACCGACATGTGCATGACGTGGACGCCGCCGCGCCCATCGGCGCCGTGGCAGGAAACGCAGGCGAGGCCCCAGCTTCCCATCATCATCCCTCCGCCCGGCGGACCGCCCCGGTAGTCGATGCGGCCGGTGCGTTCACTCACGGCGGTGAAGTAGATTCGCTCGCCGTTGCTCGCGGACGTCGCCTCGTTCCCCCCCGCAGCCGAAGGTCTTGCGAACCAGGGAAGCAGACCGCACGCCACCAACAGCGCGGCGGCCAGAGAAACGACGACGGTCGGAACCCAGAGACGGCGGCTCATTCCCGTCTCGGCTGATTCCCATGATGCGGCGCTCCGTTTCCGTCGGTACGTGCCGCCCGCCGCAGGTCCTCCACGCGAAAGGTGTAGGTCGGGCGCTCCCGCACGGTCCCGCAACCGTAGGCCAGGCCGATCGCCTTGTCGATGTCGACGTCCCCCTGCTCGTCGAGAAGGGCCTCTTCGACATGCACGGCCCGCACCAGGCCGATGAAGAGGCTGTGGGAGTCGAGGTCGATCTGGCGTTCGACCGTGCACTCGATGTTGACGGGGCAGTCGGCGAGCAGGGGCGTCCTGACTTGCGCCGCCGGGGCCAGGCGAAGACCGGCAATCGCGATCTTGTCCTCGTCGCGGCCGCTGACCACGCCAAGGTAATCGGACAACGTTGCCTGCGCAGGCGTGGGGAAGTTCACCACGAACTCCCCTGAGCGCTGGATCAGGCCGTGAGAATGGCGCGCCGGTCGTACAGAAATCGCCAGGCGCGGGGGCTCGGCGGAGCACGAAGCCACCCGATTGCAGGTCATGACGTTGGGCAAGTCGCCGCCGGTGGTGATCAGGACGACCGGAACCGGATAGAGAGTGGTGTTGGGCTGTAGGGTCCGCTTGGACACGGGTGCTCCTTCTTGATCCGGGAAGGCGGCGACCAGGGCGACTCGTTGGAAGCTCGTCGAGATCGACGCTGTCTGATCCGGGCGGCGCCCGGATGGCGGCAGGCCGACGAGGGGTTTCCTGAGGATTATCGCGTGGAAGTCCGCCTCATGAGTCCGAAGCTCAGGCCCAGCGATAACCGTGCCATCCCGGAGTCGCCCGCCGCCGACTCTGCCATTGCCCTTACTGCGCCGGCTCGACGTAGAAGGTGAATCGGACCATGGCCTCGGAGCTGCCCTTCCCCATCACGAACCGCAGCCACCAGGTCCCGACCTGCGGGAACTGCGCTTGGCCCATGAACATTCCGCTGCCGTCTTCCATCGGCTGCGCCTGGGAGGCGCCGACTGGCTGACCGCTCGCCTCCGTCCCGTACTCGAATCGCGCCCAATCGACCTCCACCGGGCGTCGGCGGCTGTCGGTCAGGGTGAAGCTGAGCCCCACGGTACCTGAGGGCAAGGCCGGATTGGGATCCGTCGAAAAGCGGATCGTCACCAGGCCGTACGGCTCCATCTCGGCCACGGCCTCTCGGCTTGGAGCATTGGCGAGCGTTTCCCGCATGGCAGACACAACCAGAGCCAGCACGAGGCCGCCGAAAACAAGATAGACGAGCCACAGAGAGGTTCGCTTGGAGCGGAGGTTCGTGGAAGGGGGCGCCGAATCTGCTGACAATGTCGCCGGCCTAAATCGTTGGGTCGCTACTGACCCAGCATACCTTTCGGGGTTGGTCGGAGCTGCCCCACTCCAGGTCGCCGCGGGAAGTCGATGGTTGGCTCACGGCCGCGCATCCGCGGTGAGGGAGAGCGGAGGCTGGGCTAATACGAGAGGCGCCTTGCCGGAGGCCGTCCGGGGAATGGCCGGGACGCGCTCGACGAGAATCAATGGCGGATCAACCCCCACGGCGCGCAGGGCGTGCGTCACGTTGTCGACAACAGCCTGCTCCTGCACCTCCCCGTACGCAACGCCGGCCAGGAGCACGCGCAGGCTTCCGGCTTCCTGAACAACCTGCCAGCCGCCAACCGGCAGACGGTCGAAGGCTGCATGAAAGACGACAGGGTGCACCGCCACCTGGCCTCCGGTCGCGGACGGCAGGTGAAGGATGTCCTCGGTGCGCCCCTGGACTTCGTCGATGCGAGCGAAGGGACGGCTGCTCGGGTTCGGCTCGGTGGAGAATCGGACGCTGTCGCTGAGTTCGTAGCGGATGAGGGGTTGGGTGCGATTGAAAAGGACTGTGACCAGGAGCTTATCGGCGAAAACCCCCGGTGGAACCGGCCGATCGTCCGCGTCGACGGGCTCGACAATGACCTGATCCTCGAAGACCTCCAGGCCGTTGTGATCCGTCGTCTCGGCGGCCAGGCCGCCCGTCTCGGTCGAAGCGTACTGGTTGAAGGCTGGAAGGCCCCAGGCCGCCTCGATCCGGCGCCGGGCATCTTCTGTCAGGACCTCGGAACTCGTGAACACAAGGTGGGGGTGAATCCGCAGCTGCCCCGCAATCTGCTCTTCCGCCAGAATACGAGCCATCGAGGCGTAGGCCACGAGCATTTCCGGTTGCCAGCGATTGAGCTGTCGGACGACTTCGGCTAGCGGCTCGCTCGCCGCCAGACGCAGTGCAGGCATCCACCAGCTCTGGAGGGAGGCTCCCACCCGGGCTGACATGTGCGCCGGGCTGGTCGAAGCGACCGAAGCCATCTTCATCCGGTGCCTCAGGCTCACGTGGACGCCGGCCCATTCGTGCGCCCGGCCAAACGAAGCCAGCACGCTCGCCCACTCCGTACGATCAAACAGAAACAACCCCGGCCGGCCTGTGCTGCCAGAGGTTGAATTGATCACGTACCGACCGAGATACGGCTCGGCGCCGCGGAGACCGGCGAGATGGGCGCGGGCATCTCCGAGCCGGATGGCGCGATCTGTCACCACGTCGTCGAAGTGCTCCATCAGCATCGCCTTGGTGAGCACCGGCAGTTCATGCAGGGGACGATCCGCCATCCCGTGGTGGAAGTCACGGTAGAAGGGAGAGTGAGCCGCGGCGAACTCGCGCAGGCGGCGCAGCCTCTCTCCCTGGTAGGCGCCCAACTGCTCCCGGGTCCAGCCCTCGTGACGGCGCAGGGTCTCAAGGCCCTGGAGAAGCTGCAGCATCAAGCGCATGTCCATAGGCACCTCCGGTCGTGCAAAGAAAGGACGCCGCTTCCCCGCCAGCCGGATTGCCTGGGGTGAGGGCGTCGCCAGCTCGGCGTGAGCCCCTTGGCCTCAGCATAGCGAAGCCAGAGCCCGCGTCGAAGCGCCAAGTAGCGGGCGTAGGAGCGCGCAGACGCGCG
>CAZMVJ010000214.1:0-502 GCA_964569445.1 uncultured Anaerolineaceae bacterium | reverse complement strand
ATTCATGCAGCGCCGGCGCGGTGGACCTGAGCCGCTCGATGCCGGGCTGTCCTAGGCAGATCGTCGGGCTTGGCCTATCACTGCCCATTCGCCCCACTGGCGCCAGGCGGCGATCCTCAGACCAGCCTCCTGCACCTTGGCCCGGAACTCTTCGCCCGAGAATTGGGATGGATTGGGGGTGGTCCAACAGGAGGCGGATCGGCCAGGCCGCGGTCAATCCTCGCAGGATGTCTTCGAAGGAGAAGGTACCTGCGGGGGTGAGAACTCGGGCGACCTCGCGCAGCGCCTGCGGCCAGCCGGGAACGTGGTGCAAGATTCCAAAGTCGAAAACGCTGTCGAAGGTGGCGTCGGGCGCGGGGATGGCCTCTACGTCGGCGATCCTGACCTTGGCCCGGCGGGTGTAGGGCGCCAGCCTCCGCTCGGCGAGCCGGATCATTCTTAGGTCGACGTCGATCCCAACCACCTCGGCGGCGCCAAGGCCGAGAAGGATCTCCAGGCCGAC
>CAZMVJ010000213.1:0-4137 GCA_964569445.1 uncultured Anaerolineaceae bacterium | reverse complement strand
CCGGTGTCGATCAGAATCGTCTGGCCGCGGGAACGGACGACGAGGCAAGTCAGCGACATCGGAACGGTGTTGTCGGGCCGGGGAGGAAAGGTGCGCTGATAGAGTGCGCGGGGCACCAGGCCGAAGGGTCCGCCGGCGTCGACGTGCACCAGCCCGTCGCTGACCAGGTGGAGTTCGAGATCGCCGATCTTCACTCACGCCTCCCGAATGGGATCTTCAGCCTGCATCGCAATGCTGCCGCCATCAGGCCCTCCGATGCGGTTCCGCCCTCTCGATCTGAACCGTGCGTTCAGGTTCCCAATCACCCCCACCCTGACCCTCCCCCTGCTTTCACGAGGTCTCGCACACTCGCGAATCTTGCAGGGGGAGGGTACTCTTGTTTCGAAGGGTAGGGGGAGCTCCGCTCCCCCTACCCTTCGATCATCACAACCCTCTCCGCCGGGAGTGAGCCCGGTGTCTGCATCACTCGTCCATGAGCGGGAGGGAGTCTCAGAGAGTGGGGGAGCGAAGCTCCCCCACTCTTTGAAGCAATCTCCCTCCCCCTGCCCCGCGCCATCTTGGTCGAGATTCTTGCGTGTGCAGGGGGAGGCTGCAGGGTGGGGGTCGGTTCGCATCGGAGAAGGAAGAGTGCCAACACTGCTAGCCGCCGGCCCGAACAGACCAACTCCTCGCCGGCGGCCGAACAACTAGTGCCTTTTTCGCCTCTTCTTGCGAGCGCCCTCCTCCGACGGCACCGAGATGACCTGGTCAGGGGGAGAGTCTTCGCCCGAGGCCGGGCGGCCTGACACGGCGACGGCCGGGCGCGGCGGCGCCGAGGAGCGGAAGAGCCTCGCCACGACGGCCGCCCGGATATCGGACTGCAAGTGCGAGAACATATCGAACGCTCGGCTCTTGTACTGCACCAACGGATCGCGCTGGCCGTAGGCCTCCAGGCCGATCGCCGTTCGCAGGCCTTCCATTTGGGTCAGGTAGTCGATCCACTGCCGGTCGCCCACCGCCTGGATCAAACCGCGGTACATCTCGTTCAACAGCACATGTCCGAGGGCCTGCTCCAGAGTCGCCCGGCGCCCGTCTTCCAGCGCCTCGAGCGAATCCACCTGGCGCAGTTCCTCCCACGCCTCCGTCCCGAGCTGGCGCGCCAGGCCGGCCTGGACCCGGTCGGGCAAGTCCGCCAAGCGGCCCCCCGACCGGCGAAGCTCGGCCCGGCCGACGCTGCTTTCCACTTCGCCCTGCGCGCCGCGCAAATGATCGAGGACCTGCGCTCGCAGCTCGTCGGGGTCCCTGTCTTCAAGGAAGCGAGCCGCCGGGAAAGCATACGAAAGCCGGGCGACGACGACGGCGCGGCGCTGGTGCGTCCGCCGATCGAACAGGGTTCGCTGGCCGTAGCTCATCCGTACCAGCGCCCGCGCCAGCAGCGCGTCATTCGGCGCCAGGCCGTCCGGTAGGAGCGCCAACAGTTCCTGCTCGACCTCCTTCAACGTCGTCTCGCTTCGGCGCGACCAGGCCTGCTCGGCGGCGTCCAGCAGGCGTCGTTCGGCCGCCGGCCAATCGATCGGGGTGGCCAGGGAGTTGTCCATCCCCATCGGCTCGCCCAGTCTGGCCTCGGCCAGCTGCACCAATCCGGTCCAGACGCGAATGCCGAGGCCGCCTTCGACCATCCGCGGGATCATCTTGCGGAAAGCCTCGGGGGATTCTCGGATATCGCGAAGACCCTTCTCCCCCATTTGCAGACGAACCCCGGCCGCTTCTTCGACGGTCCGCACCAGGGCCAGCGCGTCCACCGGTTGGCCTTGCTCTTCGGCTTCCAACAGCGTCCCCTCGATGGCCGTATCGGCCACGTCGGTCCGCTGGCGCACCTGGTCTTCCAGGCGCTCGACGGATCGGTCGAGCTGTTCGGTCAGAGTCGCCATCAGGTGGTCGCGCTGGGCCTCGAGCGAAACGCGTGCCAGGTCGAGCAGGCCGGCGCGGGCGGCCGCCGCCTCGACGTCCGTCCCCAAGGAATCGATCAGCAGCCGGATCATGAAGGAAGGATAGGGACGCTCCGAGTCGAGGTTGAGCGTCGGCTGGGTTTCCTCGAGCCAGGCCAGGAGCTTCCACGCCTCTTCCGGATTCTGCCTGGCCTGCCCGACGTGGCGGTCGACCTCGGCCGAGAGCATCGCCTCGATGTCCTCGGCCAGGTCGTCCTTGGTGAAAACCCGGTTGCGCTGACCGTAGAAGACTTCGCGCTGCTGATTGAGAACGTCGTCGTACTCCAGCAAGTGCTTGCGGGTGTCGAAGTTGGCCCCCTCGACGCGCCGCTGGGTTTCCTCGATCGTGCGGTTGACCATCGAAGCGGCGATCGGGACGCTGTCGTCGATCTTGAGGAATTCCATCAATCCCGAGACGCGCGCCCCGCCGAACAGGCGCATCAATTCGTCTTCGAGCGAAAGGAAGAACTGGGACGAGCCGGGGTCGCCCTGCCGGGCGGCGCGCCCGCGCAGCTGGTTGTCGATTCGACGCGCTTCGTGGCGCACCGACCCGATGACGTGCAGCCCGCCGACCTGACGGACCTTCTCTTCGTCCTCGACGAAGCCCAGGAAGAGATCCCGTTCGGCGCCGTAGATGCCCACGGCCGAATCGGGCGCCTGGCGCACGGCTTCGGCGCGCTCCGCTATTGTCAGCCCCTCGGGAGCCTCGACCCCCGCTCGGCGCAGGATGCGGTTGACCGCGCCAAGGACTTCCTCGGCGACCTCGCCGCCGAGCTTGATATCGACGCCGCGTCCGGCCATGTTGGTGGCGATGGTCACCGCCGCCAACCCGCCGGCCCCGGCGATGATGGCCGACTCTTCGTCGTGTTTTTTGGCGTTGAGCACGGTGTGCCGGATGCCTCCGGTGAGCGCAGCCTCCAGAGTGGCACGATGCTCGTCCTCCAGCCCCAGCAGCCGGAGCAGCCGTTCCAGATTCTCCGGTCGGTTGGGGTTGAGAGGCAGGTTCAGCTCTTTCGCCATCGGCCGCAGCACCGAGGCGCCGAGGTCGGACAGCGGGGCATGCAGCGGCTGAAGCGCCTCGACCCGCGTGCCGTCGTTCTCGAGCGAATGCGCCTCGAGGTAGGCTTCGCGCAGGACCTCGACCATCGCCAGGTCCTGCAGCGCCTGCGCCCGCAGCCTGTTCGAGAGTCTCTCGGAAAGCTCCACCGAGGTCGTGCCCACCAGAAGCGGCTGCCCCCTTACGTGCCGGCGCAGGATCTCCAGGCTGACCGCCCGCAGCTTGGCCTCCTCCGTCCGGTAGACCAGATCGGGCATGTCCTTGCGTCGCCAGAAGACGGGCGCCTTCTCCGGATCTTCGCGCCGCGCGAAGTAGGCGTGTTTCTGGCCGTCCTCCTCATAGCTGGCTTCGACCAGCCCGGATTCCGGCTGCCGGCCGATGTACTCGAGGTTGGTCGGCAGCGAAGCCACTTCGACGTTGTAGATCTTGTGGAATTCTTCGGCTTCGGTGACGGCCGTGCCGGTCATGCCGGCCAGCTTGCCGTACTTGCGGAAGTAGTTTTGCAGGGTGATCGTGGCGTAGGTGACGTTGTCCTCGCGGACCTTGACGCCTTCCTTGGCCTCGACGGCCTGATGCAAGCCGTCGGACCAGCGCCGGCCGGCCATCAGCCGCCCGGTGAACTCGTCGACGATGATCACTCGTCCGCCCTGGACGACGTAGTCTTTGTTACGCTTGAAGAGGTGTTCCGCCCGCAAGGCCTGCTCGACGAAACCCAGCAGCCGCGCCTGCTCCGGGGTGATGTCTTCCGGCCGCTCGGGGTCGCGCAGGCGGCTGCCGATCAGCCGCTCGAGATGCTCTTCCCCCAGCTCGGTCTGCGACACCGAGCGATCGCGTTCGCTGACTTCATAGTCCTCCGCCACCAGCCCCTTGACGACGGCGGCGATACGTTCGTACATCTCGGGATCTTCGTGGGACGGACCGGAGATGATCAGCGGCGTGCGCGCCTCGTCGATGAGGATGTTGTCGACCTCATCCAGAATGACGTAGTGGTGACCGCGCTGGACGCGGCCTTCCAGACTCTGCGCCATGTTGTCGCGCAGATAGTCGAAGCCGAACTCATTGTTGGTGCCGTAGGTCACGTCGGCGGCGTAGGCCTCGGCCCGGTCCACCATG
>CAZMVJ010000212.1:2369-4206 GCA_964569445.1 uncultured Anaerolineaceae bacterium | reverse complement strand
GTGCTGCCCAGCCCTGAGCCATGGTACGGGCTGACCTACCAGGCCGATACCGCGCGGGCCAAGGAGCGCATCGGGGCCTTGGTGGACGCCGGGGTCTATCCCCGGCGTCTGTGGGGATAAGGTATGGCGCCAGACCTGCAGGCCATCGGCTGCCATTTTGCGATCGAGGGCGAATTCGAGTCGGGTGGTCCATACGGCATGGGGCATATCAACGACACGTACGCCGTCGTCTACCGCCGGGACACCCGCCGCACACGATTCATATTTCAGCGCATCAATCACCGAGTCTTCAGGGACCCCGAAGGGTTGATGGCCAATATCGTGGCCGTCACGGGCCACTTGAGGCGGAAAATCCAGCTTGCGGGGGGCGACCCCCTGCGCGAGACGCTCACTCTGATCCTTGCGCTCGATGGGAATTCGTTCGCCCAGCGTGAGGCCGGCGATTATTGGCGAGCCTATGCCTTCATCGAGGGCGCAAGGACCTATGAGTCGGTGGAGAGGCTGGACCACGTCCAGTCTGCCGGCCGGGCTTATGGGACATTCCAACAACTGCTCGGCGACTTCCCGGCGCAGGCGCTTTCCGAGACCATTCCGGACTTTCACCACACGCGCAAGCGCTTTGAGGCCTTGCTGCAGGCGGTCGCAGAGGATGTCGGGAATCGGGCCCGAGCTGCGGGCCCGGAAATCGAGTTCGTCTTGCGCCGAGGGAACCTGACATCGGTGCTGGTCGACATGCTGTCTGCAGGAAGGCTGCAGCAACGAATCACGCACAATGACACAAAGTTCAACAATGTGATGATCGATGACCTGACTGGCGAGGGCGTGTGTGTCATCGACCTGGACACGGTAATGCCCGGCCTGTCGCTGTATGACTACGGCGACTCCATCCGTTCGCTCACCAACACCGGCGCTGAGGACGAAACCGACCTCTCGAAGGTGGACTTCAACCTTGAGGTGTTCGAGCTGTACACGCGCGGATACATGGAGGCCGCAGGCGGCTTTCTCCAACAAGAAGAAGTGGACCTGCTGCCTCTCGCCGCCCGACTGATGACCTTGGAGTGCGGCATGCGCTTCCTGGCGGACTACCTGCAGGGAGATACCTACTTCAAGACGCGCAGGCCGGAACACAACCTCGATCGGTGCCGGACGCAATTCAAGCTGGTGAAAGGTATGGAGGCGGCGGCGGATCGGATGGCGGCGATCGTCCAACGCTGGACGACCCCCTAGTCATCTGCGTGGAGTGGCCGGGCTGTCGTGCGTCCGGCTGGTCCGGCTTGCCGCTAACCGTAGAGATCCGAAGGACTAGGCCCTTGTTGAGCTCAAGTCCGAACCGCTTTGCCCCAGTATCCTTGGCGGGGTGGGCCCGTCCGGAACCGACATCCATGCTTAGCCAGAAAGGGAGGAACCCCATGTCGGACCATCCGCTCGAGAGCGACGTCATCTTTCCGCCGGAGCAGCTGGCCGCCCAGTCGTACGTCCCGGATTGGGAAGCGATGCTGCGCCAAGCCGACGAGGACTACCTGGGGTTCTGGGAGGCACGGGCGCGCGAACTGGAATGGCACGCCCCCTGGGCGAAGGTGATGGATGACTCGCGGGCGCCGTTCTTCGAGTGGTTCCCCGGCGCGCGGACCAACATCGTTCACAACGCGCTCGACCGGCACGTCGCCACTTGGCGCCGCAACAAGCTGGCGCTAATCTGGGAGGGCGAGCCCGGCGACACTCGCTCCCTTTCGTATCATGCGCTGCACCGCGAAGTCGCCCGATTTGCCCAGGTCTTGAAGAGCATGGGCGCCCGCCGCGGCGACCGCATCACGATCTACATGGGCCGCATCCCCGA
>CAZMVJ010000212.1:0-2359 GCA_964569445.1 uncultured Anaerolineaceae bacterium | reverse complement strand
CGGGATCTGCCTGCCGATGGTCCCCGAGATCGTCGTCGCCATGCTGGCCTGCGCCAAGATCGGGGCGATCCACTCCGTGGTCTACGGCGGATTCTCGGTTGAGGCGCTTCACGGGCGGATCGAGGACTCAGAGAGCCGGCTGCTCATCACCGCCGATGGCGGCTGGCTCAATGGGAAGATCGTTCGCCTGAAGGACATCGTCGACGAGGCGCTCAAGCGCTGCCCCTCGGTCGAGCACGTTGTCGTCGTCCGACGCACCGGTCACGAAGTCCGCATGGAGCCCGGTCGCGATTTCTGGTACGACGACCTGCTAGACCTGCCGATGAGTCGGCCTGCCTTGGGCAAGAACGAGACGGAGATCCTCGACGCCGAGGCGCCGCTCTACATCCTCTACACCTCGGGCACGACCGGGAAGCCCAAGGCCATCGTCCACACCCACGGCGGCTACCAGGTGGGCACCTACACCTCGCTCAAGTATGTTTTCGATTTGCGCGAGGAAGACCGCTGGTGGTGCGCCGCCGACCCGGGGTGGGTCACCGGCCATTCCTACATCGTCTACGGCCCTCTACTCAACGGAGCGACAAGCTTCATGTACGAAGGCGCACCGACATATCCGTATCCGGACCGTTGGTGGCGCATGATCGAGAAGTACGGGATCTCGATTCTCTACACCGCGCCCACCGCAATCCGCGGGTTGATGCGCTACGGCGACGCCTGGCCCGCCCGCCACGACCTGTCTTCCTTGCGACTCCTCGGCACCGTCGGCGAGCCGATCAGCCCCGAGGCCTGGAAGTGGTATCACCGCGTCGTCGGCGCCGGACGCTGCCCGATCATGGATACCTGGTGGCAAACGGAGACCGGGATGTTCATGATCACGCCGGTTCCCTCGGCGCCGCTCAAACCCGGCTCGGCTACCAAGCCCTTCTTCGGGCAGCAGGCGGAAGTGGTGGGTGAGGACGGGAAGCCGGTCGCGGACGGCGAAGAAGGCTACCTCGTCCTCAAGCGGCCTTGGCCGGCGATGCTCCGGACCCTCTATCGCGACGATGAGCGCTATGTCCAGCAATACTGGAGCAAATACCCGGGACGCTACCTGACGGGCGATTCGGCCAAGCGCGACAAGGATGGCTATTTCTGGATCATCGGCCGGGTGGACGACGTCATCAAGGTCTCCGGCTACCGCTTGGGCACGGCCGAGATCGAGTCGGCGTTAGCGAGCCATCCTAGTGTTGCCGAGGCGGCCGTGATCGGGCTACCGGACGAACTCAAGGGTCACGTCATTTGCGCTTTCTGCATCCTGCGCGCCGGGTACAGTCCGTCGGCGCAGTTGCAAGAAGACCTCAAGGCCCATGTCGGTCACGAGATCGGGCCGATCGCTCGGCCGGCGGAGATTCGCTTCACCGAGTCGCTGCCCAAGACGCGCTCGGGGAAGATCATGCGACGCGTGCTCAAGGCACGCGCCCTCGGCATCAACGAAGGGGACACCACGACGCTGGAGGAGTAAGCGGCTGGCGCCGGGGGATTCCGAGCAAAGCCCTTTGCTCGGCAGCTTCTGGGGGAAGCAGGCACCCGCCTCGCTGGCGCACGGAGGTAATCCCTCGACATCCCGTACGCCCCGGCACCAGACTTCGAGGGCACGCGGACAGGGTAGAATCCAGGGCATCATCCGCGGGCCAAATCCCGCGGCGCTCAGGAGGGACAGGATGGCTGTTTCACACACGGCGGAACGGGCGAGCAGCCCGGGAGACTTGGTTCGCAACTGGAAGGAAGTGATCGACACCTGTAACCTGTCGTCCGACAAGCGCATGGACGTCGTCTCGCGCTGGCTGGTCTTGATGCGAGCGTGCGTCTTCCAGATGTCGCTGACTTCGGGCCTGATCGGCGGTTTGTTGGCGGTCAGCGTCGGCGCCATCAACTGGTTCTACTTCTCCCTGGCGTTGGTCGGGCTGGTCGTGGCGCACGCCGCCAACAATCTGTCGAACGACTACTTCGATTTGCAGGAAGGTCTCGACACCAAGGATTACCCGCGGGCGCTCTACGCGCCGCATCCCGTGCTGAGCGGGCTGACGACGCAGCGCGGTCTGGCGACTGCCTTCATCACCCTCACCGCCATCGACGCCCTCATCGCCCTTTATCTGACCTATGTCCGCGGTCCCCTTGTCCTGGGCTTCGCCGCCGCAGGGCTGCTGATTAGCCTCTTCTACACCGCCTGGCCGCTCAAGCTGAAGTACCACGGCCTCGGGGAGTTGGGCGTCTTCATCGTGTGGGGGCCGCTCATGATCGGCGGGACGTACTTCGTCGCCGCCGGCAATCTCCCGTCCTGGATCTGGGTCGCCTGCCTGCCCTACGCCCTGGCCGTAAC
>CAZMVJ010000211.1:0-4252 GCA_964569445.1 uncultured Anaerolineaceae bacterium | reverse complement strand
TGCACCTCCACCACCCCGGTGCCCAGCCCCACGTTGGAACCGGTCCCTTCGGCCACCGCTACGATCGCGGCCAGCGTCGCGCCCTCTCCTACTCCAAGCCCGACCTCCCCGCCGACGGCGGTCCCTTCTTCCACTCCCTCGCCCGAAGATCTGACGATCTCGGCCGCGACGCTCAGCCAGCTCCGTCTACTGTGGACGATCTATGAGCCCGGGAATCCCGCCGCCCAGTCGGACTGCCAGGACATGGCCTGCTGGCGATTCTCCCGCATTGGCAGCTTCACCCTCAGCCCCGACGATCAGACCCTGGCCGTCGGGGTGTGCACCGTCGACCCGACGGAGAACACGACCAACCCGCGCCACTACCGCTACAACTGCGACGGGCCGAGCGAGATCCGCCTATACGACTCGGCCACCGGCGAGCTGAAACAGACTCTGGCCGTCGGCGACTACCCACTTTCGCTCGCCTTCCATCCGGATGGGACGTACCTGGCCGCCGGCATGGCGCAGCGCAGCATCGAAGTCTGGGACCTGGCGGCGGCCAAGAAAGTCCAGACCTTGCTCCACTCCACCACCCGCACCGGCGTCGTCCGGCTTGTTTTCTCTCCCGACGGGGCCCTGCTCGTCTCCTCTGGTGACTCGAGGCTCCAACTGTGGGATTGGGCCCGCGGCCTGCCGCAGGGAATCATCGAGAACGTCTCCAGCTTCTCCATCGATCCGGCCGGAGGGAAGTTGGGGACTCTGTTCTGGAGCGAACGCGGCGATTACGCCGAAGCCCGCTTCTATCCGTTCGACGACCCTGGCCGCTTCCGGGCGTTCCCTGTCGACTGGCGATTGTCTCCCCGCGCCGTTGCCTACACACCCGATGGGTCACGCTTGGCCGTCTTTGGCCTCGTCGTGGTTGAGATGCTCGACCCGACCAGCGGCGACGTCACCGGCGAAACCGACCTGCGCGATCTGTTCGCGCCGGGGCAAGATGGACTCGTCACCAGCACAGGCGAATTCACGGCTGACGGGCACCTGGTGCTCGAGGTCGCGGAGTCGGATGCCACCTCCTACCGCAGCGGGTTGGGGTTTTGGACTCCGCCCGACGCCGGAGCCCTTACCGTCTGGCTACCCCAGCTGCCACTAGACATCGGGACGCTGGTGCTGGGGCCGGCGCGTCGGCTCCTGCTGACTTCTGATTCCGGCGGTGTCCTCAGCCTGTGGGGCATCGATCCCGCCGCCCCGGCCGAGGAGCCAACCTGTCTTGGGACCTGCTCTTCGTAGCCGGTTCGCCTTCCCCCCAGGCGGCGCATGCCCGCCCCGGGTGACGATCTACCCCAGTCGCCATCCCGAAACTCCTCTCCCCCGGTTGTCCCTTGCCTGACCCCTTGACCGTCCCGCTTCTCGGGTGTACAGTCGCCACAACTAATCACTTGTAGACTAGATTACCGGATGTCGGTTCGTTACGCCCTGCTGGGACTCCTGGCGCAACAACCCCGCCACGGCTATGAGCTGCGGGCGGCCTTCGAGGCCGTCATCGGGGGCAAGGCCAACTGGGATGTGCGACCGGCACAGGTCTATGCTTCGCTCGACCGACTGGAGGAAGCCGGCCTGATCCGCCAACGCTCGGTTGGAAAGGCCGGCGGGCCGGAGAAACGAGTGTATGGGTTGACCGCCGCCGGCCGGAGGGAGCTCCAGGCCTGGCTGGAGACGGAGACGGAAAGGGCGCCGGAGCACGACGAGTTCTTCCTGAAGCTGATGATCGCCTTGGCGACCGGCGCCGCACAACCGAGAGACATGATCCACGTTCAGCGAACGGCACTCTACCATCGGCTGCACGCCGTCACCGCCCGGCGGCAGGCGACCGATCCGAAAACGAGCCTGGCCCACGTCCTGCTGCTCGATCAGGCGGTGATGCACCTGGAAGCCGATCTTCACTGGCTGGACATGATCGAGGCCCGCCTCGACGAAGTCCAGCGTCAACCCCTGCCGCGCCCCGCTCCGCGCCGCCGGGGTCGACCACCCGGAGCGGAGGTCCCGTCGCAGATCCGAGACGACGGGTAAGACGAAAGGACGGGCCCATGCCTGCTGTTGTGACTGAGAACCTGACCAAGATCTACGGCGCGGCCGACGCCTCGGTGACCGCCCTCGACCACGTCAGCCTGACGGTCGAGCCGGGCGAGTTCGTCGCCGTGATGGGTCCCAGCGGATGCGGCAAGTCGACCTTGCTGCATCTCATCGGCGGACTGGACCGGGCGACCGAAGGCCGTGTCCTGCTCGACGGCCACGACCTCTCCACCCTCGACGATGAAGCCATGTCGATGCTGCGCCGGCGCAGCATCGGGTTCGTCTTCCAGTTCTACAACCTGATCCCGGTGCTGAACGCGCAGGAGAACGCCGCCCTGCCCCTGCTGCTCGATGGCGTCCCCGCCCAGCGCGCTCGCCCCGCCGCCACCCAATGGCTGGAGCGCTTCGACCTGGGCGGCCGGCAGCTGCACCGGCCGGACCAGCTCTCCGGAGGCGAGCAGCAACGCGTGGCGATCGCCCGTGCTCTGGTGGCGGACCCAAGCCTGATCCTGGCCGACGAACCAACCGGGAACCTCGACTCGCTGGCGGCCGACCAGATCGCTGCCTTGCTCGGCCGGGTCTCCCGCGAATGGGGCCGGACCGTGCTGATGGTGACGCACGACCCGCGCATCGCCGCCCAGGCCGACCGCATCATTTTCCTCAAGGACGGCCGCGTCGTCGATCAAACGATCCTCGAACGGCGCCACGAAGGCAATATCGAGATCGTCGCCGACGCCATGAAGCGCCTCAGCGCCTGATCGGCATCAGCCCCAGAGGAGGATGCCATGTCTCTGCAGTGGACCCTCGCCGCCCGATATCTGGGCCGCCGCAAGCTCCGCACCGCCTTGACCACGCTGGCTGTGATCTTCGGGGTGCTGGTCACCTTCGGCACCAACGCCATCCTACCGGCCGTCACCGATGCTTTTCGTGCCAACCTACTGGCCGCCGCCGGTCAGGTCGATTTGACCATTACCCATCGCACCGGCAGCAGCTTCCCGCTGGCCGTGCTGGATCCTGTCCAGGCCGTGGACGGCGTCGCCGCCGCCAGCGGATCCCTCAACCGCACTGTCAACCTCCCGGCGGATTTCTTCGACCGCGATCCGGCCCGCCCGGACACGGTAACCGCCGTGGCCATGGTGGGGATCGATCCCCTTCTAGCTCAAGGACTGCGCGCCTTTCCGATCCTGACCGGCCGTTTCCTGGACGCCGACGACCCCGGAGCTGTCGTGATCAGCCGCTCGCTGGCCGACTCGCTCGGCCTCGAGGTAGGCGATCCTTTTTCCCTGCCGACGACCCAAGGGGAAGTGGCACTGACCATCGTGGGCATCTCGCCCTCACGCACGTTGCCCGGGAATGAGGAAGTCCTGGTCACCCTGGCCGAAGCGCAATTCCTCCTGGGCCAGCCGGGCGAGATCAACGCCGTCGACGTGAACTTCGGCACGCTGGACGAGGCCCGCCGGGCGGATATCGAACGTCAGGTGGAAGCGGCCGTTGGACCGAACTTCCATCTCGGGGCGCTGTCCTCCGGAAGCGAGCTGCTGACGAACCTGCGCGTCGGCCAAGCGGCCATGAGCTTCCTCGGAGTGCTGGCGCTCTTCATGGGCGGCTTCATCATCTTCAACACCTTCCGCACCATCGTCACCGAGCGGCGGCGGGATCTCGCCATGCTGCGCGCCGTCGGCGCCAATCGACGGACGATCACTGGACTGATCGTGACCGAAAGCCTCGTCCAGGGCATCGTCGGTACGGTCATCGGCTTGATTCTGGGATTCGGGCTGGCGGCGCTGGCACTCGGCGCTTTGGGCGGGATCTTCGAGCAGTTCATGCACGTGCGAGTCGGCGGCCCGGTCGTCTCCCCGGGGTTGGTGGTGGCATCGATCCTCCTAGGTGTCGGTCTGACGGTGATCTCCGGCCTGGTCCCGGCGCTCAATGCCGGGCGCGTCCCGCCGCTCGAGGCCCTGCGCCCGTCGGTGGCCGAGGTCATCACGGCCCGCGCCGCCGGGGCAGCCTTCCTGGTGGGGGCGGTCATGATCGCCTTGGCGCTGGCGGCGCTGCTCACCCGCAATATCGGGCTGCTGGCGCTGGGGGCGCTGCTGTTCCTGGTCGGACTGGTCCTGATCGGGCCCGTGTTGGTGCGGCCGATCGCCCGCGCCTTCGCCGGCCTGTTCGCGCGGCTCAGCCCGCGTCAGGCCGTCGTCCGGCT
>CAZMVJ010000210.1:0-4291 GCA_964569445.1 uncultured Anaerolineaceae bacterium | reverse complement strand
AGATGCCGTCGTTTCAAGATCGGCTGACCTCCGACGAGCGCTGGGACGCCGTGGCGTACATCTGGCGTTTCTCCACCAACAATGAGAGCCTGGCCCTCGGCCGCTCGATCTTTCAAACGAACTGCGTGGCCTGTCATGGGGAGGATGGAACCGGCAAAGTCCTGGGCGCGGCCGACTTCTCCGACCTGCGCGTGATGAGCAGCCGCGCCCCGAGGGATTTCTATCTCACGTTGACGCAGGGCCGGGGTTCGATGCCGGCCTGGCAGGGTCGCCTGTCGCAGGACGAACGCTGGGCGGTGATCGACTACTTGAGGACGTTCACCTTCGACACCGGGATTCCCGGGGAGACAGAGCCCGAGGCTCTCGCCACGGACGAGGCGACAGAAACCGCCTGCGACCCGGCTCTGCTTGCCGAAATCAACCCCTTCGTTTGGGAGGATGGCGCAGCCATTGCCTCGGGTCGCGAGATCTTCTCCCAGGCTTGCGCCGCTTGCCATGGGGCCGACGGCAGCGGGGCCATTCCCGCGGCGCCCGATTTCCGGACGCCGGCATTCCAATCGGCTCTTCGGCAGGATCCCGGCCGGACGCTGTGTATCACCACCTTCGGCCAAGGCAGTATGCCTGGATGGAAAGAGACGCTGTCCGAGGAGCAAATGTGGCAGGTACTGACCTTCGTGGGGTCTCTGGCACCGTAGGGGCGAGGACGTCAACTTGCACCCTCGGCGCTTGCGAAGAGACGCGATGGCGAAGAGAATGGATCGCCGCCGGCAGGCAGTCGGACCCCGTCAGCGGGGAGAAGGAGGTGATTTCGCACACGGTAACTGTTTCGCCTCTTGTGGGGAATGACGCACGTGGAAACTTGAGGAGAGTGTCGAATGTCAAGAAGAAACCTAGTCATCCTCGCGTTGTCGCTGGGTGGCGCGGTGCTACTGGCGGCCTGTGCTGCTCAACCAGGCCCTGCTGGGCCGGCTGGACCGGCCGGACCGGCCGGCCCTCAAGGCGAGGCGGCGGCTGCCGCCGACCTGACCTGCACCGAATGCCACAATGACACCACCCTGATCGTCTCCAAGGAAGCCCAGTTTCGTGAGAACTCCGTGCACGGGACGGGCGAGGCCTTCATTCGAGGTGAAAGCACCGACTGTGCCGGTTGTCACGGCACGGAAGGCGCCAAGGCGCGCATCAACGCCGGCCTGCCCCCGCATGATCCGTCGGTTGTAGGCGTGACGAATGTTTCGCCGTTCGACTGCCGGACCTGCCACAATATCCACACCACCTACACCAGGGCCGACTTCTCCCTGACGGGTGGTGAAGCGCCGGTGGTGTTGGAAAGGACCGGCGGTACCTACGATGGTGGTGCCGGCAACCTTTGCGCCAATTGCCACCAGGTCCGCAACCCAGCGCCCACCGTCACTGGAGGAAACGTTGCGGTTACCTCCAGCCGGTTCGGCCCCCACTACGGGATACCAGCCCCGATGCTGCTCGGCGAAGGTGCACTGGGTGTGACCGGCAGCCCAAGCCCCCACTACTCCGTGGTCAAGGAAACCTGCGTCGGTTGCCACATGGGAGAAGAATTCAACCACACCTACCTGCCCAAGGTGGCGCGCTGCCAGGCCTGCCATGCCGATGCCCAAGACTTCGACATGGACGGCACGCAGACGGAAGTCACGGCGATGGTCGACGAACTCCATGCCCTATTCGTCGACATGAAACTGTTGAATCCGGAGACCGATCTGTGGGGGATTTACGACGCGGCGACTGGCAAATGGAGCAATCCCTCCGCAGATGCTCCCTTGACAGTTACCCAGGCGGTCGCCAATGCGATGTGGAACTACAAATTCGTAGTCTATGACAAGAGCATGGGCGTCCACAACTCGGCCTATACCAAAGCGCTGCTCGAGTCGGCTCTAGAAGCGATGAAGTAGCCAGAACGGTTTAGGTCGGAACGACAAACCGGGCGCCCTTCGACGGAGCCTGCCCCGAGCAGGGGCGAGGGGCTCAGGGCGCCCGGTTCGTTCTGGCTCCCTCCCCCTTTCAGGGGGAGGGTTAGGGGTGAGGGTAGCTCCTCACGTCGAAGACTACGGGCGAAGCATCCTGAGCCCTTCGACAAACGCTCAGGGCAGGCTCCGTCGAAGGATGCTTCGCCCCTACTCGGATCACGCCGCCGCCGGCACGCTCTCCAGGACTCCTTCGTGCTCCGGCTCCGGTGTGTGATCCACGACACCCAGGTACCGGATCCCCAACGTCACGGCCAGCGCGCCATAGGCCACGATCCCGGCGCCGGTGAGGATCTCGATCAACGATGGCACGTAGGTCGTGTAGCTCGCCGCCATTTCCTGGGGCAAGTAGGAGATGATCACCAGCTGCCCGGCCATGGTCATGTCCCAGCGGTAGGCCACCAACCCGGTGACGACCAGGCCGAGGGCCAGCATCCGCAGCCAGGAGTTCGCTCGCCACGGCTTATGGAGCAGGACGATGATCGGGACGATCGCCCCCAACAGGACTTCCAGGACCCAGAAGTTGAACGACAGCGGGCCGCCGGTGATGAAGCGTAGCCCCTCCGTCCGCCCGGGCTCGTAGGTGTAAGTCATGGCGAACGCATCCCAGAAACGGAAGTAGAGGTAGCCCACCAGCACCCAGCCGATGAACCCGGCCATCCTCTCCAACAGGTGGTCGTCGACGCGCACGCCCTTGCGCAGCCGCGCCGCCAGCATGGTCACAAGCACGGTCAGCGCCGGGCCGGCGGCCATGGCCGAGACGATGAAAAGCACCGACAGATCGGGGCGGTACCAGATCGGGCGTGCCTTGAGCACGCCATAGGTGGCGCCGAGCGACGATTGGTGGAGCAGCGACAGCCCCAGCCCAACCACCGCCAGGTACGGCGCCAGCTTGTGCAGTGACTGGATCGACTCGGCGATTCTCGGCCAGCGCCGCTGCATCCAAGCGCTGCGCCCGAAGATCGGCGCCGCCTCCAGCAGGAGCACGCCGAAGTAGAGCGTCACACACATCGTCACTTCCCACAGCACCGAGTGCGGATTCCAGTACACCAGGGCATGCCAGAAGCGTTCCGGCCGGCCGATGTCGAGTAGCAGCGTCAGCACAGCCATCGAGTAGCCGATCAACCCCAGGTAGGTGGCGGTACGGGCCAGCGGTTGGAACTGACGCAGGTCGAGCAGGTAGACCGCCGCGCACAGCAGAAACGCACCGGCGCTCATGGCGATCGCCGACAGGTCGATCGTGATCCACAGCCCCCACGGGACGATGTCGTTGAGGTTGGTGACGACCAGACCCCGGCTGAAGACGATCAGGCCGGCGACGGCCCCGGCCGCCATCAACACGCCCAGCAGGACCATCCAGGCGCGATAGGGCGTCGGGCCCATATCCCCACGGAGTCGATCCACGTAGGCGGCTGAGGTGGGTTGCGGCGTCATCCTGTTGCCTCCTCCCGAGCCGGCAGGTAGTACACCCGCGGCCCTGTGCCCAGGTCTTCGCGCAGCCGATACGACGGGTAGTCAGCCAGGAGTCGGCTGACGTTCGATTCCGGATCGGCCAGATCTCCGAAGACCCGCGCCCCGACCGGGCAGACGACGGCACAGGCCGGGGTCGCCGCCTGGTCCACGCCCGGCGTTAGCCCCAGCGCCAGGCCGCGGTCGATGCGCTGGACGCAGAAGGTGCACTTCTCAGCCACACCGCGCGGGCGCCGCGGGACTTCCGGCTCCCCCCACTCCGGCACGGCCGGGTTCGGGCCGGTAAACGCTTCCCAGTTGAAGGAGCGGGCACCGTAGGGGCAGGCCACCTGGCAATATCGACAGCCGATGCAGCGGTCGTAGTCCATCGCCACAATTCCATCGGCGCGGCGGGTCGAGGCCTTTACCGGACAGACCTCGACGCACGGTGCGTGCTCGCAGTGCATGCACGGCCGGGGGAGATAGACCGGCTGGCCGGCCAGCTCACCCGTCCGCACGACGGTGTTCCACTCGATCCCCGGGGCGATATCGTTGTGCGCCCGGCAGGCCTGGCTGCAGTAGCCGCAGCCGGTGCATTTGGCCTGATCGATGACCATCGCCCAGCGGTGCGGGCTGTCGCCGGTGGTTTCCGAAGCCGAGGCCCGCGCCGCCGCCCGTAGCCCGGCGGTGGCCGCCGCCCCGGCGCCGAGCACCTTGAGGAAAGTGCGCCGATGGATCGACTCGTGGGCCATCGCCTCACTCCTCCCGGCCGTCATCGCGCCGGATCCGGTTGTAGAAGCGCTCGAGCCACGGGGCCAGGATCATTCCGGTGGCCATGCCCACCAGCC
>CAZMVJ010000209.1:0-4312 GCA_964569445.1 uncultured Anaerolineaceae bacterium | reverse complement strand
GGTGCCTCCGGAAGGACTCGAACCTTCAACCTCCCGATTAAGAGTCGGCTGCTCTGCCAATTGAGCTACGGAGGCGTGCGGCCCATGTTGTCCGTTCCGAGACAACTGCTCTCCCGATGGAGCTAGCGGGCCGCGGCGCGAATTATACGCCGCCGAGGAGGGCCGTCAACCCAAGTCTCCTCAACGGCCCTCTCCCTTGCATTCGACACCCCCTGCGAGGGATGCTCGCCAGGACCGGCCGGCCCGAAGCCTGCTAGAATCGCCTCGATGGCGCTCGACCGTCCCCTCGTGCGGGCCCCCGAGTTCCCTCCTGTTGAGTGGCTCAACGCTCCCGCCCCTCCCAGCCTGGCCGACTTGCGCGGTCAGGTCGTGCTGGTCGAACTCTGGGACTTCACCTGCATCAACTGCCTGCGCACACTCCCCACGCTGCGCGACTGGAACACGCGCTATGAGGATTCCGGACTGGTGACACTCGGGGTTCACACGCCGGAGTTCCCCTTCGCCCGCGAGCCGCAGGCTGTGCGCCGCGCCATCGGCCGCCTCGGAATCCGTTGGCCGGTGGCGCTGGACAACGAACAGGAAATCTGGGTCCTCTTCGCCAACCGCGCCTGGCCGACGGTCTACCTGGTCGACCGGGCAGGGTACATCCGCTTTCGCCGCGAAGGTGAAGGCGGATACTTCGAACTCGAAGCCGCCATCCGTGCCCTGTTGACTGAGTCGCATCCGGGGGTTGCCGCGCTCCCGCCACCATTGACCTCGGACCAGGAGCAGCCGGGCGGCGGGATCTGTTTGCCGGCGACGCCCGAGCTTCAGATCGAAGCGGTCGGCCACGGTCCCCTGCCGGAGGACGATGCCATCTTCCTCGCGATCCCGGAGCATCGAGAAGAGGGAACCTTTTACGTCGAAGGCGAGTGGAGGGCCATCCGGCGCGGCTTGACCCTCGAGTCGGCGCACGGGGAGATCGTCCTCCCTTTCCAGGGATTGGCGGTCCACGCCGTCATGGCCGCCGAAGGGGACGATCCCGGCATCGGCGCATGGCTCGAAGCCTCCCTCGACGGCCAGAGCGTCGCTCCGGGCTGCTTCGGCCAGGACCTTCAGCTGCGCGAAGGTGCGACCGGGCTGAGGGTCGACACGGCCCGCAGCTACGACATCTTGCAGTCGGTGGGGCCTGGGCTGCACGAGCTTCGGCTTCGCCTCGTTTCTCCCGGGACGGCGCTTTACGCTTTCTCCTTCGACCCCTGCCTCCAGCCCCCATCGTTTTCCAGGAGCGATCCGTGCTGAGAGCCCCCCTGCTCTACTTGTCGAAAGCCGCCTGGGCCCGCCGCGTGGTCACCGGTTGGGGTTTCGCCCGCCGCGCCTCATCGCGCTTCGTCGCCGGCGAGACCCTCGACGCCGCCATCACGTCCGTCCAGACCCTCGGGGCGCGCCGTCTGACCGCCACGCTCGACCACCTCGGCGAGCGGGTGACGACGGCCACGGAAGCCCGCTCCGCCGCCGGCGACTACCTGATCCTGCTCGACCGAATCTGCGCCGTCGGAGTTGCCTCGAACGCCTCCCTCAAGCTCAGCCAGCTCGGACTGGGCGTCGACACCGAACTGTGCCGCGACAACTTGCGGCAGATCGTCCGCAAGGCGGCCGAGTGCGGGATCTTCATCCGCATCGATATGGAAGACTCGCCGACGGTCGATCGAACGCTGGACATCTATCGCAGCCTGGCTGCCGAGAGGTTGACGCATGTCGGCCTGGTGCTCCAGGCGTATCTCTTCCGCACCGAAGACGACCTGGGTGCTCTGCTCGCCGAAGGCGCGCGCATTCGTTTGTGCAAAGGGGCTTACAAGGAACCGAAGCATATCGCCTTCGCCAAGAAAGCCGACGTTGACCGCAACTACGACCACCTGGCGGCGATGATGATCGCCGCTTCTCTCCAGACCGGCGGCGAACCGTCCTCGGCCGACGGGCGCATTCCGGCCCGCACGGCGCTGGCCACCCACGACCCGCGCCGAATCGAGTTCGCCCGCCAGGAGGCCGCCCGCCTCGGCCTGGCGCGTCGCGCGCTGGAGTTTCAAATGCTGTACGGAATCCGGGGCGACCTGCAGCAGGCCCTGGCCGCCGAGGGCTATCCGGTGCGTATCTACGTCCCCTATGGCACCGAGTGGTATCCGTATTACGTCCGCCGCCTGGCCGAGCGTCCAGCCAACGTTTGGTTCTTCCTTTCGAATCTGATCAGGGGTTGAGCCGGACCGGCGCGCCGCCCGCCCGGAGTCGACCGGAGGTCTGCCATCCATGAACCTGAAGGGGAAAATCGCCCTGGTGACCGGCGGCGCGCATCGCGTCGGCCGGCGCATCGCTCTGGCCCTCGCCCGGGAAGGATGCGACCTGGTGGTACACTACCACCGGTCGCAGGCCGAAGCCGAGGCGACGGTACGCGAACTCACTCAGGCTGGGGCGCCCGCGGTGGCGGTCCAGGCCGATCTCAGCCAACCGGCCGGCATCGAACACCTGTTTGGCGAAGTCGACCGGCTGCGGGGCGGACTCGACATCCTGATCAACTCCGCCGCGATCCTGACCCCGGTCGACCTGCTGACGGCCACTTACACGGATTGGGCTTCGACAATGGACCTCAACCTGCGTGCGACGTTCTTCTGCCTGCAGGCGGCCGCCCGGCGGATGCAGACCCGTGGCGGGGCGATCGTCAACATCTCGGACGTCGCCGGCCAGCGCCCATGGCGCCGCTATCCGATCCACTCCATCAGCAAAGCCGGCGTCGATATGCTCACGCGCGCCGCCGCCCTGGCCCTGGCGCCGGCCGTCCGCGTCAACGGCGTCGCCCCCGGCCCGGTCGAGAAGCCGAAGCGCATGCCGGACGATCGTTGGACGGAGATCGGAAAGTCCGTGCCGTTGGGACGCCCCGGCAGCGGTGACGACGTCGCCGCGGCGGTGGTCTTTCTGCTGCAAAACGACTATGTGGTCGGCGAGACGATCGCCGTCGACGGCGGCGACCTGATCCGGTGAGGGGATGACCAGCCACGCCGAGCTCGAACACCTTCGGCAGCGATTGAGTGACGAAGGGGAGAAGACGGCGGACTTCTTCGCCGGCCTGACGCAGCAAGCGTGGGAGGCTCCGGTGTACTCGACCGGCCCCGGGTGGCACGTGCGCCAGGTGCTGGCCCACTTCGTCTCGGCCGAACGGAGCTACCTGCACTACATGCGCGATACCGTCAACGGCGGCCCGGGAGTCCCGCGCGATTTCGACATCGATGCGTTCAACGCCGTTCAGGTCGAAGCCCTGTCCGGCCTGACGCCGCCGCAGTTGATCGAGGCCTTCCGCGACGTTCGGCGAGGGACGTGCGACTTCGTAACAACGCTCCAGCCGCTCGACCTCGAGCGGATCGGCTACCATCCGTGGTTCGGCGATGAGTCGCTGCGCTTCCTCTTGAAACTGATCTACCGCCATCCCATGCTGCACCTGCGGGATGTCCGCCTGGCGATGGAGACCGGCGCCCCCGTCCCCGACGGTGAGGGTTATGCCAGCTTCGCCCGGGACAACGATCGCGCTGGAGGACTGTAGGATGTCCGACCGCAAGCAGGCGATTGCCGACAGCATGCGCAACTCCCACGCCGCCACGTGGCCGGTGCTCTCATCGCTGACCGAGGCCGAGCTCCGCCTGCCGGTCTTCGGCGACGGCGAGGCGATGTGGTCTATTGGCGACCTCGTCGGTCACCTCGCCGACGCCGAGCCCGGTATCCTGGGACAGGTCCAACGGCTCCTGGCGGGCAAAGCGACGGTGCCGGACGATTTCGACCTCAACCGCTGGAATCGCTCTGCCGTGCGTCGCAGCAAGGGCCGCCCGCTCCAGGAACTGCTGGAGCAGATCCTCAAGGCTCATCAAGAGGCGCTGACGACGCTCGAGGCGACCGCCGAAGCCTCGCTCGACCGGAGCGGCCGGCACGCCAGCGGCGAAGTCCTCACCGTCGAAGGGTTCTTTCGCCGTATGGCAGATCATCGACGCGATCACACCGCCGACATTCAGCAAGCCCTGAAGGGCCAGGACCGTCCGGCGTAGGACCGTCGATGGCCGGCCCGACCACCTTCGACGAGTCCGTCATCCACGATGTCCTGCTGACGCCGTTGGCATCGGCACCCGCCGGGCGTCAGGCGATCCTGGCGTTCGAGGATCACCTGCTGCGGCGGTTTGGGAGCGCCGAGGTCATCCGCCTCGGGGCGGGAGAGGCGTTTCGAGTCTTGCGCGAAAAGGCGGATGAAATCTGGGCGCTGCTGGACGGCGCGGCCGAGTTTCTGCTCGAGGACATG
>CAZMVJ010000208.1:0-4373 GCA_964569445.1 uncultured Anaerolineaceae bacterium | reverse complement strand
GCAGGGGGAGGGAGTGGATTTCGAGAGGGAGCAGGGGCTGTGCCCCTGCCCCCTCTCGAGAGTCTCTTCCACCTCCCCGCTAGACGATCAGTGCCAGATATGCCTGCTTTCGGGGAGGGGGCAAGGGGGTGGGGAAGATCGGGAGGCATCTCAGGTCATGAAGCGCAGAGGAACGCGGCTTATTGACCCGCGTTGACTCTCCATCGGCCGCTCGTTAGAATGAAGGCGGGGTGCCCTTCCGCCAATGCCCGCCACACTCAAGCTCAGAGACAAGGTCTACGAGGTCCCGGCCGGGATGACGGTGCGCGACGCCCTGCTTCGCCTCGGCATCGAACCGGAAAGCGTGCTGCCGACGCGCAGCGGGCAGCTCATCACCGATGATCAGCACTTGCAGGACGGCGAAGTCATCCGCTTGGTGGCGGTGATCTCGGGTGGTGCGCAGGGCGCGGGCGACCCCCCCCGGCCGGCGAGACTGCGATGAAATGCCGCAGCTGCGGGCAGACGGCCGCCATCAACATGCGCCATCACAAGCTCGCCCTATGCCGCGAGCACTACCTGGAGTGGATCCCGGAACAGACCGAACGATTCATCCATAAGTACGACATGTTCACCCGTGACGACCGCCTGCTGGTGGCCATCTCGGGCGGCAAGGACTCGCTGGCGCTGTGGGACGTCCTGACGCGCCTCGGCTACGCGGCCGACGGCCTGTACATCGGACTGGGGATCGACGGCGGCATCGGCTATTCGGCCGAGTCGCAGCGCCTGGCCCAGGCGTTCGCTGATGCGAACCGACTGCAGCTCCAGGTCGTCGATGTGGCCGAACTCGAGGGCGCCAGCATCCCGGACGCGGCCCGGTTGACCCACCGCGGCCGGGACAAGCCGTGTTCGGTCTGCGGCCTGACGAAAAGGCACATCATGAACCGAGTGGCGCGGGACGGCGGCTACGACGTGCTGGCGACCGGCCACAATCTGGACGATGAGGCGGCCACGCTCTTCGGCAACACCCTCACCTGGTCAACCGGCTACCTGGCGCGCCAGGGCCCGGTGCTGCCGGCGATGGAGGGAGGCCTGGCGCGCAAGGTCAAACCGTTCTGCCGGTTGTACGAACGCGAGACCGCCGCGTACGCCCTGCTGCGCGGGATCGACTACATCTACGATGAATGCCCGTTCGCCGTAGGGGCGACGTCGATCGATCACAAGGAGACCCTCAACCGCCTGGAGGCCGCTCGCCCGGGCGCGAAGCTGGCCTTCTATCTCTCGTTCCTCGAGGCCAAACGCAACGGCGCCTTCCCGCTGGAAATCCGCCAGTCGCCGAACGGCCTGCTGCCTTGCCCGCGCTGCGGCCAGCCGACCAGCGCCCCGGACGCCTGTGCTTTCTGCCGTACGTGGGACATGGTCCGCGCACGCCGCAGCGCGCTCCAGGAGCCGACGACTCCATGACCGATGCATCGGACCTCGAAGGCCTGACTCTGCTGGGCCGCAGCGGCCAGCCCTCCAAGAAACTCGAGACTTTCCCCAACCACAATCCGGAGCGGGACTACTTGGTCCGTCTGGAGAGCGACGAGTTCACCTGCGTCTGCCCGGCCACGGGTCAGCCGGATTTCGCCACGATCACGGTAGAGTACGTCCCCGGGCCGAAGATTCTCGAGTCGAAATCGTTCAAGCTCTATTTGTGGTCGTATCGCAACGAAGGCGTCTTCCACGAGCACGTCACCAACACGATCCTCGACGATCTGGTGGCGGCGCTCGACCCGCGCTGGTGTCGCGTCCGTGGCGCCTTCTCCGTTCGCGGCGGTATCCGGATCACGGTCGAGGCCGAACACGGCGCCCGGCCTCCCGGGACATGACTTCCCTGCGGTTCAGCTGCTGATGGAATCGAGCAGGCCGGCGCCGGGCCGTTGGTACCCGATCGTCGTGGCCGTCTTCGTCGCCACGCTGATCGTCTCCAACATCATTGCGGTCAAACTGGTCACCCTGTTCGGGTTGACGGTGCCGGCCGCCATCCTGCTCTTCCCGGTGGCCTACATTTGCGGTGACGTGTTGACCGAGGTCTACGGCTACGCCGCCGCCCGCCGGGCGATCTGGATCGGGTTCGGCTGCAACGCGCTGGCAGTAGCGGCTATTGTCCTTGGCGCATGGCTCCCCGCCAGCCCGTTCTGGACGGCGGGCGTTTACGCCTCCGCCGAGCAGGCCCAGCAGGCCTACCAGGCCATCCTCGGCTTCGCCCCTCGACTGCTGGCGGCGTCGTTTGCCGCTTATCTGGTCGGGGAATTCCTCAATGCCTACGTGATGGCCCGCATGAAGGTCGCCAGCGGCGGCCGGCGGTTGTGGATGCGCACGATCGCCTCGACGCTGGTCGGCCAGGGGGCCGACTCGATCGTCTTTCTTACGCTTGCTTTCGCCGGCCTCCTCCCGCCGCCGGCCTTGGCCAACGCCATCCTCTCACAGTGGCTGCTGAAGTCGGCCTACGAGGCCCTGGCCACGCCGCTGACCTACTTCGTCGTCAACCGGCTGAAGCGCATCGAAGGGCTCGACCCGTTCGACCGCGAGACGGATTTCAGTCCGCTCCGCGTCGGTTGAACCCTAAGCATCGCGGAGGAGAGGCGGCATTCCAGGGATCATCAACCTGGACCCCCGCCTGCGCGGGGGTGACGGACCTTCTCCTTGCTTCCGTCATGCCCGCGTATCGCGCCGAGCATCCCGGAGGTGAGGCGGGCCTCCAGACACCATCAACCCTGGACCCCCGCCTGCGCGGGGGTGACAACTTCCCCTTCCCCGCTACGCCGCCTACGCCACCTGCAAGTACGTCTCAACTTCCCAGTCGGTAACCCGAATGCGGAACATGTCCCACTCTGCCATCTTGGCCCGGTGGAAGGCCTGGTAGATCTCCTCGCCCAGCGCGGCCCGCAACACCGCGTCCGCTTCCAGTTCCGATAACGCCTCCGGGAGGGATCCGGGGAGCTGGGTGATCTTGCGCTCGGCCAGCTCCTCGGCCGTCATCTCGTACAGGTTGACGTTGTTCATCGGCTCCGAGGCGACCATCTTCTTGTCGACTCCGTCCATCCCGGCCGACAGCATCGCGGCGAAGGCCAGGTAGGGATTGCATGACGGATCGGGGCACCGCAATTCGATCCGCGTCGCTTTCTCCCGACCGGGAGAGGCGCGCGGGATGCGAATCAGGGCCGATCGGTTGATCTGCGCCCAGCAGACGTACACCGGCGCTTCGTAGCCGGGGACGATGCGTTTGTAGGAGTTGACCGTCGGGCAGACGATCGCCGCCAACGCCCGCGCATGCGCCAGCTGGCCGGCGATGAAACCGTGGGCCAGCGCCGAGAGCCGATACGGGTCATTGGCGTCGTAGAAGAGATTGTCGCCCTGGCTGTCGAAGATCGATTGATGGGTGTGCATCCCGGAGCCGTTGATGCCGAAGATCGGCTTGGGCATGAAGGTCGCCACCAGGCCGTGCTGCGCCGCCAGCGCCTTGACCGCCGACTTGAGGGTCAGCACATTGTCGGCCGCTCGCAGGGCATCGGTGTAACGGAAGTCGATCTCGTGCTGGCCGAGGGCCACTTCATGGTGGCCCATCTCGACCTCCAGCCCCATCCGGCTGAGCGCCAGCATGAGCTCGGCCCGAACGCGCTGGGCCTCGTCGGAGGCCGAGAAATCGAAATAGCCGCCGACGTCGTGCGGTACGGGATGGATGCTGCCGGCGCCGTTGGTCCGCAGCAGAAAGAACTCCGGCTCGGGACCGATGTTGTACGTCCAGCCGCGCTCGCCCATGCGCTTGAGCACACGCTTGAGTGTCCCGCGCGGATCACCGGCGAACGGCGTCTCATCCGGGTTGAAGATGTCGCAGAAGACGCGCGCCCGCTGCCGATCGGGATGGCTCCACGGCAGGACGGCGTACGAGTCCGGCTCGAGGACGAGCCGCATGTCGCTTTCCTGGATGCGGGCGAAACCCTCCACCGACGAGCCGTCGAACCAGACGCCTTCGTCGAGCGCCGCCGGCAAGCGCTCCACCGGGATGTCGGCGCTCTTGACCGAGCCGGTCACGTCGGTGAACTGGAGCGAAATGAAGCGGACCCCGTCGTCCTTCGCTCGCTTGACGATATCTTGTGCCATCGATGTCCTCCTGTCGCGGATGCTTCGGCGGCGCGCCGTAATCGGCGCGATCGGTCCCGGAAAACAAACCAGGCACGCCGGGCGTGCCTGGACCGTTCTCGTCCGGACCGCCCTTCCTGGGAACTACCCGCGATGCCGGGCAGGCCACGGCGCTCGCCATTGGCCCGCGCGTCACCGCGCGGTTTTCGACGAACGCACCTCAGGAAGGGGAGAGGGAGCCTGTGGCGGGCTCCGGAGGCATCCGCTGATGG
>CAZMVJ010000207.1:0-4453 GCA_964569445.1 uncultured Anaerolineaceae bacterium | reverse complement strand
GACTTCTTCACTCGGCCCAGGACGACCTCCCACGCCTGCCCGTGGTTCTGGTCGAAGATGGCCCGGTTGACTTCGTCGAACTCCTGCGGTTCAGGGGGCAAAGGACCACGGCGGATGGCCTTGAGGTTCTCGGCCCCTCGCTCGCGCCAGGTCGTCACATGGGCGACCAGGTCCTTGGCCGCCCAGTCATCGGGCGCGCCGGCCGCCTGCCGCTCCTGTGGGGTAAGCCCGCCGATATACTCCCCTTCGACCATCTGGGAGAAGGCGGCGAGGTCAAGCAGGGTGGGGAGCTTGGACATAGGGCCTTCGGGGGCGGTGGGGCCGATTGTACTTCGCCGCGTCTCGGGGAGCCCCGCGGGGTTAAGCAAGTCAGCGCTTCCTTGCCTATCCGCCGGCCCGGCCGGCTTCCCCGTGATCAGGTGCATCCCTTGCTCGTCGGTCCGTGACCCCGACGGACCCCTTGCCTGCCGGCGTCGAAGCCGGGTTGGGGAGGAGGTGAGCCACCCCTCGGACCCTCGAAGTCGAGTTCTTGCTCCATGACGGCCGAGCCGGGCATCCGCGCCCGGCCCACCAAAGGAGGATCTCTCAAGATGGCTACGTCATCGCCCGCAAAGTCCATCAGCGGGTACCTTCCGAACGACCGACCGGGCTGGGGACGGCTGATCCTGCTCGGGTTCCAGCACGTGCTGACGATGTTCCCGGCGACGGTCTTCGTGGCGGCCTTCACAGGTTTCCACGTCGGCACCGTCTTGCTCGCCTCTGGCGTCTCGACGATTGTGGCGCTGCTCCTCTCGCGCCGATCGATCGGCACCTTCATCCCGCTCTTCTACGGCTCGTCGTTCAGCTACATCGCCGCCTACCTGGGCGTGGCTCAGGCGATGACCGGGTCGACCCCGGCCTTCGGCGTCCCTCTTCCGGACAACGTGCTTTCGACGATGCAAGCCGGCATCGTCGTCACGGGCGTGCTCAACATCGCCGTCGGCTTCATCATCCGGGCCGTCGGCAAGGAGAACCTCGACAAGATCCTGCCCCCGATCGTCACCGGCTCGGTGGCGGCGATCATCGGCTTCGGGTTGGCCTTCGCCGCGCTCAACCTGGCCGGGGCCAACTGGGGCATCGCCCTGCTGACCCTGCTGGTGACGGTCCTGTTCTCGGCCTACCTGCGGGGCTTCCTGGGGATGCTGCCGGTGCTGCTTGGCGCTGTCTTCGGCTACCTCGCCTCGGCCATCCTCGTCCCCGGATCGGTGGACCTGACCGCCGTGGCAGCGGCGCCCTTGCTCCAGATGCCCCACCTGACGTTCCCGGCCTTCGCCGGAGCGTTTGTGACGACGGCCATCGTCAGCATCAGTATCATGGCCATCGCCACGATCCCCGAGTCGACGGCGCACCTGTACCAGATCAGCCTGTACGTCGACCGCTTCGCCGAGCAGACCGGGCGGGCGAAGTACGGCCTGGACAAGTACATCGGCTGGAACCTGGTCTTCGATGGGATCGGCGACTTCCTCAACGGCCTGGTCGGGGCCACCGCCGGGACGAACTACGGCGAGAACAACTCGCTGATGGCGATCACCCGCAACTACTCCGGGCCGGCGCTGCTGGCGGCCGGGGTCATCGCCATCTTGCTCGGCTTCGTCGGCAAGCTGGCGGCGCTGGTGCAGTCGGTGCCGCTGGCCGTCACCGGCGGCCTGGCGATCTACCTGTTCGGCGTGATCGGCATGCAGGGCATCGCGCTGATGCAGGAGCACAAGGTCAGCATGTTCGACGCCCGCAACCTGGCCGTTGGCGCCACGATCATGGTCGTGGGCATCGGCGGCAACATCGGGCTGGGCGGCTTTATCCCGATCACCGTGGCCGGGGTCTTCCCCAATGGCCTGCCGGCGATCGCCACGGCGGCGGTGATGGGCATCCTGTTGAATCTCATCTTCCTGATCTTCCCGTCGAAGAAGGAGGCCATGTAAGTCCGCGCGCTATCGCACGAAGAACAGAGCGGGGCGGCCCTGAACGAAGGGCCGCCCCGGTGTTGTTGATCGAAAATCCGGCTAGCGGGTGGCTCGGGTCAAGAGGCTCTCGACTGCGCCGACGAACCCGATCAACGCGTCCTCGCCCGAGGTGTGCCCGATCCGAAGGATCCGCTCCGCCGCGTCTTGAAGTTCGTCGATCCTGTTCTCTACCAGTGAGGCAAACAAGCGATGCCAGGGCTCGGCCGCCTCGCCGCGGGCAGCCGCCGTCAGCCACGCGGCGGAGGCTTGCGTCGTGCGTTTCGTCGCGGCCTCGGAGAGCCACCGACTGCGCCGCCGAGCGGTTTCGGCTGGCATCGTGGCCCACAAAGCGAACATCGTACCCATCAGGAAGTCGTCGCCCGAAGGCGTGAACCCCTTGCCCAGGCCGGCCAGGCCGTAAGCGCGCCTTATCAGGGTTGCCTCGTCGTCACTCGGCAGCGCCTCCAGCAGGTCGTCCGCCGCTTTACGGGCGGAGAGGGCCAGGTGTTCATCGATCGACCTCTCCCCTGAGACACGTTCCTCGGCGACGAAGACGGCGAAAACGCCGCCGCGACCGTGGCTTCGGAGGACATGTCGGATCCCGAGGAGCGCGGAGAACCAGGACGCGCCGCGGCGTCGGAGCGTCTCCCAATCCGGCGCAGCATGCCAGGGAGCGGCCGTATCGAGCCGGATCGAGACCTCCCCGACGCACAGGCACTCCTGAAGAACCACCGCCGGTTCGTCGATGGACATGCTCTTGGTGAACTGCCGATCCTGGACGTTGGCCAGCAGAGTGAAAGGGCCCATGCCGACGGGAGGGGCGGCCAGCAGCAAGATTTCCCCGCGTTCGTCGATGAGATAGGCGGCCCGATCGAAGACGTGCAGGATGTGCCCGCGCAGCCCTGACCGCAGCCAGGCAAGGGCCGCCGGCGCGACGCTCAGCGCGGCGGTCGCCTGGCTAAGCGGCGCGGAGGCACGGGTCAACATCACACCTTGGGCGCCGCCGCCGGGCGATCGGCTTCCTGGATCAGTTCCCACAGACGATTGGGGCTCAGCGGGATCTCCAGCAGTTCGAGCGGGATCTCCGGCAGCGCGTTCTCGACGGCCTGGGCAAAGAGGGCCGCCGTCGGAATGGCGCCGGCTTCGCCGGCCCCCTTGACCCCCAACGGGTTGAGCGGCGAGGGGGTCTCCTCATGCCCGACGATGATCGGCGGCACATCCAGCGAGGTCGGGAGCAGGTAGTCCATGAAGGAAGCGTTGACCAGTTGGGCGTTCTCGTCGTACATCAAGTGCTCGTAGTATGAGTTGCCGATGCCCTGGGCCACGCCGCCGTGGACCTGACCCTCGAGGATCAGAGGATTGAGCACCGTCCCACAGTCGTGCACGACGACGTATTTCTGGATCTCGATGTGCATCGTCTCGGGATCGACCTCGAGGATGGCGGCGTGCACTCCGCTGGCGGTCGCGCCGCGGGCCGGGCCGAAGTACTCGGTCGCCTCCAGGCCGGGCTCGGTGCCAGGGCGGACGGCGCCGCGTAACGGATTGGCCTTGGAAGCGAGCTCGCCGAGTGTCACGGAGCGATCGGTCTGACCCTTCAGCCACACCCGGCCGTCGCGCAGTTCAAGGCGCTCGAGGGGTTCCTGCAGAAACTCGCCTGCGACGCGAAACACCTTCTCCCGTACGCGCAGCGCCGCGGCATGGACGGCATTGCCGGCGACGACCGCGCCCCGGCTGGCGAAGGTGCCGGTTCCCCAGTGGAACGCATCGGTGTCGCCGGTGACAACCTCGACATCGGTCAGTTCGACTCCCAACTGTTCGGCGGCGACCTGGGCGAAGCTGGTGAAATGACCTTGCCCCTGGGTCCCGACGCCGGTTGAGACGCTGACTTTGCCGGTGGCCTCGATCTGGACGCGGGCGCCCTCGTAGGGTCCGATGCCGGTCCCTTCGACGTAGGCCACGACGCCGATGCCGGCGTGGCGGCCCTCTTTGCGCAAACGCGGCTGCTGATTCTTGACGAAATCGTCATACCCGATCAGCCGCAAGGCGTGCTCCAGCAGGGGGGCATAGTTGCCGCTGTCATAAACGAGCGGCGCGAAATCCTGGTAGATGATGTTGTTGTCGTGCGGGAAGGAGTCGGGTGCCAGGAAATTGCGGCGGCGGATCTCACGGACGTCGAGCTTCAGCTCGCGGGCCGCCAGATCGAGCAGGCGCTCGATAACGAAGACGCCGTGCTGGCGGCCGGCGCCGCGATAGGGGGTGACGATGGTCTTGTTGGTGAAGACGGCGGTGAATTCGCTGGTGTAGTTGGGAATCTGGTACGGGCCGAGCAGCGTGCACTGGCTGTTGATCGGCACGGTCAGCCCGTAGGGATCGTAGGCGCCGGTGTCGTGCAGGAAGGTATCGTGCACGCCGATGATGCGGCCGTCGCGGGTGAGGGCGATCTCGGCATCGTGGATCTGGCTGCGCTCGTGGGT
>CAZMVJ010000206.1:2780-4461 GCA_964569445.1 uncultured Anaerolineaceae bacterium | reverse complement strand
ACCTGACGCTCAAGTTCAACCGCAAGCGGACCGTCCCGGTGACGATCCTGCTGCGAGCCCTGGCGGCGGTTTCCGACGGCATCAAGCAGTCGCCGATCAAGACCGGTTCCGACGAGGAGTTGCTCGACCTGTTCGCCGCCTCCGACACCAACCCCGATCACCCCTTCATCGCCACCACCATCCGTCAGGAGCCGACCTGGGAGATCAAGGACAAGCGCACCCTGCCGCAGGAAGCGCTGATCGAGTTCTACCGGCGCATGCGCCCGGGCGATCCGCCGACGCTCGACAATGCCCGCGAGTACCTGATCGACCAGCTCTTCGACCCGCGCCGCTACGACCTGGAGCGCGTCGGGCGCTACAAGCTGAACCAGAAGCTCTCGCTGCACGAGTTCATCCCGCTGGAGCACCGCCAGGTGACCGGCTGGGATATCGTGCGGCTGGTCGAGCGGTTGATCCGCATCAACAACCACCTGGAAGAGCCGGACGACATCGACCACCTCGGCAACCGGCGGGTGAAGACGGTCGGCGAGCTGATCCAGGCCAAGCTGCGCGTCGGGCTGCGGCGGGCCGAGCGCGTCATCGTCGAACGTATGTCGATCCGCGATCAGGAGCAGCTCACCCCGATCACCCTGGTCAACATCCGGCCGGTGGTGGCCGCCATCCGCGAGTTCTTCGGCTCGAGCCAGCTCTCGCAATTCATGGATCAGACCAACCCGCTGGCCGAGTTGCGCCACAAGCGAACCCTCTCGGCCCTCGGGCCGGGCGGCCTGCGCCGTGAACGCGCCGGCTTCGACGTGCGCGACGTCCATCACTCCCACTACGGACGCATCTGCCCGATCGAGACGCCGGAAGGCCCGAACATCGGCCTGATCGGCCGCCTGGCGTCCTACGCCAAGGTCAATCGATTCGGCTTCATCGAAACGCCCTACCGCAAAGTCTTTCGCGAGTTGGACGCCGGGGACCCCCGCCTGCTCGGGCGAAAAGTCCGAGGCCAGGTGCTCGACGGCAAGGGCGCCAAGGCCCTGGCCGAAGACGGCCAGGAGATCACGCCGCAGCTGGCCAAGACGCTGTCCAAGGCCGGCCGGCCGATTCCGATCGTGCCCTTTGTCTCGGAGGAGTCGCTCTACCTGACGGCCGACGAGGAAGACAAATGGCTGATCGCCCAGGCGAACGCGCCGCTCAACGAGCGCCAGGAGTTCGTCCGGCCGCGCGCTTCCTGCCGCCACCACGGCGACTTCTTGTTCGCCGCGCCGGAAGAGATCGATTACATGGACGTCGCCCCGCGTCAGATCGTGGGGGTCAGCGCCTCGCTCATTCCATTCCTGGAGCATGACGACGCCAACCGGGCCCTGATGGGCTCGAATATGCAGACGCAGGCCGTCCCCCTGATTCGCCAGGAAGTCCCGCTCGTCTCGACCGGGATGGAGCGTCAGGCGGCGATCGACTCGGGGCAGGTGATCCTATCCGACGTCGAAGGCGAGGTCGTCTCGGTCACCGGCAGCGAGGTCGTCGTGCGCCACGGCCGCGACCGGCGGGTTTACCGGTTACGCAAGTACAACCGGTCCAACCAGAGCACCTGCATCGACCAACGCCCGGCGGTGATCAAGGGCCAGCGCGTGCGGCAGGGGGATGTCATTGCCGACTCCTCCAGCACCGCTCAGGGTGAGCTGGCTCTCGGTCA
>CAZMVJ010000206.1:0-2770 GCA_964569445.1 uncultured Anaerolineaceae bacterium | reverse complement strand
AACGTGCTGTGCGCCTTCCTGTCCTGGGAGGGCTACAACTTCGAGGACGCCATCCTGGTCTCCGAGCGCCTGGTGCAGGAAGACCGCTTCACCTCGATCCACATCGAGAAGCACGAGGTCGAAGCACGCGACACCAAGCTCGGTCCGGAAGAGATCACCTACGACATCCCCAACGTCGGCGATGAGGCGTTGCGCGACCTGAATGAGGACGGCATCATTCGCGTCGGCGCCGAAGTCGGCCCGAACGACATCCTGGTCGGCAAGATCACGCCCAAGGGCGAGAAGGAGCTGACCCCGGAGGAGAAGCTGCTGCGGGCGATCTTCGGGGAGAAGGCGCGTGAGGTGAAGGACACTTCGCTGCGCATGCCGCATGGCGAGCGGGGCAAGGTCGTCGACGTGAAGGTCTTCACCCGCGAGGAGCACCGCGATCTGCCCCCGGGAGTGGAGAAGATGGTGCGGGTCTCCGTCGCCCAGAAGCGCAAGGCGACCGAAGGCGACAAGATGGCCGGCCGCCACGGCAACAAGGGCGTCATCTCCAAGGTCGTCCCGGTGGAAGATATGCCGTTCCTCGAGGACGGCACGCCGATCGACCTGATCCTCAACCCGCTGGGCGTCCCCGGCCGCATGAACATCGGCCAGCTCCTGGAGGCGCACCTGGGTTGGGCCTGCGACCGTCTCGGCTTTCAGGCGATCACACCGGTCTTCGACGGCGCCGACGAGGACGAGATCGAAGCCGAGCTGGCCCGTGCCTGGATGATCGACCGGGCCTGGAAGGACGCCGCCGATCAGGCCTGGCCGTGGGCCCGCGAGCGGGGCTTCTATCAAGAGGAAGCGTTCGAGGACGATAGCGAAGTCCGCCGACTGTACCTGGAGAGCCGGCTGGGGGAGCGCGGCTACGCCACCCAGCTGATGGAAATCGACGTCAACTATGCCCGGCGCTCGGCCCTGCGCGAGTGGCTGCGGGACAAGGGCTACGATCCGGACAAGATCCTGGTCTTCGACGACAGCCCGGTCGAGGTCACGGCGCGCCGGCCGTACGACGCCGCCGCCATCGAGGCCTGCCTCCGGCTGTGGCTGGAGGAGCAGGGCGAGCCGCCCAAAGGCAAGACGTTGGAAGAGCTGCGCAAGGAGGCCGAGCGCGCCCTTCTCAAGACGGGCAGCCCGCCGCCGATCCTGGGTAAGCAGCGCCTGTTCGACGGCAAGTCGGGCGAGGTCTACGATCAACCGGTGACCGTCGGATTGGTCCTGATGATGAAGCTGCACCACCTGGTGGAAGACAAAGTCCACGCCCGCTCGACCGGCCCGTACTCCCTCGTCACCCAGCAGCCGCTGGGCGGCAAGGCTCAGTTCGGCGGCCAGCGCTTCGGCGAAATGGAAGTCTGGGCGTTGGAAGCCTACGGCGCCGCCCACACACTTCAGGAGATGCTGACCGTCAAGTCGGATGACGTGCAGGGGCGGGTCAAGACATATGAGGCTATCGTCAAGGGCGACCCCGTCGAGGAGCCAGGCATCCCGGCCTCCTTCCGCGTGTTGGTCAAGGAGCTGCAGAGCCTGGGCCTCTCGGTCGAGGCCATCAGCGAAGAGGGCGACGTCCTCAAGTTCGGCAAAGACGACGAGCGCGCTCGGCCGCCTCGGCTGGGGCTGGGTCTGCTGGATATGGATCCAAGAAGCTAGACGTCAGTGCGAGGAGCCCCGGCTTGCAGCCGGGGCGCGCTTCGCATCCTGAAGAGGACTTCAGTTCAGGCCCGGCTAGAGCCACAGGCCATCTCGCGTCGCATCCCGGAGGGGATTGGGCGCCAAGTTGGATTTCGGCCTTCGTAGGGGCGGGTTTCAAACCCGCCCCTACGGTTGAATGAGCGTCTGAGGACCGTCCGCCGCCCAACGCCGCCAAGGGTGCCGGCCCTGGGCCGAAGCCCCTGCCGGGATACTCCGTGGACCCCGGCAGGCCATAAACTGCCATTCGGTCCCCCTGTTCCACCCCGCACAATCACCTTGACGGGGCCGAGGGCGGCATGCTAAAATAACCGTCCGACCAGTACCCAGGACGGGCTGGCGTGACGGAAGCGCCGGCCCGAATCGAATAGCGGTTGCACCCCTCGGCCTTCGTTGAAGTCCTTATGGGGGGCCGCGGGTTGCATGAGGCTAGGCCATCGTGCAGGTTCGATGGCCTTCCTGTCGCGAGGACCCGGGGCAAAGTGCCTCGGGATTTGTGTGGAGGAGTGACGTGCCGACGATCAATCAGCTGGTGCGCAAGGGCCGGAAGGATAAGCGGGTCAAGACCAAAGCGCCGGCGTTGCAGTTCATCTTGAACTCGAAGAAGCAGCGCCGCATGGCGGTCCCCAAGGGCGCGCCGCAGAAGCGCGGCGTGTGCACCGCCGTCCGCACCCAGACGCCGAAGAAACCGAACTCGGCGCTGCGCAAGGTGGCCCGCGTCCGGCTGACGAACGGGATCGAGGTCTCGGCCTACATCCCGGGCGAGGGGCACTCGCTGCAGGAACACTCGGTGGTGCTGGTGCGCGGCGGCCGGGTCAAGGACCTGCCCGGCGTGCGCTACCACATCGTGCGCGGCACGCTGGATACGACCGGCGTCGAGAGCCGGCGCCAATCGCGCTCAAAGTACGGCGGCAAACGGCCCAAGGAGTCGGCGTAAGAGCGCCGGCGTGACGGAGATCAGGCATGCGTCGCACACGCCCTGAAAAGCATCGGACTCCCGGGGACGCCCGCTACAACAGCGAGCTGGTCCAGGGGTTCATCAACCGCCTGATGCGCC
>CAZMVJ010000205.1:0-4462 GCA_964569445.1 uncultured Anaerolineaceae bacterium | reverse complement strand
CCATGGGACGCCGATCACCGTCCGGGCCGACGCCGAGGGGACCTCGCCGCAGGCCGTCTACCAGCGCTTCCACCAGCGTTTCCTCGAGTTGTTCCTCAAGCTCGGCCTGACCTACGATCTGTTCACGACGACGCACACGCGCAATCACTTCCGGGTCTCGCAGGACATCTTCACCGCCCTGCTCGATCACGGCTGCCTGTATCGTCAGGAGGAGCCGCAGTGGTACGCCGCGTCGGAGGGACGCTTCCTGCCCGACCGCTACGTCGAGGGCGAGTGTTACCTGTGCCACTACCCCAACGCCCGCGGCGATCAGTGCGACAACTGCGGCAACCTGCTCGACTCGGCGCAGCTCATCCGGCCGCGCTCGCGCGGCGGAGCGGCGCTCGAGCTGCGCCCTACCGAACACTACTACCTGGACCTGGCGCGGCTCAACCCGGCGCTGCGCGAGTACCTGCGCCAGGGCAAGGAGCACTGGCGACCGAACGTGCTGGCGCCGTCGCGCCACACGGTGGAAAGCGGCGAGCTGCACGGACGGGCGATCACCCGCGATCTGGACTGGGGGATTCCGATCCCGCTCGACGGCTGGCAGGGAAAGTGCCTGTACGTCTGGTTCGAGGCGGTCATCGGTTACCTGTCGGCCTCGATCGAATGGTCGGCGCACCAGGGGAAGGCAGACGCCTGGAAGGACTGGTGGTACGACCCGCAGGCGCGCACGTACTACTTCATCGGCAAGGACAACATCCCGTTCCACGCCGTCATCTGGCCTGCCCAGCTCATCGGCACCGAGCGACTGTACGACGACGACCCCCGCCGCAAGCTCAATCTCCCTTACGACGTCCCGGCCAACGAGTTTCTCAACCTGGAGGGTCAGAAGATCTCCGGCAGCCGCAATTGGGCGGTGTGGGGCCTGGACGTGCTGGAGCGCTACGATCCGGATCCGCTGCGCTTCTACCTGACGGCGGTGATGCCGGAAGCGCGCGACTCGGAATGGGAATGGGCGGATTTCGTACGACGCAACAATGACGAACTCGTCGCCACGTGGGGCAACCTGGTCAACCGGGTCCTGTCGTTCACCCATCGGCACTGGCAGGGGATCGTGCCCGAGCCGGGCGAATTGGGCGCGCTCGATCGTGAATTGCTGGCGCTGGTGGAAGGCGGGTTCGCCAAGGTGGGCGGGCTGTTGGAGGCGGTCCATTTGCGCGAGGCCCTCAACGAGGCCCTGGCGTTGGCACGCGCCACGAATGTTTACCTGGAGCGGGCTCCGTGGTATGGCGTGATCGAGAAGGACCGGCCGGCTGCCGCCCGCACCGTCTACACGGCGCTGCGCGCCATCGACTCGCTCAAGACTCTCTTTGCGCCCTTCCTACCGTTCTCGGCGGAACGCGTACACGGCTTCCTTGGCTACGACCGTCCACTCTTCGGACGATCGCGGGTCGAGACGTATACCGATGAGGATTGGGAGCACGAGGCGCTGGTCTACGACCCGGCCGAGGCTACTGGCCGCTGGGCGCCGTCAAGCCTCGAGGCAGGACGCCAGCTCCAGCCTTCGGCGCCGCTGTTCCGCAAGCTCGAGCCGGAGGTGGCGGAGGAGGAAGTGCGGCGGCTGACCGAGGCGGCGGCGCGCAACAGCGGGTAGATCGTGGAGACCTGGCAGTGCACGTCTTCAGGGTAGGGGCACGGCACCCTGGCACCGCCCCCCAGGGCAGGTGTGCCGTGCCCCTACGACTTGTGGGGGTTCAGCGCGAGCCGCAAGCCGTAGGGGCGCTCCGTGAGGCCAGGACCGCGCCCCCGCAACCCTACTTGCCCTTGAACACCGGTTCACGTTTCTCGAGAAAGGCCTTGACGCCCTCGCGGTGATCGGCCGTCCGCCCGGCCGCCTCCTGCAGGTGCGCCTCGTAGTCGAGCACATCCTCCAGGTGGGGCAGCAGCGCGTGATTGAAGGCCCGTTTGGTGAGACCGAGGGCTCGGGTGGGACCGGCGGCCAGTTGCGCCGCCAACTTGGCGGCCTCGACCGCCAGATCGGTGTCGTCGACAACCCGATTGACGAGGCCGTAGCTCAACGCCTGTTCGGCTGAGATCGGTGCGTTCGTGAATGCAACTTCGCTCGCCCGGGCCAGGCCGATCAGAAGCGGCAGCATCAGCGAGGTGGCCGAGTCGGTTGTCAGGCCGATGCCGGTAAAACCGAAGACGAAGCGGGCGCTGCGGGCCGCCAAGCGGATGTCGGCCGCTAAGGCCAGCCCGAGGCCGGCACCGGCGGCAGCCCCGTTGATGGCCCCCACGACCGGCTTCTCCAGCCGCCGCACACGCAGGATCAGGCGGTTGTAGGTGCGCTCCAGGTGACGGCGGAAGGAAACCTGGCCGTCAACAGCGCCCAACGCGGTCACATCCTGGCCGGCGCTGAACACACTCCCCGCCCCGGTCAGGATGATGCTCCGGACCGAGGCCTCCGCCTCGGCCCGACGCAAGGCATCCAACAGGGCATCGACCAGGTCTTGATCGAAGGCGTTGGCCTTGGGGCGATTCAGCGTGAGCGTCAGGACGCCGCCGTTTTGCTCGGACAGCAGAGAAGCGTCTCCCGGCATGGTCACCCCCGCAGATGAACGTTCGGAGCTGATGTGGGAACGCGCCGGAAGCCCCGGCGGGTGCAAGTCAGGCCGAGGGATCGAAGCCGTCTTCGTCGGGGTCGTCGTCGTCGTCGACGTCGAAGAAGAGCTCTACCCCCAGGCTCTCCGCCGTCGCCCGGACCCACAGGGTGAGCATGTCGCCCTCTTCCGTCTGCGCCCAGCGGGCGGCGATGATCTGGGTCTGTTGGGTCAGGCCGGCCATGTCGCGGAACTCGAGGTGGATGGGCAGGCCTTCGCGCCAGGCGTGCGCGCAGCGCTCAGCCAGCGCCGCCCCGTTGAAGGTGCGCATGCGGCACAGGGCCACGATCGACGGGCTCGGGCCTTCGACGATCCCCAGGGGCCACGCGTCGGTCACCGCTTCGAACGTCGGCGGCGGGCCTTCGATGATCGTGATCTTCTCGGCCTCGTCCATCGGGCGTCATCTTACCATGCTTGAACAACCCCGTTTTCCGAAGGAAAACGGGGTTGTCGCTCACAGGCTGAAGGTGACCTTGATCGCCCCGCTCTGTTTGTGAAGCGCGGTGTCGATCGCTCGACGATACTCCGCCAACGGGAAACGGTGGGTGATCAGGCCCGCCTCCTGCAGGCGGCCGGCCCGCAGATGGTCGATCACCAGCTCGAAGGTGTGCCGGGCTCCTCCGGCCACTCGCTCAGCGCCGAAGGTGTGCGAGCCGATCAGATCGACCTCCTGATACCAGACCGGGTTCAGGTCGACTTTGAGCAGCGCCAGGTCGATGCCGATCAGGACGACGGCGCCGCCGGCACGCGCCCAGCGCAGCGCATTGAGAATCGTGTTGGCCTGCCCGACGCAATCGTAGATCACGTCGAACCCCCCCAGCAGCATGCCGCGGTTCATCATCGCCCGATACAGCCGGCCGCCGGTCTGCTGCGCCACCTGCTGGTACAGGTCGCCGCCGCGCAGGACGGCGTCGGCCCCGAGCCGTTTCGCCGCCTCGGCCTGATGCGGATGGCGCGCCAGCACGGTTAAGCGAGCGTTGGGCGCCAGCAGTTTCACACACTGCACCGTCAGCAAGCCGATGATCCCTGCTCCGACGACCAGAGCCTGCTCGCCGTCGCGCGGCGGCCGGCGCAGTACGCCGTGCAGGGCCACCGCCATCGGCTCGACCAGGGACGCCTGATCGTCGCTCAGATCATCCGGTACGGCGCGCACTTCGCTCTCGTGGGCGGTGTAGCCGTCGCCCCACCCGCCGCCGACCCCGCTGGGGCCGCGCTGCAACGAAGCGTTCTCGCACAGCCGGGTGTCGCCCGCCGCGCAGAAGCGGCAGGGCGGATCGATCTCCTGGGTGAAGCAGGTCGGGCCGGTGAAGCGCGACTCCATGACGACCCGCTGACCCGGGCGGATGCTCTTCACGCCGGCGCCGACCTCGGTCACGTCGCCGACGACCTCGTGGCCGAGGTAGAAGCGGCTGTTGCCCGGGAGAGCCACGGGCGCCGCCGCCGGGTCGGCTTTGACCAGCAGCAGCGAGAGATCGCTGGCGCAGATGCCGCACTGGCGGTTGCGGACCCGCAGCCAATGCGGCCCCGGCAAAGGCGGCTCGGGAACGTCGACGACATGCGCGTGGGAGAGGCCCGACCAGACGATGCCGGGCCACACACCCCGCAGAGCCTTCACCGTCAGCGCCCGGGGGATATTCTTGTCAATGTAGATGGCGCGCATGGTACCCCAGTGGTCAGTGGTCAGTGGCCGGTGGTCAGTGCTCAGTGATTTCGGCGGTGGTCTCTACTGACCACTGACCACTACCCACTGACCACTGCCCGCCGCAGGCGGGCAAAGATGTCGCCGCTGTGCGCGCCGTCGGGCCAGCCGTCGAGCAGAG
>CAZMVJ010000204.1:0-4485 GCA_964569445.1 uncultured Anaerolineaceae bacterium | reverse complement strand
CGGTCCGCAGTAATTCCAGCGATTGTGCTGATCGACGTAGACCACGCCTTCCAGACTGACGGACTCGGGGATCGGCGGTGGTGTTGGGCCGGCGGTGGCGCTGGAGGTGGCCGTCGGTGGAGCTTCGGGCTGCGGCGTGGTGCTGTGCGCCGGCGTCGGCGCGGCGGCGGTCAACGTCTCTCGAACCATCGCCGCCAACGTCGGGTCCGGCGTGAAAACCGATTCCTCGGGCGGGAAAAGCGCATACCAGAGTTGGGCGCGGGCTTCGGACAACCGCCAGCCAAAACGTTCCTGGACCGGAGGGAGAGACGTGACGGCCGCCACGCCGCCGATACACAAGGCGACGGCGCCGAGAACGATCAGACACGTCAGCCAGGGAGATCGTCTGCGCATATCGTTGGACGCCGGGCCCGCGGGATGTCCACCGCAGGGGGACCCGGGTTCGGCATTATAAAGCCGCGCCAGCCTCCTCGAGCGGAGGCCGCCCCGCCGCTCAGCGAGGGAGGGGTCGGCTTCCTCCCTGAGCGGAGGCTGCACGTGTTGCCGGCTGCGAACATGCGCGGCCGCAGCCGAAGTCGAAGGGCGGCCAGCGGAGACGCGCTTCGACTTCGCGCTGCGCCTGCGGCGCAGTGCTCCGCTCAGCGAGGGAGGGGTCGATTTCCTCCCTGAGCGGAGGCCGCCCGGTCCCCTGGGCTGCGCGCGGAGTCCCTGCGGCCGCAGTCGAAGGGCGGCCAGCGGAGACGCGCTTCGACTTCGCGCTGCGCCTGCGGCGCAGTGCTCCGCTCAGCGAGGGAGGTGTCGATTTCCTCCCTGAGCGGAGGCCGCCCGGTGCCCTGGGCTGCGCGCGGAGTCCCTGCGGCCGAAGTCGAAGGGCGGCCAGCGGGAAGCACGCTTCGACTTCGCTCCGCGTGGAGAAGGAGCCTTCAAGCCGGTTCCCAGACGACCGCCGCGCGGCGGCGGAACCGCTCGAGGGCGCGGATCAGGGCGGCGCCCATGAGCAGCAGCAGGACGAAATTGCCGGCGGCGCGCATCGTGTCCCAGGCCAGCGATGTGACCAGATAGTAGCGGCCGTAGCGCGCCAGGGTCTCGATCGGGCCCAGCATCGGGTTCCAACTGATGTCCGGGGCGCCGAGCGCGTACGGCCAGAAGTAGAGGTTGGTCAGCGCTCCGAATAACCAACCCCAGCCGGCGCCGAGCAAGGCGATGACCCACAGCGGTGACCGGCGTGGCAGCATCGCCGCCGTCATCCCGGCCCATCCGGCCGCCAGCATCTGGTAGGGCGTCCACGGCCCCAGGCCCCCCGGACTGACCGGATCGGAGACGAGCAGCGTCAGGGCGCCCATCAGGAAACCGAGGCGGGCCCCAAAGACGAAACCAACAAGTGTGATCAACAGGAAAACCGGCGAGAACCCGCCGGGGAGAGGCAGCAGATTGTCGATCATACGGAGCGCTGTGTTGAGGCCGACCAAGGCGCCGAGCATGGCGATGGTATGCATCGTCAGGCCGTGCTGCGCTTCACTAAGGATGGCGAGCAGGATCATGGCGACGGCGGCGCTGAAGAGCAGCAGCGACGTGCGGCCTTCGGCTCCGCTCTGGACGAGTCCTTCGGCGGAGCCTGCCCCGAGCCCTTCAGCTACGTTCAGGGCAGGCTGCGCCGAGGGGCTCAGGACAGGTCCTTCGGCGGCGCTCAGGACAAGGCCCCCGCCGGAGCCTGCCCCGAGGGCGGCCGAGGGGCTCAGGACAGGCCCTTCGACTGCGCTCAGGGCGGGCGCCCAGAAGGGGAAGAGGAAGAAGGCCACCCCCGCCAGGGTCAAACCGGCGAAGAAGAGGTTGCCGAAGTCGAGGCGATGGCGCATACAGACAGCCTCGTGTCCCGTGCCGGAGATAGGTCGACAAAGGCGTTCGAGCTTGGCAAGGACCGAGCTCGGGGGCGGAGGCCCACACGAAAGGCTCCGCCCCTAGCACCACGGACAGACACCATCATGCTATATACGGAACGGGACGCTGGCCCGAAGGCCATCATTCGCAAGCGGCGGATGGCCCCACCGAGTCGAACCCGATCCGAATCGGGCAGAAGATGCCCGCCTCGCGGCAGTATAGCACGCCCGTCGCTGGGTCATCGGAACGGAAAGGCTATAATCGCGCGAGAATGCGTTGGCGGCGGTTAGCTCTGGGATCGGGAGGCTTGCTCCTGGCGATGGCGGTGGCGTGGGGGACCGCCGGGCGAGGCGTCGCAGCGCAGGGTACGGGTTTCGTCACCCCGACGCCCGGCCCCGACGGCAAGATCATCTACATCGTCCAGCAAGACGACGCCCTATGGACGATCGCCGCGCTGAGCGGCAAGAGCGTTGAGGAGCTGATAGCCCTCAACGGGATTCAACCGGGAGACTTTCTCAACCCGGGGATGCAGCTCCTGCTTGGCATCGCCGGGCCGGCCCAACCAACCGCCGCGCCGGAAGCGCGGCCCACCGCCACACGACTGGCAGCGACTCCCACACCGGTGTTCGGGACCGGCGAGATCTGCATCCTGCTTTTCCAGGACGCCAACGGGAATGCCCGCCTTGATACGGGGGAGGCGGCCCTGCCCGGAGGACAGATCAGCGTCGCCGAGCCGTCCGGGATCGTCGCCGGAGAACACACGACCGGCCCGGAGGCCGAGGGCTTCTGCTTCGCCGGGCTGCAAAATGGCGACTACAACATCTCGGCAGCCGCCCCCCAAGATCACAACCCGACGACGGCCATGAACATCCCGGTGCGGTTGTCGCCCGGCGAGATCAAGTACATCGAGTTCGGCGCGCAGGCCAGCGCCGCCATCGGCGGGGGCCAAGGGGGTTCGCGTTCGACCGTGCTGGGGATCTTCGGCCTCGGCCTGCTCTTGGCGGCCGGAGCGCTGGGCACCTTCGCCGCACGCTACAACCGACGCACGCCGATGAGCCTTCGCTAGCGGCCGCTGGCCGGCGGCGACTTCACGCTTCGCAGCATCTCTTCCAGCGCCGCCAACAGCGTCAGGACGTGCTCCGGCCTGCTGGATTCTCCCATCAAGCCGATGCGCCATACCTTTCCGGCAAGCGGGCCGAATCCGCCGGCGATCTCCACGTTGTATTCGAGAAGAAGACGCCGACGGACGCCGGCCTCGTCGAAGGTTCCCGAAAGGCGCGGCGTGGAGAGCGTCGGAAGGCGAAGGGGTTCCGGGACGAGGAGAGGCAGATCGAGACTTTCCAGGCCGTCCCACAGACGGCGAGCGTTGGCTTTGTGCCGGGCCCAGCGCGCTGGCAGACCTTCCTCCAACGCCAGGCGCAGCGCCTCGCGCAGCCCGTAGGCGGTGCTGATCGGCGCCGTGTGGTGGTAGGACGGGCGGTCGCTCCAATACTGTCCCAACAGCTCGAGGTCGAAATAGAAGACCGGCGGCGATGACGAGCGGCGGGCGATCGCCTGCCGCGCCCGCGGGCCGACCGTGATCGGTGAGAGTCCCGGCGGACCGGAAAGGGACTTCTGGGCCGCGCTATAAGCGACGTCCACCTGCCAGCCGTCGATGTCGACCGGCAGGCCGCCGAGGGAGGTGACGACGTCGAGGACGAGCAGGGCGTCGTGGCGATGGCAGGCGGCGGCGATGGCGGCGACGTCGGGCTGGCAGGCGCCGGTCGAGGTCTCGGCATGGACGAGCGTCACGACCTTGGCCGGCCGACGGGACAACGCCGCTTCGATCGCAGCCGGGTCCTGAACCTCACCCCAGTCGGCCTCGAGGCGTTCAACGTGGGCTCCATAGCGGCGGCCCATCTCGGCCAGCCGCTCCCCGAAGTACCCCTGGACACAGGCCAGCATCGAATCGCCGGGCTCGAGCAAATTGCTCAACGCCGCTTCCATGGCCGCCGTTCCGGTGCCCGAAACGGCCAGAGTGAGCTCATTCTCCGTCTGGAAAACGGTTTGGAGCATCGAGCGAATCTCGGCCAGGATCGTAAGGAAGTCGGGATCGAGGTGACCGATGAGCGGCGTGGCCATGGCGCGCAGGACGCGCGGATGGACCAAGCTCGGCCCGGGGCCGAGCAGAAGCCTTGGGGTCAGATTGAGCTCGCGGTCCATGGGACGGACGGGGCCGCGCGATAAGCAGGGTTAGGCCGAGGCCGGTGCCTGGACGGCGGAAGGCGCCGGGCGGGTGCTGAGCAGATACCCAGAGAAGATCAGAACGATCGTCGCCACCTCGCTGATACGGAACAGGCCCGGGCCTCCGACCGCGCCCAGCGAATGGGCGGTGGCAGCGAGCAGGCCTCCCAGCGCGATGATGCCCACTCCGGCCACACGGTTTCCGGGGACGTCGCCGCGGCGACGAAAGGCCCACAGGGAGTACAGCGCGGCGCCGATGAAGGCGACGCTGCCCAGGATGTTGGTGATGGCCACGACGATACGCACCGAAATCGGGAAGACTTTGACAAGTTCGCTATCGACGAAACCCAGCGAGTTGACAACGCCGAGCTTGGCGGGGTCGAT
>CAZMVJ010000203.1:0-4505 GCA_964569445.1 uncultured Anaerolineaceae bacterium | reverse complement strand
AGGGCCAGGACGCGGCCGGTGTCGCGTTCCAGCACGACGATGGCACCCTGGAAATCTGCGATGGCGTCCTGGGCTTGGCGCTGGAGGTCACGGTCGATGGTCGTGTAGACCGCCTGCGGCAGCTGGGGGTCGACCGTTACCAGACTTCCGAAGAGTCCCCCATCCGGAGTGTTCACATAGAGGGTCCCGCCCGGTTTGCCGCGCAGCTCGTTTTCGTAGACCTTTTCCAGGCCGATGCGACCGACCATCTCGTCGCCCCGGTACCCAGCTGCCTGGTAGTCGGCCAACTCATCCAGCTGGATCTGAGAGACGTAACCGACCGACTGCGGCGCCAGACCGCCGGAAGGATAGTAGCGTGTCGAGTAAGGCTGCCAGCCGACGCCGCCGGTCGCCGCCAGCGTGTCCTGCACCGAGCGGAAATCGTCGAGCGATACTTCGCCCAACGGGACGTAGTAGGAGCCCGGGGGGTAGTCCTCGTAGAGCGCTCGAATGTTCTCGGGGCGACGGTTGAGCAGCCGGCCCAGGACGCGCAGCATCGTGTCCTGCGCTTCTTCATCGCCCAGGATGCCGGTGTCGATCCACAAAGCAACGGCGTCGGTCTCCGTCGCCAGGCCGAGTCCGTTGCGGTCGTAGATGTTGGCGCGCGTGGGCGTGGTGTAATCGGCGAACAACGTATTGCCGCCGGCCAGCTCGGGCAGGATGGCCGAGTCGCTCCAGGCGACACGCCAGTCGTCCTCGGCCCGGGTCAGGTCCATATAGGTCTCGCGCACGATGTCGCCGAAGACGGCGCTGTGCAGGTTGAGGCGGTAGCGCACCTGGGCCGCCTGCGGGTTGACCAGCGATGAAACGATCTCGTAGTCGAGGCCGGTGAGCGCCGCCGTACGCCAGACGTCGGCGTAGCGCGTCTGGAACTCGTCCAGCGAGATGGCGTCGCGCGTGAGCGGGCTGAGCTGGTCGTACATGGCGGCATAGTCCTGGCCCGTCCAGGCATCCAGGAAGCGCGCCGCCGCCACTTCCGAGTCGGGGGCGGCGATGGAGGTCACGCCCGGCGACGGGAGGGCCGTGGGAGTGCCTGCGTTCCGTCCGCAGGCGCTCAGCGCCAGCGTCGCGGCGCAGAGCAGGAGACCCCTGGTCCTGGGCCTCACGCCGCTTCCCCGAGAATCGCCGGGTAGACCTGACAATCGTAGCGCAGGTGGGCCATGCACGCCGCCGGGACATCCACCCCCGGCTCCACTCCGATGCGGCGCAGCGTACGGACGACGTGGCACAGCGGCAGTCCCATGACATTGGCGAAGCAGTCGTGGAAGGACCGCATGTCGACCGGCTCGAAGAGCCCGTCTTGGATCCCGTAGCCGCCGGCCTTGTCGAACGGGTTGCCGTCCGCCAGGTAACGGTCGATTTCGTCGTCCCCGTAGCGGCGCATCGGTACCGACGACTCGCAGGTGTCCACGAGCACAGTCCCATCGGGGGCGCGCACGGCGATCGACGTCAGCACGCGGTGCTCACGTCCGCGCAGTCGCTCGAGCATCTCCCGGGCGGCACGGCCGTCGGCCGGCTTCCCGAGCAGGTCCTCGCCGTCGACGACGGTTGTGTCGGCCGTCAGCACGACGGCCCCATCGGAAGGAGCGACGGCCAGGGCCTTGAGGCGCGCCAGTCGGCGCGTCAACTCGCGGCCGGTCTCGCCCGGCTGCGGCGTCTCATCGGCGCGCGTCGGTCGGACGTCGACCGGCCAACCGGTCAGCCCGATCAACTCGCGACGCCGCGGCGATCCGGAGGCCAGAAGCAGCCTGCCGTTCGACGAAGCTCTGTCCGATTCGGTCGCGGCGTCTGCCTTCGCAGTGCGCGACAGTTGCGTTTCAGCTTTCATTCCGTGCGATTCTCCGGACGCGAAGCGGCGGTCGAGGCCGCCCGCGCGGAATTATAGCATCGCGGTCGCGGCCGTCTTCTCCGGCAGGTGTTAGAATGCGATGAGAAGCCTCCGGCGTTTGTGCCATTCCGGTTTGGTAGGGGCGGGCTTGAAACCCGCCCCTACGATTGTGCGACCTCCGAAAACTCCTGTGACTGAGAACGCCACTTCCGCGCCCACAGCGGCGAAACCCCCTTCCCTGGCCTATGCCGGAATGGGCGTCGGGATTCTGGCGCTCGGTTTCTCTGCCTTGTTCGTTCGCTGGGCGGCCGCCCCCGGCGCCGTCACCGGTTTCTACCGCGTGGCGATTGCCTCGCTCATCCTGGTGCCGATCGCGCTGATCCGTCATGGGAACCCGCGCCGCTGGCCGATCTCCGGGCTGATGTACGCCGGCCTCGGCGGAGCGGCGCTGTGCTTCGACCTGGCCCTGTGGAACACGGCCGTGCTCTACACTTCGGCCGCCAATGCCACCCTGCTAGGCAACACGGCTCCGCTGTGGGTAGCGATCGCCGCGGCGGTCCTCTTCAAGGAGAAGCTGTCCGGCCGGTTCTGGATCGGTCTCCTGCTCGTCTTGTCGGGCGCCGCCGCCGTGCTCGGCGCCGACTTCCTGCGCGACTTCCATCTCGGCCTGGGAGATCTGATGGCGATCACCGCCGGGGTGTTCTACGCGTGCTACTACCTGGCGACCCAGGCCGGCCGGCGCCACCTGGCATCGCTACCCTATGTGACCGCCGCCGGCGTCGTGGCCACCGCCCTGCTCCTCGGCATCGTGCTTCTGATGGGGCTGCCGTTGACGGGATATGCGCCGCAAACCATCGCCGCCTTCGCCGCGCTCGGCCTGGTGACCCAGGTGCTCGGCTACGTCTCGGTCGGCTACGCCCTGGGCCGCCTGCCGGCCAGCCTGGTGGCGCCGACGATGGTCGGCCAACCGGTGATGACGGCCCTGCTGGCGATTCCCTTGCTGGGCGAGACCCTGATGCCCGTCCAATGGATCGGCGGCGCGGCGGTCCTGGTCGGGATCGTCCTGGTGCATCGATCCCATCGGGGCACCGTGCCCGTCGCTAGCCCCGGGCTTTAGCCCGGGTCCGACCTACGCCGTGCGCCACCGGCGCGATTTCGGTAGTCCCGGGCTTTAGCCCGGGTCCGATCTCCGCGGTCCGCCACGCGGGACGCAGGCTGACTGCGCAGCGTGCGACTACCCGGGGAGATCGGGGCGCGCCGGTTCCGGCAGCGGGATTCCGTTTGTGGACGTGCGGTAGGTCGGGATCCGCAGGAGATGGATCGTGACGGCCGTTGCGATCAGCAGTAGGCTGCCGCGCGCCCACCAGCTGGAGAGGGCGAAGGCCACCGAGAGCAGGATCGCCAGCCACAACGCGCCGATGGTCAGGGCCTTCTCGCGCAGCGGGAGTCCGCGGCCGGCCCGGTAGTTTGTCAGGTAGGCGCCGAACCAGCGGTTCGTGTGCAGCCATCTGTAGAAGCGGGGCGAGCTGCGTCCGAAGAGAAACGCCGCCAGGAGCAGAAAGGGCGTGGTCGGCAGAATCGGCACGAAGATGCCGACCACCGCCAGCCCGACGGCGGTGAAGCCGAGCGCGATCAGCAAATAGCGCAGAGGCCAGTTGAGCATGGGCATGCATTCTAATCGGAGTCCCACCCCCACCCTACCCTCCCCCTCAAAGGGGGAGGGTTGTCTCCTCCCCCTGCAAGGGGGAGGGAAGGGTGGGGGTCGCGCTCCAGCGCATCGTCCTCTCCACCTGCGCTGGTAGAATCACGCCATGGACCTCTTCGAGCACGCGCTGCGCGAGCGGCTGCGCCGCGAAGCACCGCTGGCGGCGCGCATGCGGCCCCGCACCCTCGAAGAGTTCATCGGCCAGGAGGAGATTATCGGAGAAGGGCGCCTGCTGCGGCGCGCCATCGAGACCGATCGGCTGTTCTCCTCGATCCTGCTGTGGGGCCCGCCCGGCTCCGGCAAGACCACCCTGGCCAGCATCATCGCCCATCGTACCCAGGCCCACTTCGAGTCGATCTCGGCCGTCCTGGCCGGCATCGCCGAGTTGCGGCGGGTGATCGCCGACGCCCGCGAGCGGCGCAGCCTGCACGGCACCCGCACGACCTTGTTCGTCGATGAGGTCCACCGCTGGAACAAGGCTCAGCAGGACGCCCTGCTGCCCCATGTCGAAGACGGCACCCTGACCTTCGTCGGCGCCACGACCGAGAACCCGTATTTCGAAGTCATCGGCGCGCTCGTCTCGCGCTCGCGCGTCTTCCAGCTGCGGCCTCTGAGCGACGAGGACGTGCGCCGCATCCTGGCCGCCGCGCTCGCCGACGGAGAGCGCGGCTACGGCAGCCGCACCGTCCGCCTCGACGACGAGGCGCTCGACCATCTGGTGCGCGTTGCCGGCGGCGACGCTCGCAACGCCCTCAACGCCCTCGAGCTGGCGGTCGAGTCGACTCAGGCCTCCCCCGAAGGGGCGCTGATGATCACGCTGGCCGTCGCCCAGGAGTCGATCCAGCGCCGCGCCGTCCTGTACGACAAGGACGGCGATTCGCACTACGACACGATCTCGGCCTTCATCAAATCGGTGCGCGGCTCCGACCCCGA
>CAZMVJ010000202.1:0-4529 GCA_964569445.1 uncultured Anaerolineaceae bacterium | reverse complement strand
TCAAGCCCCAATAAGCCGGCTGCGTCAAGGGTAGGCTTTGGCTGCGCGGCCCGGCGCAAGCGGAACGAGCCAGCCTCCTTTTTGTCGATCCCAACACGAAGGTCTCGGTATGAAGAACGGAACATGCCCCAAGTGCATGGCGTCTTCGACCCACATGCGCGCGGCGGGGATAAGCCGGGGAGACGGGGGCGTCCACATCTAAACCGGCGCCGTCACGAAACCTCGCAAGCTCGACGATTACGCGTGTACCGGCTACGGTACCATCGAGAGCCATATCCCGGATCCGGACAAGCTCCAGGCCATCGAGAAGTCCTGGTCCAAGGTCGGCTGAGGCCACGGTTGTGAACTTGCGCCGCACGGTTTCGCCGGTGTGCCTGATCACCGTCGGATCGGAGTGACTGGTCCTGCGACTTTCGGTGGGCGAGGCATCCTCCCCTCCGCCCCTCGCCGGCCATCCGACACCTGGCCGTCGACTTGCCGGTCCTGCCGCCCGCGAGGGCTGGCGCATTCGGCAGAAGATGCTAGAGTCTCGCCTCCCCGGACCGGTCCGGGAAACTGCCATAAGGAGGAGATTCATGCAACCGCAGTCGACGTCCCCCAATCGGAGCGGGTTGGCCATCGGCTCCCTGATCTTGGGGATCGCCAGTCTGTGCGCCTGGTTCTTCCCGCTGTGCGGGTTCCCCGTCTCCGTGGTCGGCATCATCCTCGGCGCGCTGTCTTTGGGGAGCTCGCGCAAGGGAATGGCCATCGCCGGCCTGATCCTGGCCGGCCTCGGCCTTCTACTGACGCTCGGAAATGCCGCCTTCGGTGCCTACCTCGGAATGAACGGCAACCTCTTCAACTTCCAGAATTTGCAGTAGTCGCGCTCGCTTCTCAGCCCGGACAAGCCGCCGCCAGCCTTCAGGCTGGCGGCGGTTCGAAGGGCGGTCTGGTCGCGCCTGCGAGCCGCCGCGCATCATCCGCCTTGTGGCGTTCTCGCCACGTCCAACCTCTACTCCCGTCCACCCTTCTCCTTTGTGACGCCCTTGGCGTTCCCGATCGGCCGCACCTATCCTGAAGAACGCTCCCGCAGCAGCCGCCACAGTCGATCATCCGCCTTCGTCACCGGCACGTTGAGGTCGCCCACATCCTCGGCCGAAAGCAATCGCTCTCCGGTGGTGTACAGAAACGTCAGCCGGCGCCAGCGGCGCGCCGGAATCGGCTTGGACAGCGATTGCAGAGGGCCGAGGTCAATACGGTAGTAGGGTTCTTCGGCGCGGGGATGGTCCGGTTCGTCGTGAAAGAGCTCGCTGCGGCGGCGCAACTCGTAGCCCCGAACGCGGGCCAGAAAGCGGATCGACCAGCGATCCTCGCCGAAGGCGGCCGTCAGGAAGAAGGCCAGCCAGTCGACGCGCAGCGTCTTGGGCGCCGACGCCAGCGGGATCCGGTACCAGCCGAGCAGGCGGGCGATCTCCAGATCGCGCGGGGCACGACAGATGCAGACGAGGACGAGGTCGTCCTCCAGCAGCTCGTCGATGGGCTTTCCCCCTCTTAAGAGCAGTGGTCAGTGGTCAGTGGTCAGTGAGACCGACTCTGGCGTTGAATTCCTCGATCAAGGCGTCGATCGCTTCGACCTGACCCTGGACGCCGGTCCAGTAGGTCGGGTCCTCCCGCTGGGCCAGGATTTCCTCGTAGGTTTTCCCCTGCTGCTCGACCCACGTGTAGTACTTCAGGTTGTGGATGCGCCGCCGGTCGGTGTGCCGCAGATCGAGCGTGTTGTCGGTGTTCTCGCCCAGGAGATAGCGGGCAAAGTGGGCGGCGGCGTCGAGCTCGGTGTACTCGCCATGCTCGGCATGCATCTCCGTGAGGCGGCTCCCGTACAGCTGCATTGAGTCGGTCAGGACGGTCAGCACCAGATCGTCTTCCCCGAGTTCGTAGATGCGGGCCATCTTGATCGCCGACAGGAGATTGGCGATCCCGGAGAACCCGAGCAGATCCAGCCGCTCGACCAGGGTCTGCGGAACTCCGGCGCGCACGAGGGTCGCCCGACCGGCCTTCTCGTTGAACAGGCGCGCCAGATTCACGACGGCGGCATCGTCGATGGCGGTGACCAGGTCCGTGTTCATCACATTGTGAATCCAGGGGACGTGCTTGTCGCCGATGCCTTCGATCCGGTGAGAGCCGAAGCCGTTCTCGAGCAGTGTCGGGCACTGTAAGGCCTCGCTGGCGCCGACCATGCTGCCGGGGAACGCTTGCTTCATGAAGTCGCCGCAGGCGATCGTGCCGGCCGAGCCGGTCGTCAGGATGACGCCGCGATAGGCTCCGCCCTTGTCCAGCGCCCGCTCGACGACCTCCTGCATGGCGTGCCCGGTGACTTCGTAGTGCCACAGGTAGTTGCCGAACTCTTCAAACTGATTGAAGATCATCAGATCCTGGCCGGAGCGGCGCAGCTCCCAGCACTTGTCGAAGATCTCCTTGACGTTCGATTCGGAGCCGGGCGTCTTGATCACTTCGCCGGCCACGGTCGCCAGCCATTCGAAGCGCTCCCGGCTCATGCCCTCCGGCAGGATGGCGATCGACTGGCACGCCAACAAGGCTGAATCGTAAGCGCCGCCGCGGCAGTAATTTCCGGTCGAGGGCCAGACGGCCTTCTGGGATGTCGGATCGAACTGGCCGGTCACCAGCCGCGGCACCAGACAGCCGAAGGCCGCCCCCACCTTGTGCGCCCCGGTGGGGAACCACTTGCCCACCAGGGCGATGATGCGGGCCGGGACGCCGGTCAGGCTGCTGGGGAATTCCAGAATGTTAACCGGGCCGAATCCGCCGCCGGAGGCCTTGGGTTCGTTCTTCCAGGTTATGCGGAAAAGGTTCTTGGCGTTCACATCCCACAGCCCGACTGAACCCAGCTGCTGGCGCGTTGCCGCCGGAAGGCGGGACGGGTCCTTCATCTGGGCAAAGGTCGGGACGAAGATGCCTCGCTCGCGAGCGCGGGCGACGGCCCGTTCGCGGCGGTCTGGATGAACCGTCAAGTCGATCATCGTTTGCGAGAGCTCCTTGCTGAGGAGAGAGGTGGATCGTCGGGTCCGCGACGCAGAACATACAGCGGGCGTCCCTTGACCTCGTCGTAAACCCTGCCCAAGTATTCGCCCAGCAAACCCAACGAGATGAGCTGGATGCCGCCCAGGAAGAGGACGGCGATGAGCGTGGTCGCCTGGCCGAAGAAGGCCGCGTTGCCGCTCAGGCGCAGGATGACGACGGTGGCGATGGCGGCGCCGCTCAGGCCGGCACACAGGAATCCCAGGAAGGTGGCGATCTGCAGCGGGAAGTGCGAAAAGCTGGTGATGGCGTTGAGCGCCAGACGCACCATCTTACGCAGCGGATACTTCGTTTCGCCGGCGAAGCGCGCCTCTCGCCTGTAGGGAACGCCGATTTGCGAGAAGCCGACCCAGGCCGACATTCCGCGCAGGAAGCGATGCCGCTCGCGCATGCCGCTGAGGACATCGATGACCCGCCGATCAAGCAGGCGGAAGTCGCCGGTGTCAAGCGGGATGCGGACGTCGGTGATGCGGTAGATGATGCGATAGAAGAGGGAGGCTGTCGCCGTCTTGAACCACGACTCGCCGGCCCGCTCGGTGCGGACGGCGTAGACGACCTGGTAGCCTTCGCGCCAGCGGGCGATGAGCTCCGGCAGCAGCTCAGGCGGATCCTGCAGATCGGCATCAATGATGATCGCCGCCCGGCCGCGGCAGGCATCGAGGCCGGCCGTGGCGGCGATCTGGTGGCCGAAATTGCGCGAGAAGATCACCGGCCGCAGGCGGCGGTCGCGCCGGGCCAGGTCCTCGAGGATCTGGGTGGAGCCGTCGGTGCTGCCGTCGTCGACGACGACGATTTCCCACGGCTCGCCGAGTTTCGTCAGGACGGCGGCCGTCCGGCGGACGAACTCGGGCAGCGACTCGTGCTCGTTGAAGACCGGCGCCACGACCGAGAAGGTCGGGGGGCGGGTTGGGCGAGCGGGACTCATGCGGTCCTCCCCGGCGCCAGGGCGCGGCGCAGCGCCGCCAGCGACGGTTCAATGACCGTCGCCTCCCCCGCCGCCTGCATCGCGGCTCGGACGTCTTTCAGGCCGCTTCCCGTCAGCATCACGACCACCATCTCCTCCGGATCCACCAGCCGGCGGTGGACGGCTTCGACCAGCCCGGCGTAGGCCGTCGCTGCCGCCGGCTCGGCGAAGACCCCCTCGACCCGACCGAGCTCGGCGATCGCGTTCAGAATCGCCCGGTCGTCGACGGTTAGGAGCGTGCCGCCACTCTCGCGAACGGCGCGCAAGGCGCGCAAACCGTCCCGCGGCAGGTCCACCGAGATACTGTCGGCGATCGTCTCGGCCCGAACCGGGAGAATCTCCTTGGCGCCGGCGGTGAACGCCTGATAGACGGCGGCCGACCCTTCGGCCTGGATCCCCACCAGCCGAGGCATGCGCGGGATCCACCCCAGTTCGAGCAGGTCGCGGAACCCCTTGTGCAGCCCCGAGATGATGTTGCCGTCGCCGACCG
>CAZMVJ010000201.1:288-4540 GCA_964569445.1 uncultured Anaerolineaceae bacterium | reverse complement strand
TGAATGTGGGCGTCGACCTGGGAATCCCCGGCCTGATCGCGTTTGTCAGCGTGTACGCAGGCGGTTTTTGGATGCTGGGCAGTGCCTGGCGCCGGGCGGGGAGGCCGGGCTTCGGGCCGGCTCGCTTCGGGCGGTTGGCGAAGGTGCTCGGCAAGCGAGACTACGTGCGGACCGTGGCGGCCGGCCTGGCGGGAGGCTTGTTGGCGCACCTGGTCTTCGGGCTGACCGATACCATTGTCCTGGCTGTCGCCTATCCATTCTGGATGATCCTGGGGCTGAGCGCGGCGCTGTACCAATTGAGCGGGCCGCAAGCCCCGCCCAGGCATCCGGTTGAGACCCCGATCGACGGATCCAATGCGACCGATCTTGGGCGAACCCCTTAACGGTCTATTGCTTCGGCGGGCGAATCCGGCTATCCCGCTGTCAAGCGCCGACCTCGTTCGATCCATTCCGCAACACCCCTAGGAGAACACCGTGGAAGACACTTCCAACCAGGACGAGATCGACCTGCGGCATTACGCCGCCATTCTGTGGCGGCGGGCCTGGCTGATCGCTCTATCCGCCGTGCTGGCCGCCGGCGCAGCCTTTCTCGCCAGCTGGCTGCAAACACCGGTCTATCAAGCCTCGACCACCTTGCTGGTCAACCAGGCGCCCGGCGCCCAGACCTCCGAATACACCGCCATCCTTACCAGCGAGCGCTTGGCAAGCACCTACGCCCAGATGCTCTCGCAGCGGCCGGTGATGGAGGAGGCGCTCAAGCGGCTCCAGCTCAGCACCCCCGTCGAGGACATGCAGAAGGCGGTGACCGTCGAAATCGTCCGGGACACGCAGTTGATCCGTCTCAAGGTTGAAGATCCGGACCCGTACCTGGCGGCAACGCTGGCCGACATTCTGGTCGGCGTTTTCAACGAGCAGAACGACGCCCGCCAGGCACAGCGCTACGCCGCCTCCAAGGAAAACCTCAAGAGCCAGCTCGATCAGTTGCAGGCCGACATCCAGACGCGGGAAGCCCGTATTGCTGAATTGGGCAGCCGGGCCGACGCATCCAGCCAGGCGGAGGTCGACCGGCTGCGGACCGATGTCGCCCAGTTGCGCGCCAGCTACGCCACACTGCTCAAGACCTATGAGGACCTGCGCCTGGCGGAAGCCCAGAGCGTCTCGAACGTGGTCCAGGTCGAGCCGGCCACTGTTCCGACCGAGCCGGTCCGCCCGCGCACGCTGCTCAACACGCTACTGGCGGCGGTGGTCGGGGTGATGCTCGCCATCGGCGTGGTCTTCCTCATCGAGTATCTGGACAATAGCATCAAGACCCCCGAGGAAGTCAGGGCCAGGCTGGATCTCCCCGTGCTGGGGATGATCGCTAAGATCCCCGAGAACAGCGAAGGCAGCCCGTATGTCGCCGAGAACCCACGTGCGCCCGTCGCCGAGGCGTTCCGCTCGTTGCGTTCCAATATCAGTTTTTCTTCCATCGATCGTCCCATCCGTTCCTTGTTGATCACAAGCCCCGGCCCGGAGGACGGCAAGTCGACCGTGGCCACCAATCTGGCGGTCGTCATGGCGCAGGGCGGGCGGCGGGTGGTCCTGATAGATGCGGATATGCGCCGGCCGCGCCTGCACCGCATGATGGGCATGACCAACCGCCTGGGGCTGAGTGATCTGTTCGTGCGTCCCCTGCGGGAACTGGGCGACGCCGTCCAGCCCTCGCGGTTCGAAACCCTCGCCGTACTGACCAGTGGTGGTCTGCCGCCCAATCCGGCGGAGCTCCTGGGAACGGAGCGGATGACCCAGATCCTCCAGGCGGCGGCCCAGGCGGCGGACATCATGATCATCGACAGCCCGCCGATGGGGGTGGTGACCGATGCCTCGGTGTTGGCGCCCCGCGTCGACGCCGTCCTGTTGGTGGTAGAGCCCGGCCAAACCCCTCTGGCGGCGGCCCGGCAGGCTGTAGACCAGCTGCGCCGCGCCGGGGCCAACGTGATCGGGCTGGTCTTCAACAACTTCGTACTGAAGCGCGGCGGCTACTACAATGGCTACTACAGCGGACACTACTCTTACGAGTACGCCTACGGGGAGGACGACCGGACCCGCCCCGGCGGCAAGGCGCGGCATTCCCGGCGCGGCGGCAAGGAGAAGCCGGCTTCCCGTCAGCGAACCATATGATCACACTCGCGCGACGGCGCAAACCTGACTTACCCGGCGCCGGAGCCTGACATGCAGGACTGGCCTTCAGTAAGCGACATATGCCCTCATCTCGGCAAAGCAGACGATCCTTCGACTTACGTCGCCTACCCCTCGCAGATCAGTCGATGCTACGGCGTCGCCAAACCTGGGGCGGTCGCCCTGGCCCATCAATCCCGCGTCTGCCTGATGGCGCGGCATGTTGAGTGCGTGGTCTTCAAGTCCGAGGGGATGAATCGGCTGCCGCCTGGAATCGCCCCACGGCCCCGGCCGTACCCAAGCCGGCTGAGGCGGCATGCGGGTCGATGGCTGCTCGTGGGGCTGCTCCTGCTAGCCGCCTCAGGCGCGGCGTGGTGGTTCCTCACTCCGCCGGCGGCGCCAACGGTGCCCATGGCGACGGTCTCAAGGGCCGCCAGTCCACCCACCGGGGAGACGCCCACGGCGGTGCCCAGCGCCACCCGGCGGCCCACGCCTTCGCCCACCGAGGCGCCCACGGCGCTACCGACTGCGACGCTGACAGGCGCGCCGACGGCGGGACCGGGACTGGATACCCCGAGTCCCGGCGAGGTGTCATTCTTGATCCATGTGCTCCAGCCCGGCGAAAGCCTGATCTCCCTGGCCGACCGGTACGGTGCCGCTGCGGCGGCGATCATCGCCGCCAACGGCCTCAACGCTCATCCGCTGTGGGAGGGCAGCTATGCCGTGATCCCCTTGGGAAACCCGGACCCAGCGACGCTGCCCCGATTCGCCGTCCACCAAGTGCCGGCCGGCGGGGAGGTTCTGACCGCCGTCGCCGAGAGTTACGGGGCCGATCCGCAAGCCATCCGAGCGTACAACCAACTGGGACCCTCCGATGAGCTTCCCGAAGAGCGCTGGCTGATCATCCCCCTGCCTTAATCTCGGCATCCGTGCGGATGGCGCCGCCTCAATCGTCGCCGGCCCTGAGGCGAAGGACCAGGACCACGTCCTGCACCAGGCGGCCACTCCAGCCGAAGCGCCCATCTCCCTTGGCCGACCAGTCGCCGGGGGCGGCTATCCTCACGCCCTCCGGCGCACGCACGATCACATGAACGGGCATGCCGTCCGTGCCCGGCTGGTTGGCCAGGCCTAGCGCGTACATCCGCTCGCCGCCGGCGCCGTTGCCCGGCAATGGCGCACTCCTCCTATCAGGGCGGTGTCCGAGGGGTCGCCTCGAACAGCGTGATTGGCGAGCGGATGGCATAGCGCCGGAGGGCTCAAGAGGGGATCCTTGGATAACCTGCAACTGATCGACTGGCGCATGGTCGCATTTTCCAGCCTGTGGGTCTTCGGTCTGTCCATCGTTTTGGCGACCCTGGGATTCGCCAATGATGAGGCGAGCCGTCGGCGAGAGCGCCTCCTGGCGCGACTCAGGAGGCCAGGATACCAAGCCGCGATTGACGCCGGGACCACATTCTTCTGCCTGGGAATGCTGGGGTCTTCGGGCGCCGTTTGGGAGATGGCCCTCTGGGGTCTCTTCGGGGGGGCGTTCGCTGTCGATGCGGTCGCTGCGCTTCGACGCCGGCGCAGGAGCGGAGCCGCCTGAGATGCCTTCTATCCTTTTCGTGTGCTCGGCCAATCGTTGTCGGTCGCCGATGGCGAAGGCGCTATTTGAACAGGCTCTCCGGAAGCGAGGGATCATGACGGGCTGGAGGGTCGATTCGGCCGGAACCTGGGCTAAGCCGGACGAGCCAGCCAGTAAGTACGGCTGCCAGGCGATGCGACAGCGGGGATTGGATCTCGAGAGCCACCGTTCCAAGTCCACCACCGGTGAGCTGTTGAGGCAGTTCGATCTGATCCTGGTCATGGAAGACGGGCAGCGGGAGGCACTCCAGATCGAGTTTCCCGAGGCTGCGGGGCGAGTGGAACTGCTCTCCACCGCGGCCGGGCCGTCCTACGACATCCGTGAGCCCTTGCTCGAAGGACCGGATGACAGTCGGAGACTAGCCGATGAGTTGCAGGATCTCATTGAGTTGGGCTTCAGTCGCATCCTTGCTCTTGCGCGCGCAGAGGGAGGCTGAGCTAGACGGGTTGTCCTTCAGAGTTCAAACGATTC
>CAZMVJ010000201.1:0-278 GCA_964569445.1 uncultured Anaerolineaceae bacterium | reverse complement strand
GGCACGATCGAGGCGCTCAATGCCGCCCACGGAACCGTCTTCTGGAGCCAGGCAACGGACGTAGAAGCGACTCCACCTCCCCACGAGTGTAGACAACTCCTAGTCCTCACGCAACAAGGGTTCTCACCCACTGACTCCGGCCCGGCTGGCCCCATTGCTTGGGCCCAGAATGCTCTGAGGCCGAAGGCGGAACTCGCTGGCAGGTCTGGATGAATTCAGGTGGAAATTGGCTGAAGTCCTCATGGGCGCCCTGTGGGTGTCGGTGGCCTTCTCCGACT
>CAZMVJ010000200.1:0-4660 GCA_964569445.1 uncultured Anaerolineaceae bacterium | reverse complement strand
TTGAATTGGGAGGCGTACCCCAGCCGACGACCATGCAAGGCCGAGTCGGCGAGCATCTGCAGCGCCAACTCGGGCCGCCCATTCGCCAGCCCTGCCACATCCCGCGCCCTTGCAGGACTTTCGCCTCGGGCCTCGAGCGCCGCGGCGATTTCCGCTTGGGGGACCGGGCGGAGGGCAAGGATTTCGCAGCGCGAGGCGATCGTCGGCGGGACTTCCTCGACATCGCTCGCAGTGAGCAGCAAGGTGACCCGCCGGGCGGGTTCCTCCAGCGTCTTCAGCAGGGCATTGGCTGCGCCCTCGCTCGCGTTCTCGAGGCCGACGAGGACGGCGACCCGCCCGCCGCCCATCAGCGAGGAGAGCGAAAGCTGTCGCTGCAGCTCGCGCACTTGCTCGATCGTGATCCCTTGCTTGTCTTCGGGCCGCTCGATCCAGTGCAGGTCCGGGTAGTTCCGCCCGAGGATTTGTCGGCAGGCCCGGCACGCGCCGCACCGGTCACCGGCTTGCGGAGGGGCCTCGCACAGGATCGCCTGGGCGAAGGCCACAGCCAGGCGCACTCGACCCACGCCCTCCGGACCGGTGATCAGATACGCGTGATGCGCCGAGCCCCGCGCCAGCTGACGCCGAAGCAGGTCGACCGCCCAGCCGTGGCCGATCAGCCCCCAGTCCATGTCTGTCATTCTAGTCGAGGTCGGTCGCTTGCTCATGTTATCCTTCGGCTGCGATGACGACGCCCTCCTTCCACATCGGGCCGGTTCCGGTCTACGGCCGGCGCATCTTGGCGCCGATGGATGGATTCTCGGACCTTCCCTTTCGATCCCTGTGTCGGCGTTTCGGATCGGCGATGAGCTACACCTCCTTCGTCAACGCCGCCGCGATCCTGGCCGGTTCAGGCCAGGCCAATGCCGCGCTGGCATTCGAACCGCTGGAGCGGCCGGTGGCCATGCAGATCTTCGACGATGACGAGGCGCGCCTGCTCGCCGCCGCCCTGCGATTGATGGAGCGCCAGCCCGACATCCTCGACGTCAACATGGGTTGTTCCTCCCGCTGCGTCGCCGGACGGGGCGCCGGCGCCGGGTTGCTGCGGGATCCCGCCAAGGTCGGCCGCATTGTCGGCTCGCTTGCGCGCGCGCTTCCGATCCCGGTGACCGCCAAGATTCGCCTGGGGTGGGACGGCGACACACGCAACTACCTGGAAGTGGCGCGCGCCATCGAGGACAACGGCGGCCGTCTCATCGCCGTCCATGGCCGAACGAAGGCTCAGGGCTACACCGGCGAGGCCGATTGGGCCCCGATCGGGGAGGTCAAAGCCGCCGTTCGCATCCCCGTCCTCGGCAACGGCGATATCGCCTCGGCCGACGACGCCGACCGCCTGGTCCAATTGACCGGGTGCGACGGAGTCATGATCGGCCGGGCGGCGATGGGCAACCCGTGGATCTTCCTTCCGGAGCCGCTGCAGCTGGACGCCGCCCGGGTGCTACCGGTTGTCGGCGAGCATCTGAAAGGCATGCTGACCACCTACGGCGAGGCACGCGGGGTGGTCCTGTTTCGCAAGCACCTGTCGCGCTATCTGGAGCACCTCGCCCTCGGCCAGGCGGAGCGGCAGGCTCTGCTGACCGCCTCGACGGCGTCCGAACTGCTCTCGCTTCTCGGGATGTTGCAGGCTCCGCCGCTGCTGTCATGGCCGCTGGCTGCCTTGCATGAGGCGGCGGCCGGCGTGTGAAGGCGGCGCGATAATCCGACGGTCCCGACAGCCATGCCGCCAATCGTCCTGAACCGTCCGCTGTTCTCCCGACTCCGACGCAACCACGCTCTGGAGCACGCCACTATTCACCTTCTCAGCGCGCGCTATCCGCGGGGGACATTCATCGGCCGGTCCGATGGCCAGGGGTTCTTCCTTTTTGGCGACGTCCCCGGATCGGCCGTTCGCCAGGCGGCCCTGGAGGCGCTGGCGCGCCTGCGCGCCGGCGAAGCGCGGCTTTCCATCCATCCGAACTGCGGCACCAACCTGCTGACTTCAGGCGTCCTCGGTGCTTCGGCTGCCTTCGCCGCCTTCGCCGGAAGCACGACCTCCCGCAGTCGTCTCGGTCGACTTCCGATGGCGATCCTCCTGACCGCCCTGGCATTGTTGGTGGCTCAGCCGTTGGGGATCGAGCTGCAGCGATCGGTCACGACGCAGGCCGACCCGCTGGGCCTGCGGGTCGCCGAGGTGCGCAGCTGGCAGCGCGGGCGCACCACCCTGCATCGCATTCGCACCATGGGTTGAGCGGATGCTTCGGCGGGCTCCCATGCAGGCAGCTCGATGACCGACAGCGCCAAGCCAACGGTGATCCTGCTTTTCGGGGATGATGAACTCGCCCTGGAAGAGCGCCTGACCGATTTCATCGCCCGTCTGGCCGAGCCCGCCAACGCCGAGATCAACCTGAGCCGGTTCTCCGCCGCGCGACTGGACATGGAAACGTTCGAGACTCAACTCCTGGCGGCGCCCTTCCTCGCCCCGCGGCGGATGGTCGTCCTCGATTTGGGGACGGTGCCCTCCCGTCGACTCGACTTTCCTGAGCGCTTCTTCCACCTGCTCGAAACGATGCCGGCGACGTCGGTCGTGGTCGCCCTCGAGCGCGTCGACTTCCACGCGCTCGAGCGTCGACCGCGCGGCCCTTCCACCGCGGACGCCGCCCAGGCCCATGCGGCGGCCTCGCCCTTCTATCGCTGGGTGCGCGACCACGCCGGCCGGGCCGTCGCTCGCGAGCTCCGCCGTCCGCGCGGCGCGGCTTTCGAGCGCTGGGCGATCGAGCGGGCGCGACACCACGGCGCCGAGATCGACGGGAAGGCGGCGGCGCTGCTGCGCGAGTACACCGGCGAAGAGACACTGCTTGCCGATCAGGAGCTGCGCAAGTTGGCCGCCTACGTCGATGGAGCCCGGCCGATCGGAGCCGCCGATCTCGAGCGCCTGACGCCGTTCCGCGCCGAGGGCGATGTCTTCGCTATGGTCGACTCGGTCGGCGGCCGCGATGGGGCCAAGGCGATGCGCACAATGCAGAACTTGCTGGCGGAGGAGGATCCCCGCTACGTATTCACGATGGTGGTCCGTCAGTTCCGACTGCTGTTGTTGGCGCGCGAAGCCCTGGATCGCGGGCTGGCCCCGCGCCAGGTCCTGACTGAGAGCCCCCATCGCCTGCCGGGTTTCGTCGCCGACAAGGTCGGCCGCCAGGCGCTTGGCTTCTCGCTCGATCAGCTGACCGATGTCTATCGGGAGCTGTTGACCCTCGATGTCGCCAGCAAGTCCGGCCGGGCCGACATCACCCTCGGCCTGGAGACCCTGGTCGCCACACTGGCCGGCTAGGCGGCTGCGGAGAAACCCGCCTCCGGCCTCACCCCCTACCCCCTCTCCGCGGACTGTGAGGCGTAGATCCGTAGGCACATGGCGGAGAGGGGGTAAGAGGTCTGGGGGGTGGGGGGGAGCAAGGCTCCCCCCCACCCCCCAGAAATATCCCTCCCCTCCCCCTGAACGAAATCTTGGGACGCGAACCCACGCGGGCGCAGGGGGAGGGGTCAGGGGAGGGGGTTGGATGACAGTCGCCGTTTTTCCGCAACCTGCTAGGCGGCCTGTCCCGCCGGCTCCTCCACTCCGATCCAGAAGTGCTGCCGCAGCGCATCCGGCCGAACGAGCAGGGTCAACTCCGCCACGAAAGGCGGCGGCTGCAGCCCGGCCGTCTCCGGATGGATCACGCACATCGTCGCCCGGCGCCCGTACTTATCCGCATAGTACGCGGCCGCCCGCGCCACGCGGCGACCGAGATCGACTTCCGGCTCAGTGTCCAGCCACAGCATCCCTACTTTCATCGCTCACCTCCTGAGGGAAGGAGTCGGTCCATGCGCCAGGCCCCGCCGTCAACGTCGTGGGCCAAGACGCAAGACAGGCCGCTTGTCGTCCGAACATGGAAGCGGCGCGACGTGCTGCCCGGCGTCGATCGTTCGCCTCGGGCGGCTTGCAGGGCGCGCACGCGATAGCGCCGCCCTCGCCAGACGAACTCCGCCGGCGCCGTGCTCCCGTACGCCGGCCAGACGTGGATCGGCTCACCGACGCCGGCGCCGCGTTCGATGCGGAGGCGATTCATGCGCCTGGCCCCCCGCCGCCGGGCCGCGGATGGATGGGACGAGGGCGCTCAAGGCGCGGCATGGCCGGCCGACGGCCCCGCGCCACCAGATCCAGGTCGACCGCGGTCAGATGGACCCCGGCCAGGCGTGTGCACCGACCGCCGCGGGTGTACTCAAACCACCCTTGGGTGTCGCCGACGATCAGGCGGGCCACGTCCGGGCGCGACCATCCGGCGGAGCGCAGTCCTCCGGTCAGATTCGCTGCGGCACCCAGGACGTGAATCCCCCAACCTCCGCCGGATCGCAAGATCGTCGTCAGCGCCGCCCGGCCTCTGCCGCAGTCAGGCCCGGCCAGTCTCAGGACGTCTTCCACGACCAGGAGCATGTCCGGCCAGCGGCGGCCTTCGCGTACCCTGGCCTCCAACTCGGCCGCCAGCCAGAGCAGGTTGACCTGAGCCGAGGCCGCGTCACCCGCCGTTTCCGTCACGGCGTGCGGAAGCGTCTCCAGCACGGTCAGCTCACGCCCGGTGCCATCGATTGTCAAAACTTGCAGCAACGCCGGACG
>CAZMVJ010000199.1:0-4741 GCA_964569445.1 uncultured Anaerolineaceae bacterium | reverse complement strand
CGCCTCTTGATCATTGACGACGATCCGACTCTGCTCCGATTCCTCAAGGAGTTCTTCGAGCGCGAGGGCTTCACCGTCGATTCGGCCGCCGGCGGCCAGCCCGCCCTGCGGTTGTTCTTCGCCAACCGACCCGAACTGGTGGTCGTCGATGTGATGATGCCGGGGATGGACGGCTGGGAGGTCACAGCGCGCGTGCGCGAATTGGCCGACACGCCGGTGATCATGCTGACCGCCAAGTCGGGAGAGGCCGACAAGTTGCGCGGCTTCCGCCTCGGCGTGGACGACTACGTCACCAAGCCGTTCAGCCTGGCCGAGCTCGGCGCTCGCGTGGCGGCCGTGCTGGCGCGAGCCGCCGCCGGCCGCGAGAAGGTGGATGCCGTCTATCACGCCGGCGCCATCACCGTCGACATGAAGAAACGCCAAGCCCTGCTCGACCAGACTCTGCTGACTCTGACGCCGACCGAGTTCCGGGTGCTGGCGTGCCTGGCGGAGCGCGCCGGCGAAGCGGTCTCCCAGGAGGACCTCGTCGAGCGCGCCTGGGGTGTGATTCGCAAAGAAGGCGGCAGCGCGGTCCGCCGCTACATCTGGTTCCTGCGCAAGAAGGTCGAGGACGACCCGGAGTCGCCGAAGCGGCTGGTGACCATCCGCGGCTTCGGATACCGTCTCGAGAAATGACCCGGCGCAGCTACGCGGGGGGAGGCAGCACCTCCGCGCTGAGCCCCTCGCTTCCGCTCGGGGTAAACTCCGGCCCTGCGAAGCAGGCCAAGCCTGCCCTGAGCGTCGCCGAAGGGTCGAAGCGTGGGCGGCCCTTCGACTGCGGCCGCAGCCAGATCCGTTGTTATACATTGCACGGGGCGGCCTCCGCTCAGGGAGGGCGCGTTTTTCAACGCGAAGAGCCGTTTACCGCGCTGAGCGGAGGGCGAATCGCCGAAGGCGATCGGCCGCAGTCGAAGCGTGAGCGGAGAGCGAATCGCCGAAGGCGATCGGCCGCAGTCGAAGCGGGGGCGGGCTCCGCTCAGGGAGGACATCACGCCGGCGGGGTACTCCAGCACCACTCGCGACCAGGGGCATGTAAGAGGCCTGCAAGGTCCAGCCTCGGCGGCCCGGCCTATCATCAGGATGAAATGAAAGGGCGGCTTCTTCCCGGCGCGGGGTAGGCCGGCAGCCGCGTCAACGGTCAACGTGGAACTCGAACAAGGGCACGAACAACCCGTCGGCACGGCCCTGGTGGCGGACGACGACAACGACTTCCGTCAGCTTCTGGCCCGGCGCGCGCGCCGCATGGGCCTGACGGTAGTCGAGGTGGACAACGGGAGCCGGGCGCTGGAGGCGGTCGCCGCCCATCCTTTCGATGTCCTGGTGCTCGACGTCTACATGCCCGGCGCCACCGGGCTGGAAGTGTTCCAGGCGGCGCGGCGGACCCAGCCGGAGATCCAGGCGATTCTGCTCACGGCAAGCGCCTCGGTCGAAACCGCCGTCGAAGCCTTGCGCCAGGGCGCCTACGACTACCTGACCAAGCCTCTCGAGTCGCTGGCGACGTACGAGCTGGCCCTCACCCGTGCCCTCGAGCACCGACATCTTCTGCGTGAGAACGCCCGCCTCTTCCAGGAGGTCCAACGATTGGCGATCACCGATCCGCTGACCGGGCTGTACAACCGGCACAAATTGGCCGAGGCGCTGGAGACCGAATGCGAACGGGCCGTGCGCTACGGCCGGCCGGTGTCGATGATCATGATGGACCTCGATGATCTGAAGCTTGTCAACGACACCCACGGCCACCCGGGTGGCGACGTCGTGCTGCAGAAAGTGGCCGAAGCGATCCGCGGCAACATTCGCCGCCTCGACCTGCCGACCCGCTACGGGGGCGACGAGTTCCTGGTGCTGCTTCCGGAGACGTCGCTGGTGGATGCCGAACGGGTGGCGCAGCGGATCAGCCACGAGGTGCGCAAGATCCGCGCCGGCGAACTGCCCGTCACCGCCAGCGTGGGGGTCGTCGATTGGGGGCCGGGCTATCGATCGAGTCAGGAGTTCCTGAGCGCCGCAGACCAGGCGTTGTACCAGGCCAAGCGCCGCGGCGGCGGAGCGATCGTCATTCAGACGCTGGCGCCGGCCGCCGGCTAGGCCTGCAAGTCCGTTTTCCGCGGGAAACCGGTCTTAGCCTCTAGGCCGTCGCCCGTCGCGGGCGGAACCACGTCCGCCACTCGCGGTTCTCCCAGACGACCAGGATCGGCGCGGCGTTGAAGATCGACGAGTAGGTGCCGCTCAGGACGCCGACCAGCAGAATCGTGACGAAGTGCTGCATCGTCACGCCCCCGAACAGCAGCAGGGCCAGCAGCGTCAACATCACCGTCAACTGGGTGTTGATCGAGCGTGCCAGGGTTTGGACGATCGAGTGGTTGACCATCGTCTCGTACGGCAGCCGCCGGTAGAGCCGCTGGTTTTCGCGGATCCGGTCGAAAACGACGATGGTGTCGTGTACCGAGAAGCCGATCACCGTCAGCAGCGCCGTCAGGAAGAGCGAGTCGATTTCCCAGCCGAAGAAATGCGCCACCAGGACCTGAACGCTGATGACGACCAGCACGTCGTGCAGCATGGCCAGGATGGCGGCCACGCCGTAGCGGGTGGCGTGCGGCACGCCGCGAAAGGCGTAGGTGATGTAGCCCAGGATGCCGAGCACCGCCAGGGCGACGGCGCCCAATGCGCGCTGGCCGACTTCGGCGCCGATCGAGGGACCAACGTGCTCGTCGCGCAGCAGCACCACGTTTCCGGCCGCCCCCTCGAGCGCAGCCAGCAGCTCCGCCCGCTGCTCGTCGGTGAACGGCTTGCTGCGCACGACCAGGTCGGTTTCCCCGGCCGTCTGCACGACCGGGCCGTCGATCTCCATCTGCGAAGCCAGGGCGACCACTTCCGCCGGAGCCGGCCGACGGCCGGCCTCGAAGCGGATCTCGAGCAGGTTCCCGCCGGTGAAATCGATCCCGGCTGTGGGGGGGCCCCAGACGATCAGGCCGATCAAGCCTGGGACGATGACCAGGGCCGAGATCAGGAAATACAAGTAGCGGCGGCCGACGATATTGATCATCTCGACCTCAGATCCCGAACCAGGCCGGGTGTTTGGCCCGCTCCATCCGGTCCAGACCCAGATGGAGCAGGGTGCGGGTGACGACGATGGCGGTGAACATGCTAACCAGCACGCCGATGGCCAGCGTCAGGGCGAAACCCTTGACGATGCTGGCGCCGAAGGTGCTGCCGAACCAGAACAGGATGACGCAAGTGATCAACGTCGACAGGTTGGAGTCCCGGATCGAGGGCCAGGCACGGCCAAATCCCAGGTCGGTGGCCTGGCGCAGAGGGCGGCCGTCGCGCAGCTCCTCCCGCATGCGCTCGAAGATCAGGACATTGGCGTCCACCGCCATCCCCAGCGACAGGATGAACCCGGCTACACCGGGCAGCGTCAGGGTGACCGGGATCAGCTTGAACAACGAGAAGGTCAGCACGGCGTAGATCAGCAGGGCGATCGAGGCGATCACGCCCGGCAGCCGGTAGTACAGCACCATGAACGCGATCACCAGCGCCAGGCCGATGATCCCGGCCCGCAGACTCTTGTCAAGGGAATCCTGCCCCAAGGTCGGCCCGACTGCTTTGCTCTCGACCACCTTGAGCGGGATCGGCAGCGACCCGTAGCGCAGCTGGACGGACAGGCCATTGGCTTCCTCGAGCGTGAAGTTGCCCGTAATCTGAGCCCGCCCCTTGGTGATCGGCTCCGAGATTCTCGGGGCCGAGATGATCTGCTTGTCGAGGACGATGGCCAGGATGTCGCCCACGTGCTGCGCGGTATAGGTCGAGAAGGCGGTTGTGCCGGAGTCGCTGAACTGAATGTCGACGACGTAGCCGCTGAACTGCCCTTGGGCGGCCGCGGCGCTGTCCAGATCGGCGCCGGTCAGGACGGTGTGGAACACCGGCGGGGCGGCCGTGGGCGTCGGCCCATTGGCGTCGGGCGTCGCCGTGGGACCGGTTTCAGCCGGGCGCCCGTAGTCGGTCTCGATCGTCAGCCCCATCATGTTGGCGGCATTGACCGCCGAGACCGTGCTGAAGTCCACGAACTCCAGCAGTGCGGTGGCGCGGATGGACGCCAGGGCCTGCTCGGTGTCTTCGATTCCGGGGAGCTCGACCAGGATGCGCCGCGCCCCGGCGACCTGGACGACGGGTTCGGTGACGCCCAGCGCGTTGACGCGGTTCTCGATGATGTCGCGCGCCGCCTGGAGCAGTTCAGTGGTGATGTCGGTCTCGGGCGGGACGTCGGCCTCGAGCAAGACGCGCAGCCCTCCCTGCAGGTCCAGGCCGCGCACGACGGCGATCGTCTGGTCGAAGGAGCCGATGTGGATGCCGGGGTTGTCCGGCCAGACGACCCACAGGGCGAGGATGACAAGGATCAGGATGATGACGGCCCGGGCTCTCATCCGGGGGCAGCTCCTTTCCGCGGACGACCAGCGCCGGATCGTGCGCGCTGGCCGTCGAAGACCATTATACCCGTCCGGAACTGGCCGCAGCCAGGGGCTTCGTCCTGCTCCGCGGGCCTCCTCTCAGCGCGGAGGTATCACGCGAGGAGGGATGAAGCCCCTCCTCCCTGAGCGGAGCCCGCCCTGCTACACCGATTGCATCGCTGGTCGTGCGGGCGCGGTCGAAGGGCGCTCACGCTTCGACTGCGGCCGATCGCCTTCGGCGATTCGCCCTCCGCTCAGCG
>CAZMVJ010000198.1:0-4741 GCA_964569445.1 uncultured Anaerolineaceae bacterium | reverse complement strand
GGTCAAGCGCCGAGCACGGCTCGTCCATCAGGATCACTTCCGGCTCGACGGCCAGCGCCCGGGCGATGCACAGCCGCTGCTGCTCGCCCAGCGAAAGGCCGAGGGCGTTGTCGTCCAGCTTGTCCTTGACCTCGTCCCACAGGGCGGCGCGTGTCAGCGACCGCTCGACGTGCTCCGCCAGTTGGGCGCGTCCTCCGCCTTCGCCCAGCAGGCGCGGCCCGAAGGCGACGTTGGCGAACACGCTTTGCGGAAAGGGGTTCGGCTTCTGGAACACCATCCCCACACGGCGGCGGAGCTCGTCGACGTCGACATCGGGGCGGCTGATGTCCTCGTCATCGAGCAGAATCCGCCCCTCGACCCGCGTGCCGGGGATCGGATCGTTCATGCGGTTCAGGCAGCGCAGGAAGGTGGACTTGCCGCAGCCGGACGGGCCGATCAGGGCCGTGATCTTGCGCGCCGGCACCGCCAGGCGGACCTCGGCCACGGCGCGCTTCCCATCGTAGGAAACGCTCAGGTCCTCAACGAGGATTTTCACCGGGTCCGAGTCGGCCACATTTCGGATTCTACCTCGCCGCCAGCGCGCGGTTGGTCGTTCGAGGAAGATTTTTCATTCCGTCCGGCGCGGCGAGGCACAGGCAGGATGACGCCGGGGCGTATAATCCCGACCGATGCGCTTCGCCGCACGCCTGCTGCCGACCAGCATCGTCCTGTCCGTTCTCCTTTCCGGCGTCGGTTGCACCCCAGGATCACCCCCCGGCCCGGCGCCGGGCCGACAGGCCGTCGTCACCAAAGGCTCCGACACGATGGTCAATCTGGCCTTGGCGTGGGCCGAGGCCTACCTGGAGGTCGCCCCGGCCGTCGAGATCTCCGTCACCGGCGGAGGCAGCGGCACGGGCCTGGCCGCCCTGATCAATGCCACGGTGGACTTGGCCAACGCCTCGCGTCAGATCAAGCCCGAGGAGATCGAACAAGCCCGGGCCAACGGCGTGGAACCGGTGGAAACCGTCGTGGCCCGCGACGCCATCGCCGTCGTCGTTCACCCCGCCAACCCCGTCGATCACCTGACGATCGACCAGCTCTCGGCCATCTACAGCGGCGCCATCGGCAACTGGAAGGAAGTCGGCGGGGCGGATCGACCGATCGTCCGCCTGTCCCGCGAGACCAACTCCGGCACCCACGTCTACTTCTTGCAGGCAGTGGTGCGGCGCGGCCAGCAGGACGACCGGACTCTTTTCGCCGCCGACACGCTGCTGCTTCCCTCGTCGGAAGGGATCGCCGCCGAGATCGCCTACAACGAGAACGCCATCGGCTACGACGGCCTGGGGTATGTCACCGACGAGATGAAGGTCGTCGCCGTCGGCGCAAACCCGTCCGGCCCGTTCTTCCTGCCGTCGGTCGAGACGGTCAACCTCGGCCAGTACCCCATCGCCCGCGACCTGTACATCTATTCGGCCGGCCGGCCGTCGCCCCAGGCACGCGACTACCTCGACTGGATCCTGAGCCCGCCCGGGCAGGCGCTGGTGGCCAGCCTGGGCTTCGTCCCCCTGAGGCAGACTCCGTGACCTCTGCCCTGAGGGAGCGCCTGGTGGCGGTGGCCGTCCGGGTCGCAGGTATCTCCGCCATCGCCTTGCTCCTGGTCATCTTCTTCTTCTTGATCCAGCAGGGTCTGCCGGCGCTGGCCGAGGTCCACCTGCCGGACCTGATCGGGAGCCGATGGTATCCGATCGAGGGCACCTTTGGCCTGGTCCCCCTGGTGCTGGGGTCGCTGCTGGTGACTCTGGCCGCCACCCTCATCGCCGTGCCCCTGGGCGTGGCCACGGCGGTGTTCATCGCCGAAGTGGCGCCACGCTCCGTGCGTGAAATCTTGAAGCCGTTCATCGAAGTGATGGCCGGGCTGCCGTCGGTGATGCTTGGGTTCCTCGGCATCGCCATCCTGGCGCCTGAGCTCTACCACCGATTGGGATTGATGACCGGATTGACGGCGTTTACCGGCGCGCTGTTGCTGGGGTGGATCGCCATCCCGACGATCGTCAGCGTGGCGGAGGATGCGTTGGACGCCGTGCCGCGCGGCTACCGCGACGGCGCCCTGGCCCTGGGCGCCAACCGCTGGCAGACGATCTGGCGGGTGACGCTGCCGGCGGCGCGCGGCGGCGTGCTGACCGCCGTCATGCTCGGCATCGGGCGCGCCTTCGGCGAGACGATGGCGGTGATGATGGTCACGGGCAACGCCGCCGTGATCCCACGCGGCTGGGGCGCCCTGTTTCACCCGGTGCGTACGATGACGGCGACGATCGCCGCCGAGATGGGCGAGGTGGCCGGCGGCAGCACCCACTACCATGTCTTGTTTCTGATCGGGATTCTGCTCTTCCTGATTTCGCTGGCCGTCAACCTGGTGGGGGCCAGCGTGGTATTCCGCGCCCGAACGCGGGCCGAGCGGATCCTTTCTTGAGGCGGATGGCGGAATGAACGCGCGCCGGCGGCGACAGTGGACTCAGCGGGCGGGCTTCGGCCTGCTGACGCTGGCGACGATCGTCACGACGCTGCCGATCCTGCTGATCGTCCTGCTCATCCTGCAGCGCGGGCTGGCAACGATCACGCCCGAATTCCTGCTCGCCTTCCCCAGCGACGGGCTGCGGGCCGGGGGCATTTTCCCGGCGATCCTCGGCACCGTCCTGCTGACGTTCACCATGACCCTAGTCGTCGCCCCTCTGGGGATCGCCGCCGGGATCTACCTGGCGCACTACGCCCCCGACAATCGCCTGACGCGGTCGATCCGCATCGCCATCCTCAACTTGGCGGGAATTCCGTCGGTGGTGTACGGACTGTTCGGCCTGGCGTTCTTCGTGATCTTCTTCCGGATGGGGACGAGCATCCTCGCCGGCGCCCTGACGCTGGCGATCATGACCCTGCCGGTGGTCATCACGACCACGGAGGAAGCGGTGCGCTCGGTGCCCAACAGCTTCCACGTCGTCAGCGTGTCCCTGGGCGGCACCGACTGGCAGAGCGTCCGACGGATCCTGCTGCCGCAAGGGCTGCCCGGCATCCTCACCGGCGTCATCCTTGGCGTGGAACGCGCGGCGGGCGAGACGGCCCCGATCCTGTTCACCGCCGCCGCCGTCTACCTGCCGCACCTGCCGACCTCCCCGCTCGACCCGACCATGGCCCTTCCGTATCACCTGTACGTCGTTTCCACCCAAATCCCCGGGATGCCGGCCGGGGTGCAGTACGGCACGGCGGCCGTGCTGCTTATTCTGGTGCTCCTGATGAACGTCGTCGCCACCGTCATCCGCTCGCGCGCCCGCGCCCGCCGGCGCTGGTAGGGGCACTTTGGTGGCGTCGCAGATCCCCTTCCCGTTCATCGCCCAGCAGCCTCTGCCGCCGGCGCGCTCGGCCAAGATCGTCATCGAGCACCTGACGCTGGTCTACTCGGATGGCCGCGAGTCCTTGCGCGATATCAGCCTGACCCTCCCGAACCGCGCCGTCACGGTGCTGTTCGGCCCGGCCGGGGGCGGCAAGTCGACGCTGCTGCGGGCCATCAATCGCCTGAACGACCTGACCGACGTCCAGCGGATGCAGGGCCACATCTGGATCGATGGCCTCGACATCCTCGATCCCGCCACCGATGTCATCGCGCTGCGCCGCCGCGTCGGGATGGTCTTCGCCCGTCCGGTCGTCCTGCCGATGAGCGTCCGCCAGAACGTCAGCTACGGTCTCGAACTGGCCGGCCAGCGCGACCGCCGGAGGCTGTCGGAGGCGGTCCACCGCAGTCTGGAGGCGGCCGCCTTGTGGGACGAGGTGCACGATCGCCTCGATCAGCCGGCGGCCTCCCTTTCGGGCGGGCAGCAACAACGACTGTGCCTGGCGCGCGTCCTGGCGCTCGAGCCGGAGGTCATCCTGCTCGACGAACCGACGTCCGGCCTCGACCCCATCTCGACCGAGAAGGTGGAGACTTCGCTGCACGAGCTCAAGAACCGCTACACCATCGTGCTCGTCCCGCATTCGATCCAGCAGGCGGCGCGCATGGCCGACCATGCCGCCTTCATCCTCGACGGAGAGCTGGTCGAGTACGCCCCCGGCCGGGAATTGTTCGTCCACCCCCGCCATCCGCGCACCGAGGACTACGTCGAAGGCCGTTTCGGCTAGGCGCCCGGTTCTCCTCCTGCTCTTCCGGGACGCTCATTCCCACCCCCACCCTCCCCCTCGGCAGTGAAGGAGGTCGGCATCGCCATCAGACTCAGCCGAGGTCGCCCGGCCATCGACCTGAGGCTCGAGGGGATCAGGCGGTGTCGCGCCTCTCGGAGAGGGCAGGTTAGAATGACAGGAGGCGCCGAACGCCCCCGCCCGGCAAAGCCCCGGCCTGCGTATTGTCCGCTGGGGGTACGCAGCTTCACACCTGCGCGCCGAACATGGGTATGGTCTCCGACGAACTGCGCGCTTTCATCGTCTATGCTTTACAAGAGGACCTTGGCTCCGGCGATGTCACCACCCGGATCACCGTGCCGGAGGATTGCCGGGCGGAGGCCCACCTGGTCGTCAACGAGGCGGGCCTCGTCGCCGGACTGGACGTCGCCGAGGCCGTCTTCCGTGAGCTCGACCCCAACGTGGTTTTCTCACCCCTGGTGCCTGAGGGGAGTCGGGTGGCCGCCGGGCAGGTCCTGGCCATCGTCTCCGGGCAGGCCCGCGCCGTCCTTTCGGCGGAGCGCACGGCGCTCAACTTCCTCGGCCGGATGTCCGGCATCGC
>CAZMVJ010000197.1:0-4760 GCA_964569445.1 uncultured Anaerolineaceae bacterium | reverse complement strand
GGTGCGCGGTCGTGGCGGAGAGGGGGATAGGTTCTCTGGGGAGTAGGGGGAGCGATGCTCCCCCCACTCCCCATTGATCTCATCCCCTCCCCCTGCCAGGATCGAGCAGACGCGAGGCCGAGCGGCAGCAGGGGGAGGCCCTCCGCTTCGCTACGGGCTGCTGCGCGAGGGTAGGGGTGGGGGTCTGAATTCGCGGCCGCAAGACGGCCAGCGCCTGTGGAGGTCGGCTCAGAACTGGTGGAACGCGGAGAACGCAGCCCGGCTGGGTTCCCGGCGTCCCCCAAGTTCGCCGCAGAATGAAAATGCAGCTGGATGAGCTGGCGCGAGAGGCCGGGGTCGCCTTTGCCGACCCGGCGTTACTACAGCGCGCCCTGACGCATCGTTCCTACATCAACGAACATCCTTCGGCCGTCGAGGACAACGAGCGGCTGGAGTTTCTCGGCGACGCCTGCCTGGATATGACCTCGGCCGCCTGGCTCTATCAGCGATTCCCCGAACTCGACGAAGGCGAGCTGACCCGTCTGCGTTCATCCCTGGTGCGAACCGAGCAGTTGGCCGAGTTCGCCCGCGAGCTGGGCCTGGGGGAGGTCGTTCTGCTGGGGAAGGGGGAAGCCGCCTCCGGAGGCCGGGAGCGGGTCGCCTTGCTGTGCGACGTCTTCGAGGCGTTCGTCGGCGCCATCTACCTGGACGGCGGACACGAAGCCGTCGAGAGGTTCATGGAGGCCCGTTTTGACCGGGCGGTGACCCGCGCCCTGGACGACGGCTCGCTGATCGATCCTCGCAGCCGTCTTCAGATCTGGGCCCAGGCCGAGCTCAACGCCACACCGCGTTACACCACCGTCGATTTTCATGGACCGGACCATGCCCGTGAGTTCGTCGTCGAGGTCGAGGTCGGCGACGCGCTGCGCACCCAGGGGCAGGGCCGCAGCAAGCAGGAGGCGGCCCAGGATGCCGCGGCGCGTCTCCTGCGCGACATCGAGCGGGAAGGCCGGAGCCGATGACCTCCTCAGCGGGCGGCGGGCACTCGGCCAACGGCGGCCGGGCCCGCCTCAAGGCCCTCGACCTGCAAGGGTACAAGACCTTCGCCAGCAAAGCCGTCTTCGAGTTCGCCCCGACGATCACCGCCATCGTCGGGCCGAACGGGTCCGGCAAATCCAACATCGCCGACTCGATTCGCTGGGTGCTGGGCGAACAATCTTACAGCCTGCTGCGCGGCAAGAAGACCGAGGACATGATCTTTGCCGGCTCGGAGCAGCGCGCCCGGGCGGGCATGGCCTCGGCCACGATCACCTTCGACAACAACGACGGTTGGCTCCCGATCGACTTCGCCGAGGTCACCGTCAGCCGGCGCGCCTACCGCAGCGGCGAGAACGAATACTTGCTGAACGGGCAGCGCGTGCGACTGCGCGACGTCGCCGAGCTGCTGGCCCGCTGCGGCCTGGGGGAGCGAACCTACACCATCATCGGTCAGGGCCTGGTCGACGCCGCGCTGTCGCTCAAGCCCGAAGAACGCCGCCGCCTTTTCGAGGAGGCGGCCGGCATCGGCCTGTACCGGTCGCGACGGGAGGAATCGCTGCGCCGGCTCGATCACACCCGGCGCAACATCGATCGGGTGCGCGATATCCTGGCCGAGCTGAGGCCGCGCCTGCGCAGCCTCGAACGGCAGGCGAAGCGCGCCCAGGAGTACGACCAGGTCCGACAGGATCTGCACGCCGCCCTGCGGCAGTGGTATGGCCATCACTGGTATCGGATGCTGGCCGTCGTCGGCCAGGCCAAGACCCAGGCCGAGGCGGAGACCGCCTCGCGCGAGCGCCTGCACGCGCTCGAAACCCAGACGTCCTCCGATTTGAACGCCAATCGGACGCGCATCGACGGCTTGCGCCTGGAAGTACGCCGGCTGTCGCAGCAGTCGACCGAGGTCTTTCATGAGCGCGAAGCGATCGGCCGGAGCCTGGCCGTCGCCCAGGAGCGTCTGCGCTGGGTGACTGATTCGGCGTCGTCGCTGGAGGCTGAGCTGCCGGCGCGGTCGGAGGCCGATCGCGCGCTGGAGGCTCGCCTGGCGGCTGCCCGAGGCGAAGTCGTCCAGCGCGAGCAGGCGGTGGCGGAGGCCGAGAGTCAGCTTCGAGAACTGCGCGGCGAGACGTCGGAGGGGGCGAGTCAGGACGTCGCCGACCTGGAGCCGGGCCAGGCGCGCCTGCGCCTCGACCGGCTGCATGCCGACCTGGCGGCCAGCGAAGCGCGCCTGGCGCAGGGGCGTTCGGTTCTCGAGAAGACGCGCCTCGAACTGGACGCCGCCCGGCAGCGCCTGGAGAGGGGTCAGCGCACCTGGCAAGAACAAAAGGAGCGGTGGACGGAGGCCGAAGGGGCGGCCGCGGCCGCGGAAGAAACGCGCCTGACGGCGCAACACGCGGAATCGACCTCGGTGGGGGAGGCGGGCGAGGTCCGGCGCGCTCTTGAGACGCATGCAGAACACCTGGCCGGACTTCGGTCGCGCGCCGCCGCAGGCGAAGCACGACTGCAACAGGTCCAGGAGACTACCGATGGGGATGCCGAGTCCGTACTGAAGAGCGCTTCAATTCGCGGGGAGCTCCCCGCCTGGTACGGCCGGCTCAGCCAGGCGCTGCGACCGACTCCGGAAGCGGCGCTGGCGGTGCGCGCCGCGCTCGGCGCCTTTGCCGACGGTTTCGGTTTCGATTCGCGCGAGTCCGTCTTGCGAGCTTCCGACCAAATCGCCGAGGGAGACGACTCCACCGCAGCGGCGATGCTGGCCCTCGAGGGGATCACGCCGGCCGGTCGGCCGGCGGCGCCGGCGGGGGACGGAGTCATCGGGAACGCCGCCGATCTGGCGGGAGCCTCGGCGCGGTTTCGAGACGCGGTCGAGGCCCTCCTCGGCCGGACATGGGTCGTGCGCGATCGCGCGGCAGCCAGGCGACTCTTGCCGTCCCTCGCCGAGGGCGGCCGCCTGGTGACGCTGAAGGGCGACATCTTCTTCCCCGACGGGCACGTGCTGCTCAACGCCGCGCGGCCCTTCCGCGGAAAGAAGGAGGCCGCCGATCGCCTGTCCAAGGATCTCGAAGGCGCCCGCGCCCGGCTGGCGCAGGGCGAGGCGGAAGAGCAGCATCTGCATCGACGGGTGGAGGAAGCAGAGGCCGGGGCACGCCGTGCCAGCGAGAGTTCGCAACGAGCCCAGGCGGAAGAGCAGCGGTTGCGCAAGGCGGCGGCCGAGGCCCGGGCGCAAGAGCGCATCCTGTCGGGGGAAGTCGACTTCGCGCAAGAGCGGTCGCGGACCCTGGCGCAACAGCTCGCCGATGCCGAGGGCGCCGTCGCCGCCGAGGAGTTGCAGCGGACGGCGCTCACGGAGGAACAGACACGCCTCGAGCGGATCGTCCGGGTCGACGATGTCCGGCAAGGAGGCGAGGCGGCCGCCGCCCACGTCGCCCATGCCGAATCGAACCTGCAGACGGCGCGCGCTGGGCGCGCCGAAGCCGAAGAACGCCTGGGCGAGGTCGAGGCGACCTGGTCGGCCAGCCACTCCGAGTCGGAACAGCGTTCGGCCCGCCTCGCCGCGCTGCAGACCGAGCGGGCTGCTCTGGCGGAGACCGTGGCCGACTCGGAACGGAAGGCGGTCGACATCGAGGCTAGGGTGAGCGGGTTGCAGGCCCAGGCCAAGCCGGCGGAGGAGGCGCTGCTTGCCGCCGAAGAAGAGCGATCGGCGTTGGAGCGTATGGAGAGCCAGCATCGCGCCGAGGTCCAACAGGCCGAGCGCCGGCATTCGCAGGCCCAGATCGAGCTGGCGCGCCGCCAGGAAGAACAGGCCAGCCTGCGGCGGCGTGTGGAAGATGACTTCGGCCTGGTCGCCTTCGATTTCGACGAGAGCGGCGAGGGCCAGGTGCCGATCCCGTTCGAGGGCCTGGTGGAGCACCTGGCGCAGGTCGACGAGCTGCCCCTCGATTACGAGACCCAGGTCGCCCGGCTGCGGCTGCAGCTGCGCCGGATGGGCGCCATCAACCCCGAGGCTCAGAAGGAGTATCTGGAGGTGAGGGAGCGGGTCGAGTTCCTCACCGCCCAAGTGGAGGACCTGGAGCAGGCCGAGTCGCAGCTGCAGGGCGTCATCGCCGAACTCGACGTGCTGATGGAGACGGAGTTCCAGAAGACATTCGAAGCCGTCGCCCGCGAATTCCGCGAGGCCTTCACCCGGCTCTTCAACGGCGGGTCGGTGCGCCTGTCGCTGACCGATCCGAGCGATCTGAGTCAAACCGGGATCGACATCGAAGCCCGTTTGCCGGGGCGGCGCGAGCAGGGGTTGTCGATGCTCTCCGGCGGCGAACGGAGCCTGACGGCCTGCGCGCTGGTCTTCGCGTTGCTCAAGGTGTCGCCCACGCCGTTTTGCGTCCTGGACGAAGTCGACGCCATGCTGGACGAGTCGAATGTGGCGCGCTTTCGCGAGATGCTGCGCGAACTGAGCGGCCAGACACAATTCATCGTGATCACCCACAACCGTCAGACGGTGCAGGCGGCCGAGGTGCTCTACGGCGTCAGCATGGGACCCGATTCGGCCAGCCGCGTCATCAGCCTGAAGTTGGACGAGGCGGCGCGGGAGATGGCGGATTGACACTGATTTCGTGCCGAAATCCTGCCGCGGATCTGGCTGCCGCCTGGCGAAACCTGTGGCCGGGCGCGGCAGGTGGACGTCATTGCGAGCCGTCCTGAGCCAGGCGAGGGACGGCGTGGCAATCGCCTCGGTTGGACCACCTGGCGAC
>CAZMVJ010000196.1:0-4795 GCA_964569445.1 uncultured Anaerolineaceae bacterium | reverse complement strand
TCGAGGCCGGCGCTGTAGTTCATGCCTCCGCCTCGCGGCTGGCCGCCGGGACACGGCTGCTGACCACATGGTCGAGGGCAAAGAGGGCGGCGCCAATCGCCCCCATGAAGATGGAGTCATCGCTGACGTTCATGGTGAAGCCGAGGGCGTCGGTGAGGACCCGGATCATGCCGACGTTCTTGGCCACGCCGCCGGTGAACGTGAGCTCCGGCTCAATACCCACTCGTCGCAGCAGGCCGATCGAGCGCGAGGCAATCGACTGGTGGACGCCGAGCAGGATGTCTTCGACCTTCTTGCCCTTGCCGAGCCACGACAGCACCTCCGACTCGGCGAAGACGGTGCAGGTGGTGCTGATCTTGACCGGCCGATCGGCGCGCAGCGCCGTGCCCCCCAGCTCATCCAGGGGGATTTCCAGGGCGGCGGCGGCGGCGCCGAGGAAGCGGCCGGTGCCGGCGGCGCACTTGTCGTTCATGCAGAAGTCGAGGATCTCGCCGGTCGGGTGGACCCGGATGGCCTTGGTGTCCTGCCCGCCCATGTCGAGCACGGTGTGCGAGCCGGGGAACATGTGGACGGCGCCGCGCCCGTGGCAGGAGATTTCCGTCACCTGGGTGTTGCCGAAGGTGACGCGATAGCGGCCGTAGCCCGTGCCGACGACATAGGCCACCTCCTCCTCCTGAACGCCGCCGTTGCCCAAGGCCTGGAAGAAGGCGTTCTCGGCGGCGGAAACGACGTTGGCGCCGGTGTCGATCAGCGCCCGGGCGACGATCTGGCGCTGCTCGTCGAGGAGCACGGCTTTGGTCTGGGTCGAGCCGACGTCCACGCCTGCGGCGTAGGCCATAAAGACTCCTCTACCCGGCCGCCCGCTGCAAGCGGCGGGCGTTGAGGCCTTCGAAGAAGGCGTCGATGCGATTCTTCATTTGCGCTTCCGAGACGACGCGTTGGTCCATCATGTCCGATTCGATGAAAAGCGACGGGATATCGGTCGCCTGCATGAAGGCCCGTCGGTTGTCGGCCAGGCCGGCCGAGGTGGTCCGGCAACTCTTGATCGGATGGTAGACGACCCCATCGATTTGGAAACGCTCGACCATCTCGACCAGGGCCCGGTCCTGGTAGAACATGCTGTCCATGGCGTGGCGCACGCTGATGAGGATGCCCTCCGCCAGGCTGTCCAACGGACGCGCCAGGTCGTATTCGAAGCCGAGGTTGGTGCCGCCGCTGGCGAACCACAGGTAGGTCGACGAAACGAAGATGCCTCCCCACTCGGTGAAGAGTTCGTTGAAGCGGCGGAAGATGGGGTAGCACGGCACCCCGACGAAGATCAGGCGGTGCTTCTCGTCCGGGATCGTGCCGATGCCGTGGGCGGCCTTGTACTCCATCTCTTCGACCAGCTCGGTGAAGTAGCGGGCGCCGGCCGCCGTGCCGCGGAAGGCGTTCGACACCCCCAGGTAGATCGTGCCGTCGGTGAGGGCGTTGAAGACGCCCGGCCGGCTGGCGTTGAGTTCGAGCACGCGGCGCCAGGCGCGCACCATGGTGTTGGTGTGGGCCATCACCTGGCGCAGCCGGTCGATGTCGAATCGCAGGCCGGTCTGCTCCTGGCAGACGGCGATGAGCTCCTGGATCTGCCCGGCGACATAGCGTTTGTCGTTCTCGAAGTCACCATCGCCGGGCCAGGTCTGGCCGCCGGCCTGTCGCGTGCCGGGGATATCCAGGGTGAAGATCGGGATCTGGTACATCCGCTCCCAGATCTCGGCCCACTTGATGTAGGTGTTGCAGGCGTTGGTCAGGACGGCCAGACGGGGCGGCGGGATGCGACCCATCGGGTGTTCGCCGTGACGGAGCTGAAGGGCGATATCGGCCTTGACGTAGCCGCAGATGTCGGGCGAGAAGCCGACATCCTCGGCCTGGTTGAGGTACTCGAGCGCCGTCCGGCGCACGGCCAGCTGCAACGAATGGATCTCGGGGAAGACCATCGGGTAGTCGAAGACGCGCAGGACTTCGGCCAGGCTGCCCATGACGAAGACGTAGGCCGCCCGACCGCCGTCCGTGGCGAGATCGGTCATCCCCTGGAACCACTCGCGAAAGAGGCGGGCTCCATCCTGGGCGCCGCGCCCGACGATCTCCGGGCGAACCGAAGTCGCTTCCGTCATGGTCTTGACCTCACCACGTGCGCGTGGCCTGGGGACGTGGGTAAGAGTGAGAACGCGAATTCAGCATGCTCCCGGCCTAGGCGAACAGAATGTTCTCGACGAAGGTCTCCAACTGCACCTGCAGCTGGTCGAAGCTGGTCATCTTCTCTTCAAACTCACTGATGAAGTAGGGCAGGGCGGCCTCGTCGAGCGCCCGGGCGTAGCCGACCTGGTCTTCCAGTCCGGGCTCGCACATCTTGGCGGCGCTCAGAATGACGGCCTGGGCGCCGGAGGCGCGGATTCGTTCGAGCAACATCTTCTCCTTGGGCTTCCGCAGGTCATGCTGGACCGGGCTGTAGGACGACTGCTCGAGGTAGGCGACCGCCAGGTTCAGGAGCGGGTCGCCCTCGAGGGGGACGTCCTCCAGAAGCCAGCGCAGCCCGATGAGCAGGTCGTCGTCGACGACGTAGCAGGTTTGGCCGATGGCGCGCAGCAGGTCGAGCGGTGGCTGCTCGCAGAATCCGCCTTCGAAGACGACGCGGATCTTGTCCTGCGGGTGGGCCGGCCGGGCCTCGATCATCGGCAGCAGGAGTCGCAGCAGGTCGTTGTGCTCGTCGCGCGGGATCATTCCGCCCAGGGCGGTCAGGACGTAAGCCTCGTCGACGGCCAGCAGCCAGGGCGATTGGCGTTTGATGTCGTACAGGCGGCGCAGCAGGCGCCGGTTCTCGTTGAAGACGGCGATCGAGCGGCGCAGGTCCTGCTCGCCGACCGCCCGGCCGGCAATGGCCTCGACGCCGCGCAGCAGACGCCCGTACTCGTCTCGCAGGTAGGCAGGAGCGTGGCGTGAGTTGGCGTTCTGCGGAAGGTAAAGGATTTCGCACGGATAGTCGACGTTGCGCCCCCAGACGGCAGCCAGATTGCGGGCGGCGTCGCAGATCGGGTGGCTGACGAACATATCGAGCTCGACCGTCCCGGCGAGGGCGAGCTCGAGCGAGGTCTTCAGGATCGAGCACAGGTAGGAGCCGAAACGAGACTCGGCGTGCACCGCCTCGACCGGCGCGCCGCGCACCTTGAAGGGAAGCAGGCCGGCGGCATGGGCGATCTCTTCCGGGAAGTACACCTGGAAGTGGCCGACGACTTTTCCGCCTTGCCGGCGCCAGCTGGCGACGGTGGGGAAAGTGGTGTCTTCGAAAGCGTCGACGAGCGCTCGCAGGATGTCGTCGAGTGGCCGTCCGTCGACGGGCGCCATCGGCAGCAGGGGTTCGGGGATCATCCGAAGGCGGTCTCCGGCGCGGGTTTTCGGGCAATGGGCGCGGAGTCGGTGATCCTTGGCGAACGGCGCTGCCAGCGGGAATCGAGGCGCAGGGTGGTGCGCAGGTACTGTTCCGCCGGCGCCTGCAGCAGGGCGCGCAGCTCGGTCAGCAGCTGTATCGCCAAGGTGCCGCGCCAGTAACGTGGCAGCAGTTCATCGGGAAGAAAGGGGTCGATGCGCGGGAACTCGGCGTAGTCGGAGGTGGCTCGGAAGCGGGTGAGGAAGCCCTCGCTCAACGGCGGGCCGCCGTCGCGCTCCTGCCGGGTGCGGGCCTCGCGGAGCAAAGGGGCGTATTGCTCAACGAAGGCGGCATAGCGGAGGTCGATCGCCGGCAGGTCCCAGCATCGATCCACGACCCGGTCCTGCTCGGCAGGGTCGAGGCGTGCGCCGGCAAACACGTGGACATAGGGATGGACCTCGAGCTCGCGCAGCAGACGCTGCACCTCCTGGGTGCGCGGGTAGGCGGCGATGAGCGTGCCCGGCTGCAGCGTCCCGTACCCGAGCCAGGAGAGGCGCGTGCGCAGACGGTGGCGGGTCAGGCGTCGTTCGCGCGGCAGGGAGTAGGCGATGAGGTGCCAGGTGCCGTCCCAGGGCTCCGGCTGCCGGCCGAACAGGCGTCGGCTGCCTTCCTGGAGGAGTCGCCGGGCCTTCGGGGTGGGGCGGTAGGAGCTGCAGCGTCCGATCCGGCGCGGCTCAAGCCAGCCGCGCCGCTTCATGCGTGACAGGGTCGAGCGGGTCGCCCGCTCGCCGACGCCCAGCAGGGAGAGAACCTCTAGAAGGCCGGCGGTTGCGACGGCCTGGCCGGGCGCCGCCAGGTAGTCGCCAAACAGGTTGAAGATCAGGTGCTGGGTGCTGAGGGCAGGCCGGCCAATATGTCGCATTCTCTAGCCCCAAGACGGAGAAGTGAGACATGTCTAACCTAACACACATCCGGCACCTGTCAATTTTGTGACATCCTTCACACGCGGCCACGCGGCGGTGGGAGGCAACAAGGAAGGCCAAATCCCGGCTTTTCCTGCGGGAATCTGAGGGGTAAGAGGAAGCCGCGGGCGCAGGTGCAGGCTCAGGACAGAGAGTCTGACGGCGGTTGCCCTTCAGGAGGAGCCCACGGCGGCGGCTGCCAGGTCTCCGACTTGGGTGGTGGAAAGACCGCTGTTGGCATCGACCGAGGGGATGGCGCCTGTAACAAGGAGCTGGGCGACGGCCGACTCGACCCGGGCGGCGGCCGCCGCTTCGCCCAGGTGTTCCAGCATCATGGATACGGCGAGGATCGCCCCGACGGGGGAGGCGATATTCTGCCCAGCGTACTTCGGCGCCGAGCCGTGGATCGGCTCGAACATCGATGTCCGGCCGGGGT
>CAZMVJ010000195.1:0-4843 GCA_964569445.1 uncultured Anaerolineaceae bacterium | reverse complement strand
CCTGCAGCTGCCACAGGGCGAAGACCGCCTGCATCAGGCCGGTGGCGCCGACCGGATGGCCGCAGGCGATCAGTCCGCCCGAGGGATTGACCGGGCAGACCGGCTTCTCAGCCAGCTTCAGACCGTAGTCGATGCCGGGCAGGAAGGCCTTACCTGAGGCGGCGAAAGGACCCCCTTCGCCATAACGGCACAGGCCGAGGTCCTCGTAGGTCTGGAGTTCGCTCGAGGTGTAGGCGTCGTGCAGTTCGATGAAGCTGAGCTCGTGCAGGGGGTCGTGCAGGCCGGCGTGACGATAGGCCATGTTGCCGGCGGTACGGCCGGCGCGGAACGAGTGGACGCCGGGGTAGCGCGCCCCGCCGTCCCACAACTTCTTATAGTAGGCGCGGGTGTCGTCCGAAGCCCGTTCCTGCTCGGTGGCGTAGTCGCGCAAGAACGTGTCGTAGTCGACGTGCGGGCGATCGGACATGCGCATGGCGTCGGTGCCGCGGCCGATGCCGCTGACGCGCACCAGCGGTCGGCGCACGCGCCCTCCGGCCTGTTCCAGCTTGCGCAGCCCGTCTTCCGAGGCGAGCACCGTGACGGCGGCGCCGTCCGACATGACGCAGATGTCGAGCCGGGTGAGCGGCCAGGCCACCATCGGCGACCGGCGTACGTCGTCGATGGTGTAGCGGTTGCGCTTCTGGGCGTAGGGGTTGGCGTAGGCATTGATGTGGTTCTTGACCGAGACATGCGCCATCTGTTCCACAGTCGTGCCGAACTCCTTCATGTGGCGCGTCACCATCATGGCGTAATAGCCCGAGTAAAAGCCGCCGACGGGATAATCCCAGGAGACGTCGGACGCCAGGGCGATGAACTCGTTTCCCTTCCACGTCTCGACGTGGCTCATCGTCTCGAATCCGTAGGCGACGCACAGATCCATGTGTCCGGAAGCGACGGACTTCCATGCCTCCTGGAAGCACAGCCCGCCGGTGGCGCCGCCGCCTTCGACGCGATGGCTGGGTTTGGGGCACAGCCCGAGGTAGTCCTGAACCATGATCCCGGCCATCAGTTGACGGGTGAAGTGGTCCGAGAAGTAGGAGGCCACCGACCCGTCGACGAGGCCGGTGAACGCCGGCATCTCCAGGCCGAGGTCGGCGATGGCGTAGTCGTAGGCCTCTTTGACGATGGCCTGGAAAGTGCGATCGGGTCGGGCCTTGGCGAACTTCGATACCCCGCCCGAGATGGCATACACGGGACGCATACGACCCTCCTGGATGGCGGCGGCGGTGTTTGGCCGGGAGATTCTACCGCCGGAAGCGGCGCCCGGCAAAAGCGACTTGGCGCATGCGGCCAGAGACGGAACGCGGCATGATGGCGTTGAGGCCGCGGGATTCTGATCTGGTTGAAGGCACAGGAACTAGGCGGCTAGTGCAGGAAAGCTTCCCGGAAGCTTTCACCCCGCGGCCTTCCATTTGGCATTTCGCGGAAGGCCGCGGGGCATAGCTTCCGGGAAGCTGTTATCGACGCAGCCTCTCACGCCGCCTCCGCACGACGGCGCCGCCGGCCGGCGAACCCGGCGAAGACGACTCCCAGAAAATACAACCCCAACAGCGGGGCCATCAACAGGGCCATGTTGACCGGGTCGGGCGTGGGGGTGATGAGCGCCGCAGCAACGGCGATCCCCACCACGGCCACCTTCCAGCCGCGCAGCATCGTTCGGGCATCGATCACGCCCAGTGTGGCCAGGGCGAACATCAGCAGGGGAAACTCGAAGGCCACCCCCACCCAGAGCATGACCGTCGTCACGAACTGGATGTAGTTGGCTGGGCGCGGGATCGTGGTGATCCCCATAAACGAGGTCAGGAACGGAACCGCCACCGGCAGCATCACGTAGCGCGCAAAGAGCAACCCGGCCACGAACATGAATACGCCCAGCGGGATCAAGATCAGCAGCGTCAGGCGTTCGCGCCGGCGCAGCCCGGGGTTGACGAAGGCGAAGACCTCGACGATCAGGTAGGGCAGCGCCAGGGTCAGGCCGGAGAGTAGCGAGACGCGCATGAAGGCCCCGATCGACTCAGTGACCTCGATGGCTTGCAGCGCCCCAATCCCGCCGACGGGGGCTGCCATCCAGTCCAGGATCTGGGTGGCGAAGGCGAAGCTGACGACCGTCGCCAGACCCAGCGCCAGCAGCCCGCGCAGCAGGTGGCCGCGCAAGGCCTGCAGGTGTTCCAGCAGGGCGCCCGGGTTCTCCAGCGTCCGGCGCAGGCTGTCGGCCGTATCCATCTCATCGGGCTCGTGGTTGAGGAAACGGCCGACGGCGCGGAAAGGCCGCGCGATCAGGCGGAAGGGCGCGCTGATGATTCGCTTGATCGACCGAAACAGGCGGCGCATCAGTTCGGGTCGGCGGCGGTCGGCGGCTTCGGTGCGGAGGCCGGTTCGACGCCCTCCGGCGTCCACGCCGTCATGCCGGTTGGATGCGGAGCCGGCGGCGTGGCCACCGGTCCCTCGGGCGCGGCCTCGTCGCGGCGGACCGGGTCCAGCTGGTCCAGCTCGGCCTCGCGCGCCAGGCGATTGGGCAGGTTACGCAGAGCCGATGAGGCCTGGGTCATCGTGCGCCAACCCTCCGACTTGTAGAGTCGATTGAGAAATCGGCCGGCGCTGCGGGCATGGTTGGCGATGTCTTTGGGCCCGAAGAGGACGAGTGCCAGAAGGACGACGAGCAGGAGCTCCAGCGGTCCGACGCCGAACAGATCCACGCGCTAGAACCCCTCGGCCAGCGTTCCGAGCACGCCGTTGATGAAGCGCGGCGAGCTGTCGGAGCTGTAGCGCTTGGCCAGCTCGACGGCCTCGTTGATGGCCACTTTCACCGGCGTCTCCTGCTTCACGCGGAATTCCCACAGCGCCAGACGCAGGATATTGCGGTCGAGCACCGCCAGCTCGTCGACCGGCCACGCCGGCGCGCAGCCGGCGATCCAGCCGTCGAGCATGGGCGCCACCTCCAGCGTGCCGGCCACCGAGCGGCGCAAGAAGGCAACCGCGTCTTCGCCGAGCCCGGGGTTCTCTTCGAGGGTGCGTCCGATCACAAGGTCGGGGGCATGGCCCACGCAGTCGACCTCATACAGGGTCTGGAGCGCCAGGGCGCGCGCCCGGCGGCGTTGGTGCTTCATCGTCGGCGGCCTCGCGATGCATCCCGAAGGGGCAGCGGATAGCCGATGGGCTCAGCCGGCCGGCGCGCCGAAATCGACGTCTTCGATGTGGACGTCCATCCGGCTCACCGACATCCCGACGGTCTCCTCCACCGCGCGGGAGACTTCGGCCTGCACCCGGTGGGCGACATCGAGGGCGTTCGATTCGCGGGCGAGGATCAGATGGAGCTCGAGTTCGACCGCCGAGTCGCTGACTGCGACGCGTATGCCTTCATTGATACCCCGTCGGAAGAGCCGGTTGAATCCGCCCGGGACCGGCGCCAAACGCGCCACACCGGGCACACCCAGGACCGTCAGGCGCGTGATCGTCAGCAGGACCGTCGGGGCAATCGTCGTGCGGGCCGTTTCAGATGTGTCAGGAGATGCGCTGGGATTCATCGATTCGCCCCGGCCGTCAGGCCATCGCCATGCCGCCATCGACCGAGAGCACGTGTCCGGTGATGTAGGCGGCGTCGTCCGATGCCAGGAATACCACTGCCCGGGCGACGTCGTCGACCGTGCCTTTGCGGCCCAGCGGGATCATCCCCAGCAGCGCCTGCTGGGCTTCGGGCGGCACGCGGCTCCAGATCTCGGTCTCGATGAACCCGGCGGCGACGGCGTTGACGGTGATGTTGCGGGAGGCGACCTCGCGGGCCAGCGAGCGGGTGAAACCGATCTGGCCGGCTTTGGAGGCCGAGTAGTTCGTCTGCCCGGGGTTACCGATCTGGCCGGCGACGGAGGTGATGTTGACAATCCGGCCGTAGCGGCGCCGGATCATGTGACGCACGGCGGGCTTGGAGCAGGCGAAGGTGGACTTGAGGTTGGTCCGCAGGACGTCGTCCCAGTCGGCCTCCGACATCGTCAGGATCAACCCGTCGCGGGTGATCCCGGCATTGTTGACCAGAATGTGGAGGTCGCCTTCGCTCTGGATGGTGGACTTGACGAGCGCTTCGGCCTGGGCGAAATCCCCGACGTCGGCCTGGCGAGCGGTCGCCTGCCCGCCGGCGGCGGCGATCTCCGCCACGACCTGCTCGGCGGCGTCGGCGCGCGCGTTGTAGTTGACCACCACCCGCGCGCCCTCGGCCGCCAGGGCGAGGGCCGTGGCCCTTCCAATCCCTCGCGAAGCTCCCGTGACGATGGCGACTTTGTCGCGCAGACGCATGACGACCTCGGAACGGCGTCGGGATTATACCCTCACGCTCTCGGGCGACGGGCGCAGGCCGTTCGATATCATCCCGAGCCTGGCGAGGGACTGCGCGCGGTCCCTCGCTGAGCCTCGGGCCAGCGCTCCGCTCAGGGAGGGATCCTTTCTAGAGCAGGACTCTCCGCGCTGAGCGGAGCGCCGCGCCGGAGGCGCGGTGCGAAGCCTGCCCTGAGCTCGCCGAAGGGTCGAAGCGTGCGCGCGCTCGGCCCTTCGACTGCGCGCTGGCCCTTGCTGAGCCTCGGGCCAGCGCTCCGCTCAGGGAGGGATCCTCTCTAGAGAGAGGGCTCTCCGCGCTGAGCGGAGCGCCGCGCCGGAGGCGCGGTGCGAAGTCGAAGCGTGCGCGGAGCGCCGCGCCGGAGGCGCGGTGCGAAGTCGAAGCGTGCGCGGAGCGCCGCGCCGGAGGCGCGGTGCGAAGCCTGTCCTGAGCTCGCCGAAGGGTCGAAGCGTGCGCGGAGCGCCGCGCCGGAGGCGCGGT
>CAZMVJ010000194.1:0-4844 GCA_964569445.1 uncultured Anaerolineaceae bacterium | reverse complement strand
CATCGGCGTGCGGCTGGGCCGCGTTCTGTGCGGCGGGGAACTGAGCGCCGCCCAGTGGGTCTCGGAGGAGGACTTCTTGAATCTGGAGCGCGAGGCCTTCCTCGCCCTGTGCCACGAGCCGAAGACGATCGAGCGTATCTGGTACATGTTGCAGAACAACAAGCCGCTGAGGAATTGAGGCGGAACGAGCGTGGCTCCGAGCGGAATGACCCTCACCCCTGACCCCTCCCCCTGCTACAGGAGCGTTTCGCCCGTGAACCGGCAGGGCAGGGGGAGGGGAGGATTTCTTGGAGGGAAGGGGGAGCGGAGCTCCCCCTTCCCTCCAAACCTGCTGACCCCATGGGCCCCATTTCCACGCCCAGGCTCGGAGTGCTCGGCGGCGATGGGAGAGAGTCTCCGAGAGAGGGCGTGGCTCCGCTCGCCCCTCTCTCATGAAGAATCCCTCCCCTCCCCCTGCAAAGCACGCTCGGAGGCACGGAGCGTTGTAAGCAGGGGGAGCCCCTCGCTGCGCTCGGGGTGCTTCGCGAGGGCAAAGGGTGGGGGTCGAGAAGTGCCCCCGATGACAAAGAGGAGGCGACGATGAGTCGTGAAGCGGTAATCGTGGCGGCGTGCCGCACGCCGGTCGGCAAAGCCGTGAAAGGGACGACGCGCGACGTGCGCGCCGACGAGATGGCCTCGGCCGTCATCGTCGAGCTGCTGCGCCGCACCCAGGGGAAACTCGACCCGGGCGAGATCGATGACGTGATCCTGGGGTGCGCCTTCCCCGAAGGCGATCAGGGCCTCAACCTGGCCCGCCCGGTCGGGCTGCGAGCCGGCCTGCCGGCCGACGTCCCGGCGATGACCATCAACCGATTCTGCTCGAGCGGACTGCAGGCGATCGCCATCGCCTCGGAGCGGATCATCGCCAACGGCGCCGACATCGTCATCGCCGGCGGAGTCGAATCGATGAGCGCCGTCCCGATGTCCGGCTTCGTCTTCAGCCCCAACCCCTACCTGGCCGAGAACTGGCCGGGCGTTTATCTGAGCATGGGGCTGACGGCCGAGCGGGTGGCGCAAGAATACGAGGTCACCCGCCAGGCGCAGGACGAGTTCGCCTACCACAGCCACCGCAAGGCGGCCGAGGCCGTGGCGGCCCAACGCTTCGCCGAACAGATCCTGCCGATCGAGTTCGAAGAGGAGACGTTGGACAACGGCGGCCAGGTGCGGCGCGAGCACCGGCGCCTCGACAAGGACGAGCACCTGCGGGCGGAGACGAGCGTCGAAGGATTGTCGAAGCTCAAGCCGGTCTTCAAGAACAAGGGGACCGTCACCGCCGGCAACTCGTCGCCTTTGAGCGACGGCGCCGCCGGGGTGATCGTGATGGAAGCGGGCCGGGCGGCCCAGTTGGGCCTGACGCCGATGGCGAGATTCGCCGGTTTCAATGTGGCCGGCGTCCGGCCGGAGCTGATGGGGATCGGACCGGTGGCGGCCGTGCCGCGCCTGCTCAAGCGGACCGGAGTCGCCCTGGCCGATATCGACATCATCGAGCTGAACGAGGCCTTTGCCTCGCAGGCCGTGGCCGTCATCCGCGAGCTGGACATCGATCCGAACGTGGTCAACGTCAACGGCGGGGCGATCGCGCTTGGGCATCCGCTGGGTTGCACCGGGGCCAAGCTGACGACGCAGATTCTCTATGAAATGAAACGCCGCCACCTGAAGCGCGGCATGGTTACCATGTGCATCGGAGGGGGGATGGGAGCGGCCGGGATCTTCGAGAACCTGAATTAGCCTGGTAGGGGCGAAGCACAGGGTCCCGAGCGGAGCGAGGGATGCTTCGCCCCTACGCCGATGGGTAACCCGTGGGACAATCGAGGCACGACCATTCGACCGGAGGCCGAAATCATGCCAGAGGAACTGACGATCGCCAAGCTGATGGACCTTATGCCCAAGGCGTTTCTGCCGGAGAAGGCCGCCGGCGTGGACGCCGTCATCCAGTACCACCTGCAGGGGGAGCAGGGCGGCGAGTGGGTGATCAAGATCGCCAACGGGGCCTGCACCGTCGAGACGGGGACGATCGAGAAACCCAGCCTGGCGCTGACGGCCGAGGCGGCCGACTACCTGCAGATCATCTCCGGCAAGTTGAACGCCATGAGCGCCTTCGCCGAGGGCAGGATCAAACTCAAGGGCGACCTGGCGCTGGCGATGAAGATGCTGAACTTCTTCAAGCTGCCGACGTAGGACATCCCCTTTCGTCGTCACTCCTCGCTGAGCGGAGGCAAGGCCGAGTGCAGCGAGGCCTTGCCGAAGTCGAAGCTCCTTTCGACACAGGACGCTTCGACTGCGCTCCGCCCGACGCTAAGCGCCGGGCGGAGCTCCGCTCTGCGCGGATGTTCCAGAGGGGCGTGGATTCGCCCAAGGGCGAAATAGGCCCGGTGCAGACGCGGCTCGACACCGCCTCAGAGTGGGCAAGGGCCTTCGCTCGAACAGGCGCTCCACGCGCCGGCTCCTAAGCTCCGCTCATCGCGGAGATCGGCTCGATCGGGTTGACAACTGAGGTTGGTGGCCGGAGAGCCCGGGCTCAGACAGGAGAAGGGCTCTCGCTCCTGGCCGTGAGCACCAACTCCGTCCGGACGGCCAACGCCTGTTGCGCTTCACATCCTAGCGCCTGGAGGACTTCTTCCGGCCGCCCAACCGCCCCTTCGCGCGCCGACAGGCGCATGCGCAGCACGGACCTACCGGGGTGGAACTCCAACGCTTCGACCAGCGGGCGCAGATCGTACGTCTTGTCGCGGCGCACCCGAGGAAGATGATCCGAGGCCATCATCGCCTCGATCCTGCGCGACATCTCGACGGGTTCGGGGAAGCCCTCCAACGTGACCTCATACACCGAGGCCTCGATCCGTCCCTGCAGGACCGGTTCCGTCGTCTCCAGGCGCGTCACGGCCTCGATCTCGATGCCGGGCGGCGCAGCCCCGCGCAGCGAAGCCGCCACCTCGTCCGGCTCCAGCTCGCGCTCCAACCAGGCGTCGATCAGGTCGCCGCGGCTCAGGCAGCCGAGCGGCAGGGCGGCGCCGATGTTGATCTTCGGATGCGGGTTGAAGCCCTCGCTGTAGGCCAGGGGTAGCCCGGCCCGGCGAAACGTCCGTTCCCAGGTTCGATGCAAGTCGAGATGGCCGGTGAAACGCATCGCCTCCGTCTTGCCGAAGGTGATGCGATAACGGGCCAGGGCCGTGGCGGCCATCAGTTGTGATTCAGCGCGAGCTGACGGAGAGGCCTTCGGCCGGGTGCAGGGCGGACCGGCCGCCCGCCTTTTCCGCTTCCGTAACCAGGAGCGGAACGGCTTCCGCCCGCCACGCGCCGGCCATTTGCGACGGCTCAGGAATGCGCTTCGGCGAGCGGACTTCGGGGCACTCCCAGACATCGCCCGGATTCAACCGCCGCAGGTCGGCAAAGCGTGGCAGGATGCCGCAGGCGAAGCAGCGCTCGCGGCAGTCGACGCGCGTTTGGCCGCGCTGGCTCATCAGGTAGTCCTCGGTCAGGAACTCCTTGCGGACGGCGGCGTCGATGTGGTCCCACGGCAGGGGTTCGTCGATCGGGCGCTCGCGGTGGGTGTAGAAGGCCGGGTCGAGGCCGGTCTCGGCAAAGGCGGCCTGCCAGGATTCCATTCGGAAGTGCTCTTGCCAGGCGTCGAAGCGGGCGCCGTTGCGCCAGGCGCGGTAGATGACTTCGCCCATGCGCCGGTCGCCGCGCGACAGCCACGCCTCGAGCATCGTCTCCTCGGGGTTGTTCCAGTTGAGTTTGAGCCCCGGGCCGCGCAGGGACCGCTTGAGTAGATTCTGTTTCGCGCGAATCTGCTCGACGGTGTCGCACGGCACCCACTGGAACGGCGTGTGCGGCTTGGGGACGAAGGTGCTGACCCCGGCGGTGACCTTGGCCCGCGCCCCGATGACCTGGCGGCCGACGGCCAGGACGCTGCGGCACAAGTCGACGATAGCCTGGACGTCTTCCAGCGTCTCCTGCGGATGGCCGATCATGAAGTAGAGCTTGATCGTGTGCCACCCGTGGGCGTAGATCTCGCGGGCGGTCTCCAGGACTTGAGCCGTCGACACCGGTTTGTTGATGATCTGGCGCATGCGCTCGGTGGCCGCCTCGGGCGCCAGGGTGAACCCGCTGCGGTGCGACTCGCCTTGCAGCAGGTCCATCAGCTCGACCGAGAACGACTCGATGCGCAGCGACGGCAGGGACAAGTCGAGGTGGCGGCCGGCGAAGCGTTCCCGCATGGCGCGCACCAGCGGCAGGACTTCATCGTAGTCCGACGACGACAGGGAGAGCAGGGCCACCTCTTCGTAGCCGGTGTGGCGCAGCGCTTCGTCGATGGCCTCGACGATCTCGGCGACGCTGCGTTCGCGCACCGGCCGGGTGATCATCCCCGCCTGGCAGAAGCGGCAGCCGCGGGTGCAGCCGCGCATGATCTCGACCGCCACGCGATTATGGGTGACGTCGATGTACGGGACGATGAAGCGCGTCAGCGGCGGCGGCAGATGGGCGACGATGCGCTTTGTGACGCGCGACGGCGCCTCGGGCGCCAGCGCCTCGACCCGCTCCAGCGTCCCGTCGGGCGCGTGCACGGCCTGGTAAAGCGCCGGGACGTAGACTCCCCAGATACGGGCCAGCGCCCGGTGCAGATGGGCGCGCGGCTGGCCGGAGGAGCGCCAGCGCCGAACGACGTCGACGACTTCGACCATCAGCTCTTCGCCTTCACCGATGGCGAAGGCGTCGAAGAACTCGGCCATCGGCTCCGGGTTGTAGGTGGCGTGGCCGCCGCCCAGGAGCACCGGGTCTTCGATGGCGCGCTCGGCCGTTCG
>CAZMVJ010000193.1:0-4927 GCA_964569445.1 uncultured Anaerolineaceae bacterium | reverse complement strand
TGCGCGACATCACTCACTACAAGAAGCTCGATATGCTCAAGTCGGAGTTCGTGGCGACGGTCAGCCACGACCTGCGCACGCCGCTGACGCTGATGCGCGGCTACGGTACGATGCTGTCGATGGTCGGCGCGCTCAACGATCAGCAGAAGGACTTCGCCCGCAAGATCCTGGACAGCGTCGACCAGATGGGGCGGTTGGTGGACGGGCTGCTCGACCTGGGACGGATCGAGGCCGGCGTCGGGCTGAGCCTGGCGACGGTCCAGCCGGCGGCCATCCTGCAGGAAGTCGTCCAGACCTATCGACCGCAGGCGGCCAACAAGCAGGTCGCCCTGTCGCTCGACGTCCCGGATACCTTGGCGCCGATCGAGGCCGACCCGACGCTGCTGCGCCAGGCGGTGGCCAATCTGGTCGACAATGCCATCAAGTACACGCCGCCGCAGGGGCGAGTGCGAATCAGTGCCGGCCAGATCGACGGGATGCAGCAGTTCCGCGTCGAGGACTCGGGCGTCGGCATCGCGCCGGCCGACCAGCCGCGCCTGTTCGAGAAGTTCTACCGGGCCCGCGGGGCGGAGACGGCGCGCGAGCGCGGGTCGGGCCTGGGGTTGGCGATCGTCAAGTCGATCGCCGAGCAGCACGGCGGACGGGTGACGGTGGAGAGCCGCCTGGGTTCGGGCAGCGTTTTCGTGCTGGAGGTCCCGGTGCGACAGCTCGCGGCGGACACCCGCCCGACGCCGCCGGCGGGCGCGGAAGGGTAGTCCCCGGCTTCAGCCGGGGCCTCCGCGCCAGCCGGGCCAGACCCGGCCTGTAGGCCGGGACTACCAGGCGATGACGTGGCGCCCAATCCCCTCCGGGATACGAAGAGCAACGGCCACCTGGTGTCCGTTTCTAGCTTCAAGGCCCCGGCAGGGCCATTTCCGTAGAAGCCTAAGCGGCCCTTGACAGAATCGCCTCCGGGCGTACAATACTCATCACGTTCGGTTTCAGTCTTACGCCAGACATTACGCCAGACGGCACATCAGCGCTTGAGGAATACCCCTCGGGCGCTGGTTTTACGTTGCCCGAGGACTAGCACGTTTGTTCCACCCTTGACGTGGGGAACCCCAGGGGATCTTCTCGGTCGGAGGCGGTTAGCGTGGAATCCAAGGGATTTCGGGCACTCAGGATCAGCTTGGCCTCGCCGGAAACGATCATGAGTTGGTCGTACGGCGAAGTGACCAAACCCGAGACGATCAACTATCGCCGGCTGCGGCCGGAGAAAGACGGCCTGTTCTGCGAAGCGATTTTCGGGCCGACGAAGGACTGGCAGTGCTACTGCGGGAAGTACAAGAACATCCGCTTCAAGGGCATCACCTGCGAGAAATGCGGCGTCGAAGTCACGCGCTCGGCGGTGCGCCGGGAGCGAATGGGGCATATCACCCTGGCGGCGCCGGTGGCGCATGTCTGGTACACGCGCCGGGTGCCGTCCTACCTCGGTCTGCTGCTCGACATCTCGCGCCGCAACCTCGACCGCGTGCTGTACTTCGCCCAGTACGTCGTGACGCATGTGGACGAAGAGGCGCGACGCAAGGCGATCAAGCGTATTGAAGAGGAAGTCGCCCGGCTGGAGAAGGAACAGGCCGACGGCCTCAATCAGCGCATCGCCGTGCTCAAGGCCGGGCGCAAGAAGCATATCGACGACATGGAAGCCAAGGGACGCGGCATTCGCGAGACCTTCGATGAAACCGTCGCCGCCGAAATCGACCCGGTGATCCAGGAGGGCCAACGGCTGGAGGCCTCGCTCACCGAGAAACTGGGCAAGCCGGCGCGGGTGCCGATCGCGTTCAAGGCCACCGAGACCGTCATCGCCGAAAAGGGCGAGGACATCACCCGCGAGCATCTGACGCGGGTCCAGAAGTCGGTCAAGCTGCGGCTCGACCAGATCGAAGCCGCCCTCAAGGACCGCCGCGATCGAGAGCTGGAAGCGATCCGCCTGGATACCGAGAAGATCAAGGCCCAAAGCGACCTGGCGTTGGTCGATCTGCGCAGCACAGCGGACGAAGGCAGCTCGGAAGGAGTCCAGGAGCTGCTGGCGGAGAGGGAAGAGTTGGCCGGGATTCGGCCGATGATGTTCCTGGGCGAGTCGAATTACCGCGAATTGAAGGTCCGCTGGGGCCAGGTGTTCCGCGCCGACATGGGTGCGGAGGCCTTCCACGAGATCCTGCGCGGGCTCGATCTGGAGGCCCTGGCCAAAGAGCTGTGGGAAGAGATTCGCCTGACGCGCAGCAAGCAGCGTCGCAAGAAGGCGACCAAGCGCCTGAAGGTGGTCGAGGCCTTTCGCCGCTCCGGCAACCGCCCGGAGTGGATGGTGCTGACGGTGCTGCCGGTCATCCCGCCCGACCTGCGGCCGATGGTCCAGCTCGACGGGGGCCGTTTCGCCACTTCGGACCTGAACGACCTGTACCGCCGGGTCATCAACCGCAACAACCGGCTCAAGCGCCTGGTGGAACTCGGGGCGCCGGACGTCATCGTGCGCAACGAGAAGCGCATGCTGCAGGAGGCCGTCGATTCGCTGATCGACAATGCCCAGCGCGGCAAGGCTCTGTCGCGGCGCGGCCGGCGTGAGCTCAAGTCGCTGAGCGACATGCTCAAGGGGAAGAAGGGGCGCTTCCGGCGCAACCTGCTGGGCAAGCGCGTCGACTATTCGGGCCGCTCGGTGATCGTCATCGGCCCGCACCTCAAACTGTTCCAATGCGGCCTGCCGAAGACGATGGCGCTCGAGCTGTATCGGCCGTTCGTCATCTCCAAGTTGGTTTCCTACAACTACGCCGCCAACGTCAAGGGCGCCAAACGGATCATCGAGCGCGAGCGGCCGGAGGTGTGGGAGGTTCTGGAAGAAGTCATTCGCGACCGTCCGGTGCTGCTCAACCGGGCGCCGACGCTGCACCGCCTGGGCATCCAGGCCTTCGAGCCGGTCCTGGTCGAGGGCAAGGCGATCCAGCTCCACCCGTTGGTGTGTTTCGCCTTCAACGCCGACTTCGATGGCGACCAGATGTCGGTTCACCTGCCGCTGTCGACCAAGGCCGTCGAGGAAGCGCGGACGCTGATGCTCTCGTCCAAGAACCTGCTCAAGCCGGCCGACGGCGAGCCGGTGGTGGGCCCGTCCAAGGACATGGTGCTGGGCGTCTACTACCTGACGATGGCCGTCGGCGGCCGCGATCACCGCGGCCAGGGGCGCGCCTTCTCCGATCTGGACGAGGTTGAGCTGGCGTACGCGCTGGGGCAGGTCGAGGTGCACACCCCGATCAAGCTTCAGATCGAGACCTGGTACGACGCCGAAGAGCGGCGTATGGCGGCGCCCGAGCTGCGCGTCATCGATACGACTATCGGCCGGGCGATCTTCAACAGCGTGCTCCCGCCGGAGATGCACTTCGTCAACCGCGTGCTCGACAAGGCCGGGATGCAGGAGCTGGTGGGCGAGGTCTATCACCTGCTGCGGGAAGAAGGCACGCCGACCGTCGTCGACGCCATCAAAGACATCGGGTTCGCCTACGCCACGCGCTCGGGGACGACGATCGCCGTTTCCGACATCGCCGTTCCCCCCGAGAAGGAAGCGATCATCGCTCGCACGCTGGAACAGGCCGAGACCGTGCGGCGCGACTACCAGCGCGGTCTCCTGACCGAGCAGGAACAGACCGAACGCGTCATCGATTTGTGGCAGCAGACGACCGCCGAAGTGGCGGCGGCGGTGCGGCGAGGCATGGACCCGGCCGGCAGCTTGAGCACGATGGCGATTTCCGGCGCCACCAAAGGCGGGTTTGGCCCGATCTCACAGCTGGCCGGGATGCGCGGCCTGATGGCCGATCCGGCCGGCCGCATCATCCCGCTGCCCATCCGCTCGAACTTCCGCGATGGCTTGAGCACACTGGAGTACTTCATCTCGACTCACGGCGCCCGCAAGGGCCTGACCGATACCGCGCTGCGCACGGCCGACGCCGGCTACCTGACCCGCCGGCTGGTCGATGTGGCCCAGGACCTGATCATCAGCTCGCCCGACTGCGGGACGGACCAGGGCATCTCGATCCGCCGCGCCGACGACGTCGCCGGGCAGGACTTCAGCGCCCGCATCGTCGGCCGCATCCTGGCGGACCGGGCCGTTCATCCCCAGACCGGGGAAGTGATGCTCGAGCGCGGCGGTGTCGTCACTCCCGACCTCTCGGAGTCGCTGGCGGCGTCGGGAATTGAAACGATCTACATCCGCTCGCCGTTGACGTGTGAGCTGCCTTTCGGCATGTGCGTCGAGTGCTTCGGGATGGACCTGGGGCGGGGCGAAATGGTGGAACTGGGGGCGACCGTCGGCATCGTCGCCGCCCAATCGATCGGTGAGCCGGGCACCCAGCTGACGCTGCGAACCTTCCATACCGGCGGCGTCGCCGCCGGCGGGGACATCACCACCGGCCTGCCGCGCGTTGAGGAGCTGTTCGAGGCGCGCAAGAAGCCCAAGGGCGAAGCGATCACGGCCGAGATCGCCGGCACGGTCAAGATCATCCACGGCGTCCACGCCGAAGGTCAGCGCGTGGTCCAGGTCATGAACAGCGAGTTGATCCAGGACGAGTACAACGTCCCGGGCAACTGGTCGCTGCGGGTGGAAGACGGCGGCGAGCTCAAGGCCGGCGATGTCATTGCCACGCGCGGCGAGGCCCAGATCTCGGCTACCCATGCCGGTCGGGTGCGCCTCGAGGAGCGCAAGGTCATCGTGGCCTACGATCAAATCGACGAGGCCGTCTATGAGGTGGCGCCCAGCAGCCGCATCCTGGTCAAGGACGGCGAGAAGGTCGTGGCCGGGCAGCAGATCACCGAAGGCTCGCTCAACCCGCACCGCATTCTGCGCATCAGCGGCCGCGAGGCGTGCGAGCTCTACCTGCTGACCGAAGTCCAGAAAGTCTATCGT
>CAZMVJ010000192.1:0-4961 GCA_964569445.1 uncultured Anaerolineaceae bacterium | reverse complement strand
GGCAGCATGCCGGTCGGCTGAAGGTCCTCATCCAGGCCGACGGCGTCGCAGGCGGTGTAGTCGGTCAGGCTGACGTAGAAGGGGCTGTTGGCCGGGATTTCCATCACCGGAACGGTGATGAAGATCCGGTTGCCCTGGACCTCGACAAAGAAACCGGTGTTCGGGTTGGACCGCCAGCCGCGGTTCGGGTCGTACTGGTGCAGTTCGGGGTAGGGAATCGCATTCTGGATTCGGAAGCTGAAGTTCTTGTTGCCGATGCCATCAAGATACCAGTCCGGGTTTGGTGGACTGATCGCGGTGGAACCATCGGCGAACTCCACACCGCCGAACAGGGGGGTGTCGATCGCCGGCGCCCGGTCGAGCTCGATCGTGAAGCGCACCTGCTCCGGCTCGCCGCTCGTTTCGCCGACCAGCAGATCGACAATGGTGCGCGAGATGTCCACCTCGGGCGGAGTTCCCGTGGTCAGTGGTTGCCCGGTGACGCAGCTCAGGCCGTCGTTGTGGGCGTCCTGCAGGACAGTCGACGTTGGCGACGGTGTCGGGCGCGTCTCGGGTGCGCCGCGCACCAGGCTGGGGAAGCTCCAGCCGGAGAGGGCGGTGACGTCTTTCTCGACGGCGCTGACATGGGAGGCGGCGGTCAGCTCCTCCCAGAAGTTGGTGGCCTGCTGGACGGCGCGCGCTTCGATGGCCGCCCGCTGTTGTGGGTCGGCCATGATCTCTTTCCAGTCCTCGACGAAGCCGCTGGTGAACTCGGAGCCCTCGTCGTCGGGATTGGGATCATCGGCTAGCCAGCCCTCGAAGAAGAAGGGGTCGATGTCGCCGTACGACGGGTCGGTGCCGCTGGTCGACATGACGGTCACGTCGGCCACCTGGCGAATGGTATCGGCGAAGCTACCGGAATAGCAGCTGTCGAGGAATACGATGATGTGAACTCCCGGATCGAACTTCTGCAAGTCCTTGAGGAGCAGATCCTCGAAGACGTTGCCGATGCCCCCCGTTCCATCCTCGGTCACGCCGCCGTGGGCGGTGACGTAGATCACGAGGGTGTCCCCGGGCTGGAGCTCCTCGGACTTCTCATGGAGCCAGTCGAGGCGGTTGGCGCTGGTCGCCTCATCGTCGCGATCGGGGTTGGCGTCTTCTTTGGGGCCGAGGTAGGTGACGTCGAAGCCGGCGTCGGTCAGGATGTCATGCATGCCGTCGGCGTCCGTCTCGAAGTCGGCTTCACCGCTCTCGCCGCTCTCCCAGCCGTTGATAACAAGGGCCGCCCCGGGGCCGGCGGATTGAGCCGAGGGGGCCGCCAGACCGATTCGGGCGCGTCCGTCGGCGGGCAGTGAACTGCCCTGCGGACCGGACGCCAAGTTGGAGAACGCCCAGTTGCCCTCGTCCCAATACTCGTCGCCCTCCGTCCACAGCCCTTGGCCGTTGAGCACTGGCCACCAGGCGTGCTCGGCGACGGTGACCTCGCCGGTCGCCGGGGAGATGAGCACGAAACGGCCCGGATGGCTAAAGCGCGCCCCGGGGGCGTCGTCGATCCAGAAGAACCAGCTGTCTTCCTCGATGGCAGTCGGCACCACCGCCGGGCCGTAGCCCTCCTTGTTGTAGGGGCCGATCTGGTCGCCGGATCGAAGGGGATCGGGGAGGGCGAAGACGATCACCGGGTGGTCAAGCGAATCCGGCTGGACGACCTCATCGAGGACAACCTGGCGCGCCTCTTCGAAGGTTTGAGCCCTCGGTGCGGAGGCGCAGGAGGCCAGGACGAGGAAAAGGACGGCGGACAGTGGCCAGCACGGGCGAGGGTTCAACGGGACCTCCGGTGGTTGCGGCGGGATCTCTCGGCGCCTCATCGAGGCCGGGCGAACTGGAGGGAAATTGTAGTGTTTTGGTCCACATTCGCAACCGTGTGCTCAGAGTGGGCCTGGTCGTGCCGGCGGATGCCCCTTCGGCCGGGATCGGTCGTCGGGACATTCGCGCCTATGGGCTGCAAACGAGGGCCCGTCGTGCAGAGATACTGGGAACGACGATCCCGCCGTCCGGGGCGGCCCCTTGTGCCGGCTGAGGACTGGTGCTTACATGGAGAGCGGAGGGGCGAGGCGTCATTGAACGGCAGGCACAGGCTCAGCCGACGCGAGTTCCTGGTGTCCCTGTGCGGCACGGCCGCAGCCGCTGCCCTCGGTCCGGCATGCCGGATGGCGAGCGAGATCGGGCCGCTCGGCGACCCTTCGCCGACTCCGTTCTTTCCGGCGACTCCTCCGGCGAACGCAACGTTGCCGAGCCCGGCGCTGTCGAGCGTCCCCGCCAGCGCGACGCCCGAGTCCCTCATCGGCCGCGTCGCCCTCGTTCGGACGGGCGATCGCGCCCAGGGTGTGCGGCGCGCCCTCGACCTGCTCGGGGTCAACCCGGTCCAGGGTAAGTCGCTGTTCCTCAAGCCGAACTTCAACAGCGCCGACCCGGCACCGGGGTCGACCCACAACGACACGCTGCGGGCGCTGGTTGAACGTCTATGGGAATGGGGCGCGCAGCGCATCACGCTGGGCGATCGCAGCGGGATGGGGGACACACGCTCGGTGATGAGGACGAAAGGCGTCTTTGACCTGGCTTCGGAACTGGGCTTCGCGACGCTGGTCCTCGACGAGATGGGCGCCGAGGAGTGGCTCGCGGTGGATTCCGGGGAGAGCCACTGGAGCCGCGGCTTTCTCCTGCCCCGCCCGTGCCTCGAAGCCGACGCCGTTATCCAGACGTGCAACCTGAAGACGCACCGCTTCGGCGGCCATTTCACGATGTCCCTCAAGAACTCGGTCGGCCTGGCGGCCAAGTTCCTGCCGGGCGATGGTTACAACTACATGACCGAGCTCCACAACGCCCCCGCCCAGCGGACCATGATCGCCGAGATCAACGCCGCCTACGCGCCGGCGCTCATCGTGCTGGACGGCGTCGAGGCCTTCACCAGCGGCGGGCCGGAGGCCGGGACCCGCGCCGACGCTCAGGTCGTCCTGGCAGGTGTCGATCGGATCGCCATCGACGCCGTCGGCGTCGCTGTCCTGCGCCACCTGGGAACGACGGCCGCCGTCCGGCGCGGACCGATCTTCGACCAGGATCAGATTGCCCGGGCGGTCGAGCTCGGACTCGGTGTGCAGCAACCGGAGGCGGTCACGATCCTGACCGACAACGCCGCCGGCCGGGAGTACGCCGACAGCCTGCGTCCGATCCTGGAAGGCCAAGGCGACTGAGCCGACCCCTTGGCGATGGGGGGTTGCCTCTCGCTTGAATCTCGCCGCCCCGCCGCGACCCGCCCCGGGCCGATCGCTTTCCACCCGACCGGAGACGAGAGCCGGGTCGGCAGGGATGGGGTGTGAAGGCTGAAACCTCAGGGGCGATGTGCGCTCACGCGCCGAGGGCTTCCTTGGCGCGTTTCTCTTCGCGCCCGCGGGTGCGGGCGTCGAGCGTCCGCTTGCGGATGCGCAGGCTCTTGGGCGTGACCTCGAGCAGCTCGTCGTCGCGCAGGTACTCGATGCATTGATCGAGACTCATCTCGCGCGGCGTGGTCAGCCGTTCGTCGATCTCCTTGTTGGACGAGCGCACGTTGGTGACGTGCCGCTTCTTGCAAACGTTGACGCCGATATCGCCCGGCCGCGTCTGCTCGCCGACGACCATTCCCGCATAGACCTCGACCCCCGGGCCGACGAAAAGGCTCCCGCGTTCCTCGGCGTTCTTCAGCCCGTAGGAAGTCGTGATCCCCGGCTCCCAGGCCACCAGCGATCCGCCGCCCCGCCCGAGCGGTCCGCCGGACAGCGGCAGATAACCGTGGAAGATGCTGTGCAGGAAACCGGCGCCGCGGGTGGCGGTCATGAAGTGGTAGCGGAACCCGAGCAGGCCGCGCGTCGGCACCAGGTAGCGCAGGCGCACGGCGTCGCCGCCGCTGTCCTGCATGTCGAGCATCTGGCCGCGCCGGCTGCCGAGCATTTCGACCACCGTTCCCAGGGCGTCGGGGGCGGTTTCGATGTAGACCTCTTCGAACGGCTCGAAGGTCTTGCCGTCCACCTCGTGCAGGATGACCTCCGGACGGGAGACCTGGAACTCATAGCCTTCCCGGCGCATCGTCTCGATCAGGATGGCCAGGTGCAGCTCGCCGCGGCCGGAGACGCTGAAGGTGTCGGCCGCATCGGTTTCCTCCACCCGCAGGGAGACGTTGGTGCGCAGCTCAGTGAACAGCCGCTCGCGCAGTTTGCGCGACGTGCTCCAGCGGCCCTCGCGCCCGGTGAAAGGCGAACCGTTGACGGCGAAGGTCATGCGCAGCGTCGGTTCCTCGACATGGATCGCCGGCAGCGCCAGCGGGTTCTCCGCATCGGCCAGCGTTTCGCCGATGGCGACGTCTTCCAAACCGGCGATGACGACGATGTCACCGGCCAGCGCCTGCTCGACCTCGATCCGTTCGAGTCCGACGTGCTGGTAGAGGTAGCGGGCCTGCGTCGGCAGGACTCGGCCGTCATGCGTGATGCGCGCCAGCGGCATGCCGGCCCGCAGCCTCCCGGCGCTGATTCGTCCGGAGGCGGTGGCGCCGCGGTAATCGTCGTAGCCCAGCGTCGTCACCAGCATCTGGAATGGCGCCTCGGGGTCGACCCGCGGCGCCGGGATATGACGCAGGATGGCGTCGAATAGGGGCTGCAGGTTGGGGCCGAGCTCCGGCGTGCGGCCGGCCTGGCCGGTAACGGCGTTGGCGTAAACCACGGGGAACTCGGCCTGGGGGTCGGTGGCGCCCAGCTGGATGAAGAGGTCGAAGGTCTCGTTGAGCGCCTGAGCCGGATCGGCGCCCTTGCGGTCGACCTTGTTGATGACGACCACGGCGCGGTGGTCCATCTCCAGCGCCTTCTTGAGGACGAAGCGCGTCTGCGGCATCGGCCCCTCGGCGGCGTCGACCAGCAGCAGCACCCCGTCGACCATGTTCAACACCCGCTCGACCTCGC
>CAZMVJ010000191.1:1731-5041 GCA_964569445.1 uncultured Anaerolineaceae bacterium | reverse complement strand
ATGGTCGTCTTGCCCACCCCCGGCCGGCCGAGCAGCAGGATGCTCATCGACTGGCCGACGATGTCCTGGATGATGTCGAGCGTGCCGTAGACCGCCCGGCCGACGCGACAGGTCAGGCCGACGACGTGGCTGCGTCGATTGCGGATGGCCGAGATGCGATGCAGTGTGCGCTCGATGCCGGCCCGGTTGTCGGCATCGAACTCGCCGACATGGGCCACAACGGACTCGAGATCCTCGCGCGTCACTTCGCGCTCGATCAGGACGACCTCGCCGTCGATGAAGCGCGCCGACGGCGTGCGGCCCAGATCGAGAATGACCTCCAGTAGATCGTCCTGACGATTGATCTCCGTCAGACGCCGGGCGACGTCCGGCGGGAGAATGCCGAGCATCGCCTCAAGGTCATCGGTGATACGTGTGCCGGTCATCGGACCGAACTCCAATCGCCGCAAGGGGACCCCTGGGATGCATTTACGGCGGTCCGGCTTTCAGCCTCACCCCCACCCCCCTCTCCGCAGGCTGATGCCAGCCTCTTGGTGGAGAGGAGCGGAGAGGGGGAGGAATTCTGGAAAGGTGGGGCAGCTCTGCTGCCCCACCTTTCCAAGACTTTTCCCCCCTCCCCCGGAGCTCGTTTCGAATCCGAACGGTGGCCACAGCGGGGGAGGGGGCAGGGGGTGGGGGTCAGACCCTCCAAGGACGACCGGAATGTCCTCAACATCACCCTCGTCGGCGATCGGGGCCGATGATACCGGCGAACGGCGTGGTCGGCTCGACCCGGCGGCCGTCGAGCGCCGGGAGCGGCGCCGGGACAGCGCGCCGGACGGTGGCCGCCAAGCGACGCACCATCACCGCCTGTTCGGCGACACGCTCGAAACCCAGTCGGACGAGGGCGCCAACCATCCAGCTTTGATACGAGCGCAGACACAAGTACACCGGCCGATCCGACTCGGCGGAGCGGCGCAGGAAGGCGGCCAGGAGCATATCGATCGCCTCGACCGCCGGATGAATGGTCGGCTGGGCCCAGACGCCGCGCGGTCCGCGCTCGAGATCGAGGTAGGCTCGCAGCTCGCCCTCGGCCCAATGCAGCAAACCGCGCCGGCTGCGGCCGGGGGCGGCCTCCACCTGCAGCACCAGACCGGGGACGAGGTTGGCCACCAGCCAGGCAATGGCTTCGCCGTCGCCCGGGACCTCGCTGCGCCAGACGTCGTCAACCTCCTGCTCGGGGGACGGCGTTCCTTCCCAGCGCCAGATTTGCTGGCGGGCATAGACGGCGAAACCCGCTCGCCGCAGGCACTCGAAGGCCGGCTGATCCTCGTCGACCTCGGCGATGAGATTGTGCGCGCCGCGCATCCCGGCTTCTTGGCTGAGCGCATCGAGCAGCCGCAGGCCGACGGCGCCGTCGACCTGAGCCGTCGGGCCGATGAAGCCCAGGCGGGCGACCGAGTCGCCCAGGTCGTGAGCGATCTGGCCGACGGCGGCCGGCTCGCCCGGCAGGAGCGGGCGGGCGACGAGGGTGTGCGTGGCGCGCCCCGGCGTCAGGACGTCGAGCAGGGCCGTCTGCAGCGCGTGCGGCCCGCGGGTATAGGCCACCTGCGCGTGCAGACACAGCCCATCGCGCCGGAGGCGATGGAGCAGCCGAAGATCGCGCACGTCGAGAGGGCGGATGGCGGTCGACTCAGACACTCGCCATCTCCACGAAGTAGCGATGGAAGCGCAGGTCGGGGGTCAGCTCGGGGTGGAAGGAGGTGGCCAGCCATTTGCCTTGGCGGGCGGCGACGATTGTTCCACCGCCAGGGCGGGGCGGCTCGGCCATGCGCGCCAAGACTTCGACTCCGGCGCCGACGCTCTCGATCAGCGGGGCGCGGATGAAGACGCAGCGGAACGGCGTCTGCGGCTCGTCGAGCATCGGAAAGGAAAGGTCGGCCTCGAAGGAATCGACCTGGCGACCGAAGGCGTTGCGCTCGACGCGGATGTCCATCAGGTCGAGCAGCGGCTGGTCGCGCCCGGCGTCGCGCGACAGGAAGATGGCGCCGGCGCACGTCCCCCACAGCGCGTGGTGCGCGGCGAATGCTCGCAGCGGCTCGACCAGCCCGTACGTGGTGGCCAGCTTGCCGATCGTCGTCGATTCACCGCCGGGGAGGATCAGTCCGTGCAATCCGTCGAGGTGTTCGGGCAGGCGCACCGGGCGCGCGGCCGCCCCGAGCCGGTGCAGCGCGCTGGCGTGCTCGGCGAAATCGCCCTGCAGGGCCAGGACACCGATGGTCACTGCGTCCCAGCGCCCTGGGGGGGCTCCGGGGTGGGTTTCTGCTTTCCACTCCACGCGTCGATCTCGAAGGCGTAGACCGAGGTCCGCGCCAATTCCTCTTCGATGATCGGCCGATAGTGTACGCCCGGCCGCAAGTCGGGAAAGTACTTGTCGAGCATACCCTGCAGCCCGTGGCGCTGCTCGGCCTCCTCCTCGACGAGGCGGACCCGGCCGAAGGCGACAACGCTGGCGTACTCGGTGCTGAACTCGAGGGCGGTGTCGGCCGGCAGCAAGCGCCCCATCTCGGCGGTGCTGAAACAGGCGCGCGGGTTGTGCTCGACGATGTGCCGTGTCCGTCCGATGCCGGCGGTGTGGAAGTAAATCCGGCGGGCGGCGGCGTCAAACCAGAACAGATTGGAATTGATGTAGGGCTGGTCGCCATCGGTCAGCGCCAGGAAGCCCACCGGCAGTCGATGCAGCAAGGCCTCGATGGCGCGGTCGTCTTCCAGGGCGCGGTCGGTGCGCCGCGGGCGGGTCAGGTGCTCAGCGGCCAAGAGTCGTCGTGCGCGCTACCAGCCGCGGCCGGCCAGGCGCTCCGCTTCGGGCAAATCGCTGACGCCGATCCCGACCATCGGCTCGCCCAGATTGCGGCTGACCTCGGCCAGGATCTTCGGATCGTTGTAGTGGGTCGTGGCCTCGACGATGGCCTTCGCCCGCCGCGCCGGATCGCCCGACTTGAAGATGCCCGAGCCGACGAAGACGCCGTCGACGCCGATCTGCATCATCAGGGCGGCGTCGGCCGGGGTGGCGATCCCGCCGGCGGCGAAGTTGACCACCGGCAGCCGGCCGAGGCGGCGCGTCTCGACGACCAACTCATAGGGCGCCCCGATCGACTTGGCGTAGGCCATCACTTCCTCTTCGGCCATCGTCTCGAGCCGCCGAATCTCGCCCAGGACCGCCCGGGCATGGCGCACGGCCTCGACGACGTCGCCGGTGCCGGCCTCGCCCTTGGTCCGGATCATGGCCGCGCCTTCGCCGATGCGGCGCAAGGCCTCGCCCAGGTCGCGG